>JAEZQD010000006.1 GCA_023413185.1 Bacillota bacterium
GGCTGATCCTCTTCATGGTAGGACCGGGGCAAACGAAGCACTCCGATACATAAAGGTTGTTTTTATCCATGCCGAAATTGTTCTCTGCGTTAGCCATTGCCGACTTGAGCAGCTTAATCAGCGGCTCGCTTGCCGCCTTGGGCGTGTTCTTCAGAATGGCCATTGCTAAATCAGCCGGCTTGTTTCTGATAAGATCCAGAACCGGTACAAACTTGCGAGGAGAAATTCGGACATGCTTTAAATAAGCTTTGGCTTCCATTTGTAAATCCTCCTTCCGCCCTTGCGTTACTTCTTGGTGGTTTTGGAGCCGGCGTGACCCCTGTACGTTCTCGTGGGGGCGAACTCTCCGAGCTTGTGACCCACCATATCCTCAGTGACATATACCGGCACATGTTTTCTGCCGTCATGCACCGCAATGGTATGCCCAACGAATTCCGGGAAGATGGTGGAGGCTCGGCTCCAGGACTTGAGAACCTTCTTCTCTCCGGCTTCGTTCATGGCGATAACGCGCTTTAGGAGCACCGGTTGTATGAACGGTCCCTTTTTGACGCTTCTGCCCATTGTTCATCTGCCTCCTTTCGCAGTACCTTATTTCGCATTTCTGCGCTTGACGATATACTTATCGGACTTGTTGTGCTTTGCTCTGGTCTTATAACCAAGCGCAGGCTTGCCCCAGGGGGTAACCGGTCCGGAACGACCGATGGGGGAACGTCCCTCACCACCGCCGTGGGGATGGTCGCAGGGGTTCATGACGGAACCGCGGACGGTGGGTCTCCAGCCCATGTGACGCTTACGACCGGCCTTGCCGATGTTTACGTTCTCATGGTCGATGTTGCCGACCTGACCGATGGTTGCCATGCAGCCCACAGGAACCTTGCGAAGCTCACTGGAAGGCAGACGAACGAGTGCGTAGTCGCCCTCTTTTGCCATAAGCTGAGCCATGTTGCCGGCCGCTCTTGCAAGCTGACCGCCTCTGCCCGCGTACAGCTCCACGTTGTGGATAAAAGTACCGACAGGGATGTTGACCATGGGTAGTGCGTTGCCGGGGATGATGTCCGCCGAAGGACCCGACATTACGGTGGCGCCGACCTTTAAGCCGTTGGGGGCTAAGATGTAACGCTTTTCACCGTCTGCATACTCGAGCAGCGCAATGTGCGCCGAACGGTTGGGGTCGTACTCCAGTGTGAGCACCGTTGCGGGGATGTCAAACTTGTCACGCTTGAAGTCGATAATACGGTATTTTCTGCGCGCACCGCCGCCGCGATGGCGAACCGTGATGCGACCGTAGCTGTTTCTGCCGGAGTTCTTCTTGAGCGTTGTCAGAAGGCTCTTTTCCGGCTCTACCTTCGAAAGCCCCGAGTAATCGGTAACCGTCATCTTACGGCGACCCGGGGTCGTAGGCTTGTAAAACTTAATAGCCATTTCGGTTTCACTCTCCTTGTGTTTGGCTTAGCGAGACGCTTTATTTGCGTCCCATACGATGCCAGCATTTCCATAATGCAGCGTCTTTCATTCTGACGCGCGCCGCAACCGTTGTTGCAACGCAGGAAAGCGGCTTGCCGGTCTAAATACTAGACCATGCTCTCGAAGAACTCGATGCCCTTGCTTTTTTCGGTCAGGGTGACGATGGCTTTCTTCCACTTGGGGGTATAGCCGGTGTGTGCACCCATTCTCTTAAAGCGACCTCTTACGTTCATCGTGTTTACCTTAGCAACCTTTACGCCGAACAGTTTTTCAACCGCACTTGCGATCTCGATCTTGTTGGCATCACGGGCAACCTCAAAGGTGTATTTCTTCTCGGCTACGCCCGCCATACTCGCTTCTGTAACAACGGGACGAATGACGACATCATGAGGGGTTCTTTCCATTATGCGTACACCTCCTCGATCTTTGCCACGGCATCCTTGACTACGATGAATTTGTCGTAGTTGAGAACGTCGTAAACGTTGAGCGTGTTCACAATCGCGGTTTTTACACCGGGGATGTTGCGCGCGCTCTTAACCACATTCATATCAGTGGCAGGCATAACGATGAGCGCTTTCTTGTCGACGCCCAGCGCAGCCAGCATGTTCACCATGCTCTTGGTCTTGATTTCGGAAAGGCTGATGCTGTCCACCACGATGATGTTCTGCTCCAGCACCTTGCTCGAAAACGCAGACTTCAGTGCAAGTCTCTTGACCTTTTTGTTCAGCGAGTAGCTGTAATCGCGGGGCTTGGGTCCCAGTGCCACGCCGCCATGACGCCACTGCGGAGCACGGATGGATCCCTGTCTTGCATGACCGGTGCCCTTCTGTCTCCAGGGCTTGCGTCCACCGCCGCGTACTTCGGTGCGGGTTAAGGTAGACTGTGTCCCCTGGCGCTGGTTGGCAAGATAGTTTACAACCGCGGCATGCATTACGCTTTTGTTGGGCTCTATACCAAATACGGCCTCAGAAAGCTCGATTTCGCCTTTCTTCTTGCCGGCCATATCATATACTGCAACCTTTGGCATTGTACTTCCTCCTTCCATTACGCCTTTTTCACGCTGTTTGTGATGTACACGATACCGTTCTTGGGACCGGGTACCGCACCCTTGAGCGCAATGAGGTTGTTTTCTGCATCAATCTTCGCGACAACAAGGTTCTGAACCGTTACGGCCTCGTTACCCATATGTCCGGGCAGCTTTTTGCCCTTCATTACACGGGACGGCGAGCTACAAGCACCCATAGAGCCCGCATGGCGGTGCACAGGACCGGTACCATGGGTTTCTTTCAGGCGGGAGTGACCGTGGCGCTTAATCGCACCTGCATAGCCCTTACCCTTGCTGGTTCCCGAAACGTCAACATGGTCGCCCAGCTCAAAGACTTCCGCCTTAATGAGGTCGCCTACGTTCATCGCGTCGGGGTCGTCGAATCTGAATTCTTTCAGATGTTTCTTGGGTGCAACGTCCGCCTTGTCAAAGTGGCCCTTCATGGGCTTGTTGACACGAGCGGCAGATACATCGCCATAGCCGATCTGAACAGCAGTGTAGCCGTCGTTCTGCTCGGTTTTCTTCTGCACAACGATGCAGGGACCGGCCTGTACGACGGTTACGGGGATGACGTTGCCTTTTTCATCAAAGATCTGCGTCATGCCCAGTTTTTTGCCGATGATTGCCTTTACCATTCTTAAACCTTCCTCCTACGGTTATTGGTTGAGGATTTTTGCCCCCAACATGACCTGCAACGAAAGACTCACAGCGCAAGTGACGCCGTGCCCGTCTTAATGCCAATCACGGTTGTAAAAAACCGTTACAGCTTAAGCTCGATGTCTACGCCGGCAGGGAGTTCAAGATCCATCAATACCTTGACCGTCTGGTTGGACGGACGCAGGATGTCGATGAGCCTTTTGTGGGTTCTCTGCTCGAACTGCTCGCGGCTGTCCTTGTACTTGTGTACCGCACGCAGAACGGTGATGATCTCTCTCTCGGTGGGCAGCGGGATGGGACCCGATACCTGAGCGCCGGTGCGCTTAGCGGTCTCGACAATCTTCTCCGCGGCCTGGTCTACGAGCTGATGATCATACCCCTTGATTCTAACCCTGATTTTTTCCTTGACTGCCACTAACCATCGCCTCCTCTGAGTTTTTTGTTTCTTGGGAGCGACGCTGTAAAAAACGGAACACCCAGCCGTGTGTATCGCGCCAAAGCGTTTAAAAAACCGGAGAACTTGACTTGCAAGTTGTCCGGACACGACCAGTAAAAGGTCACAAAAACGCCGTCTGCCGCAACAATCCCTGTAAACAGAGGTCGCAGCCGCCCCAAGCGCAGGGGTGGAGTTCCGTATTCATGTCGCCCGGTTTAAAATCGGACATACTCGGCGAAAATTACCCGCAAAACCGCGGCAACCTCTCGCTTCATCGCATATCTGTGCAGTCACGCTTAATCATAATACTACACGCCTTTGGTGATTGCAAGCTTTTTTTATGCAAAACAAGCCCCTCTTGGGTGTTTTTTTCAATTTCTACTATTTTTATAATCGCAACCACAGTTTTGCTTCCACTTTTGTGATACTTGTACAACAATTCTGTTTTTATTTTGCTTACTGCTATGTTATACTATACCTAATTTAATACGCCGTTTCAATACCCTTTCATCCTGATGCCCTGTGTTTTGCTGCACCGGTTGCAACAGCGATCCCTTTGCGATACCTATATGTAATATGTAACCGCAAATGGTTTTATATGCAGTAAACCAGACGCTGCCCGCCACTAATCATATAGCTGCATGTTCTCGGTTTATCGGTCTTGCGACGGCAGCATAGTTAATACGGTACACCCGTTCTCTTTCCCGTACGCTATGCCCTATCTTAGAACCCACATCACAGAAAGGATTGAAATGAATATGAGACGCACAACCATTATTACCCGCGCACTCTGTGTAGCACTCGCCCTTTCTTTAACCGTTTTGGCGGCGGGCTGCTCCGCCAGCGCATCGTCCCCCTCCGCTTCCGCAGCAAGCACCTCCTTGGGCGGTTACACGACCGATTTTATGAACGACAGCGCAATGCCTCAAGAATCTCCCGCCGAACAGGAGGAAAAAGGCGCGGGCTTTTCGGGCAGCAACAATACGGTTGCCGAGCAGCAGCAAAACAACACCGGCGGCTCGCTCAACCGCAAGATTATCAAAACCGTCAATATGTATATGGAGACGCTGGAGTTTGACACCCTAATTGCAAGCCTTACCGCCAAAACAAACGAGTTCGGTGGCTATGTGGAAAACTCCTCGGTCAGCGGGCTTGGCGTAAACCAAAAGTATAACGATGAATACGCCCCCACCCGCAACGCCTACGTCACGGTACGCGTGCCCACCGCAAAGCTTGACGAATTCACCACCCTCATCGGCACACTGGGCAACGTCACGCAAAAGGACGAGAACAGCGAGGACATCACCCTTACATACGCCGACACCGAGGCGCGCAAGTCTGCGCTGACCGTCGAGTACGAGCGCCTGATGGCACTGCTTGAAAAGGCGGAAAGCTTAGAGGCGGTCGTCGCGCTGGAGGCACGGCTTTCGGAGGTCCGCTACGAGCTGGATAGCCTAGGCAGCGCCCTGCGCCGCTACGACAGCCTGGTAGACTTCAGCACCCTGCACATCAGCGTGCAGGAGGTTCGCCGCCTGACCCCGACCCAGGTCATACCCGAGACCATCGGCGAGCGCATCTCCACCGGCTTTAAAGAAACACTGCTCGACATCCGTGACGGCGCGGGCGACTTTGCGGTATGGTTTGTTGTAAACCTGCCCTACCTGCTCATCTGGGCGGTTATCATCACAGGTGTTGTCATAGCCATCCGCCGCGTAGCCAAAAAGCGTAAGGAAAGGAAAGCGGCGCAGCCCGCTTACTGTCCCCCCGCGGCAAACATGAACTTCCCGAAGCCCCCCGTCTCCGCCCCCGAGCAGAAGGACGATAAATAGCAGCTCGAGACCAAAGCCAGACGATGCGGAGGAAGCTTATGCCGTTTGTACGAGTCGAGATCCTGTCCGGCAAAACGCCGGCATATAAAAAGGCGCTGCTGCAAGCGGTGCACGATGCCTTTGTCGCCGTGTTCGAGATAGAGGACGACGACCGCTACCAGCGGCTGTACGAGCTGGACGAAGACTGCTTTGAACGAAGAAAGGCAAAAACGGATCGATTTACCCTAATCGAACTAACCCTGTTCCCCGGTCGCAGCAAGGAGCTGAAAGGACGGCTTATCAAAGACATAACCCGTCTGTTGGGCGAACGGCTCGGCATCGCGCCCACCGACGTTTTTATCATCATCCATGAGCCGCCGCTGGAAAACTGGGGCTGTAACGGGGAGCAGGCAAGCGAGCTTGGCTTTTCGTATAAAACACAATAACGCATCACCCAATACGAAGCGGGCGGCATGTTCAAATGCCGCCCGCTTCGTTGCGTAAACCAAACGCCTCAGTCTGTATCCGTCTCAAACCGCGCCGACGGGGTGTTTGATTCTCCATACCCATCCAGCGGAACATAGATATCCGCCTCGCAGTAGGTTGCGGCGCATCGGGCAAGATCCATCCGCTCAAAGTGATAGCGCAGCGACTGGCTGTACACGCTGTTCTGCTGCCATATATGGTAGATGAAATCGTATATTTCGTTTAGGCACCGTATAGTCAGCTCCTGGGGCGCGTGAAGCCCCACATACCGAAACACCGCGTAGTGTGCGGTGGGTAAGGTTTTGCAGCACAGGGGCGGCGGTGCGTCAAACGGTTTTTGCACCTCTACCGACGGCATATAGTCGTTACCGTACTCGGGGTTCTCTCCGTGCAGGCACAGCCCGTAGTATACCTGCGGGTTTACCTCCCCCACTATCCCGCTGCGTTCGCCGTCAAAAAAAACCTTACCCTGTGTGTTGGCGCACAGGGTCTTTATGTTTTGCTCATGCACCACAAAGGCGGGTACCCCCGCAACGGTAAACGACGGCTTTAGCATAAACCGTGGCTCAATCAGCAGACCCTGCGCCACATCCCGCATCAGGCTGGTATCCACGGGCTTTACCACCGCAAGCTCACCGCGCCGCCTGCGATACGCCGCGGGGCTGATGCCGAACTGCCGCTTAAACGCGCGCTCGTAGGACTGCTCATACTCAAACCCGTACTCCAGCGCGATATCGATGATCTTCAGGTCGGTACCCAGCAGCTCGTCCAGGCTAGCCGTCAGCTTTCGCGCGCGGGCATACTGCATCAACGGCATGCCGGTAACCCCGGTAAACAGCCGGTGCAGATGGAATTTGGAAAGCCCCAGTCGCCCGGACATCCCGTCCAGCGATACCGGGTGCTTTAGGTGTCGCTCGATGTCGCTAATCGCCTGCTCGATCAAAACACGGTTGGCTGTGTTCATTTGGCAGTTCCACCCTAAAAACAGCAAGATTTGTTCGTTGTTTTACCGTTTCCAGTATATAATAATTTGTATTAACCAGTCAACTAAACGAAAGGACTTCAACATATGCTTTATTACACACGCAAAACCCTGCCTGTGCTTGCCGCGGCAATTGCATGTATGATGCTGTTTGGCTGCGCGGCACCCGCTCTGTCATCCTCCGCTACCCCCGAGCCGCCGCAAAGCGCGCCGGCAGTGAGCGCCGCTGATACCGAATCCTCTGTGGAACTGTCCCCCTCACAGGTTGTCAGTCTCCCCATCTATTCCAAGGCGGTGGACGAAAATAACATTCTGGATGAAATCCCCGATCGCACGCTTACGGTATATCTGCCTGCGGGCTACGAGGAAAGCGAGAAATCCTACCCCGTGGTGTACTATCTGCACGGCTTTGGCGAAACACCAGGCACCTTTGTGCGCAACACGTCCTACGAGCTGAACCCCGAGTTTTCGGGCGGCGAAAACCAATTTATCCTTGTTGGGGTCAACGCAAGCAACAAGTCGGGCGGCTCATTTTATGTTAACTCCCCCGTAACGGGACATTTTGAGGACTACATCACGCAGGAGGTCGTCGCACTCATCGACAGTACCTACCGCACGATCGCAAGCGCCGAGTCTCGCGGGCTGTGCGGCTTTTCAATGGGCGGCTTCGGTGCTTTGTACCTTGCACTACGGCATCCCGATATCTACGGCGCGGTTTATGTGTTTGGTCCCGGCGTTGCCGCTACAGACGATTTTGATGAAGTGCTCGATTCGTGGAAGGGCGACAATTGGGTTATGACCGCCTACGGGCAGGCGTTTGCCCCAAACCCCGGCGGCGAGGCACCCTACTGCCTTACCCCCGCGCGCGATGGCAGCGCGGCGGATCAGCCCATCATGGAGCAATGGATTGACGGCTACGCCAACTGGGATAAAAAGCTTGACACCTACCTTGCACTGGACACCCCGCTGCGCGGCATCGGCATCGCCTATGGCACCCGCGATTCGTATAAGTGGATTCCCAAAGGCTGCGAGCATGTCATTGAGCTACTGCGTGAGCGGGACATCGAGCCTACGGTGTACGCGTTTGACCTTGGGCACACAATTCCCCCTGCCAGTATGCGCAACCTGCTTGTTCCGTTCTTCCGCGAGCACCTTGCGTTTTAAGCTGGCTTACTTTACTTACTCTCACTCCTTAATAGGCGAGCGGTCTGAACCCTCTGGGATTCTGACCGCCCGCTCCTTCTTTGACGCACCGAGATACAGCATTCGCTAGCTATCGTCTCGGGTCGCCGTATACGAAAGGTAACGAAAGCCTCCGTCGTCGGTGAGCTTAACCTCAAGCGTGCCCTCCAAAAAGGGGCTGTCGGTCTGCCCGGGCATTGATACCCCAACGGCAATCGACCATCGCTCCCCGTTTTTCTTCGCGTCCATGGCAAACACCTCGCGCCCGCCACCGCCGTAGCCCTGCAAAGTGTAGGTTTTAGCCGCCGCGTCATAGCTCGGGGACGTGCGCAGGTACTCGGCAGTCACATCAAAGTAACGCTGCACCGCCTGTTCCAGCTCCGCGGCGGTACACACCGCGTCTGCATACTCGTAGCCGTCCCCCGTCTGGATAAGCTGCCGTTTCAGCAGATTGTTGCGCCCGCAAAACCGCACGAAGTAATCCGCCTCAAGCTCGCTGGGGCTCTGCCACGTCTCAAGCACCGCGATGTCGCCGCGAAGCAGCGACTCAATGAAAACGCTTGTCACCGTCTCCAGGTCGCTCAGGTCTATCGTGCCGACGTCTGTCTCCCCAATGTACCGCTTACTTCCGTCAAGGCGCAAGGCTTCGCTCCCCGGTACAGGTTCAAACCCCTGCCCCGGTTCACTCTGTGGCGGGTCTTGCGCGGGAACGCTTCCATGACTATTACCCACTGGGGGTACGGGCGCTTGGGGTGGCGTTTGCACCGCACACCCTGCCAGTACAATCAGTATCGCTACAAGGCACACCGTCGCTAGTCGTGACACATCCCGTTTCATATGCTCTTTTCCCCCTTGCGTCAGCCTTATATCTCCGCTGAAATATTACTTACCGTTTCATTCTCTTTCTCTTTCGCCATCCGCCCCGCGAGCCAATAGAACAGGCGAACATACCCGTTTACAAGCAGTATCACAATTACCATGGGCAACGACTGCAACGGGGATAGTACATTCGGCAGCCGCACCTCATACAACCACAACACCCGTGTCTCAAAGGTTGCGCTAGCGTTGTATACCCCATTGAAAAACCCGGGGATATCCACCGCAAGCATGACTGCGCACACAACAAGTGACGCAATCAGCCCGAGCCTTAGCTTGCGCCTAACCGCGCTTGTCAGCTCCACCCGCAGCGTTTTGTCGGGGTAATGCGCCTGCAACAGCTTAAGCACCACCCATAGCGGAACTAGATATACGGTCAGCACGTTCAGGTTCACGCTAAAAAACTGGGATGAATCATTGACCAGCATCAGCAATCCCGCCGCAATCAGGTTTCCCACTATCACATACAGCACAAACGCACTTAGCAGTTTATAGGTCTTAACCACGTTTATAACCTCCTATAGAATGATTTGTTCTAACGATACCATTATTTTGGTATAATTTCAAGTATTCGGGTTGTATCTCCTTGTATTTACAGCCAAGGGAATAACCGTTATGATTGCCTGTAGAACAATGCCTATAAGGAGGAACGTTTTATGCTTAATCCCATCTCGCGCGTTGCATAGCAGGGGCTATTGCAACTATTGTACTTTACTAAATGTCTCACAGTGGTTATAATAGCCGTTGCTGTTCCAAGGTCATTTTATTGATTGGGGAGAGCAATATGAGCTATGTCAAGGCGGACTGC
>JAEZQD010000080.1 GCA_023413185.1 Bacillota bacterium
CGTCAAGCTCTTTTTGTATCTTTGCCTTGTTGGCGTTGTACTCCGCCTCTGCCTTCTTAAGGATGGAAACCTCTTGGCTTAGGCTGCTGTACTGTCCTTCCAGCTGCTTCTTTTTTGCGGCTTCCTCTGCATTGGCCTCGTCCACCTCTGCCTTGGCGGCGTCAATCTCCGCCTTGGCTGCCTCAATCTGTTCCTTATCGGTGCGAAGCTGTTTGATAAGCTCATCGTCGTGCTGGGTGATGCGTTTGATATACTCGCTACGCTCTAGAAACTGAGAAAAGCTCTGTGCGCCAAACAACACATTCATGACGCTGGAGGTGTCTGTCATGTAAAGCGCCCGCATGCGAACCTTGAACAGCTCGTAGTTTTTGTCTATATCCGCCTGCTTGCTTGCAATCTCCTGCTCTTTTTGCGCAATCTCCTCGTTTAAAACGGCGATGCGCTTCTGTAAAATGGCAATCTGCTCTTGCGAGATAGCAATCTGGCGGCTGACGCTGTTCTGCTTTGCAATGGTTTTTGACTTTTCATCCGAGATGCTGTCGATGTTCTTTTTAATGGCGTCAAGCTCTTTTTGCAGCTTCTCGTAATCGCCCTTTAGATCGTCAAGCTTGTCGTTTGCCTCTGATTTAGAGCCGGAGGACGGCTTAGAGGTTGTTTGGCTCGAGTCGTCATTCTCCTCGGTGGAGCTTGTTTGGGGGGTTAGGGTAAGACCATATGTAAACTGCGGTGCCGCTGCACTGAAAATCATCATGATCGCCGCTGCCGCAGTATACAAACGAATATTCGCTTTGAATCGATTGTTCATCCAAAAGCCCTCCTTTTCCGATATTGCGGGGTGCCCGCGTATCAGTCTAAACCTTTAGATGTCTTCTTACAAAAAGCATACTGCCGATGGTGCCGGATAGCACACCCGCCGATACAAACCCCAGCAGCAGCCGATTCGAGATCGTTTCAAACGGCACAAAGCTGCGATAAGCAAGATCAAGCCAGCCTGACGCGTTCTCTGACAGGCTGCGAAGGATATAGTCGTAGCCGCCCCATACAACGCAAAACGCAAGCAATGCGGATATCAGCCCCAAAATCGTGCCCTCTATAATAAAGGGCAAGCGTATGAAGCTGTCAGTAGCGCCCACAAACTTCATAATACTGATCTCGCGACGGCGGTTAAACACCGTAATCTTGATGGTGTTTGCGGTAATTATGAGCGAAACCAAAACCAGAATACCAACAACAAACACGCCGAACACGTTGACGGCGTTTTTAATGCCGGTAATGGAGGAAGCAACCTCCATCGGCGCGCTGACGCTTTCGACCCCCGCCAGCCCCTGAAGCTGCTGTACGGTCTCGCCAAGCTTCGAGAGGTCGGTCACCTTCACCATATAGGTGTCGGGCAGGGGGTTTTCCTCACCGCGCAGACCCGCCATCAGGTCCGAGTATTCGCCCATTGTCTCGGCAAACTGCTCGATGCCTTGTTCCTTTGGAATATAGTCAATCTCACTGATGTTGTCCACCTTGCGAATCTCGGTGTCAAGCGTGGTCCGGGTCAGGTCGGGAAT
This sequence comes from Bacillota bacterium, assembly GCA_023413185.1. Lineage (GTDB taxonomy): Bacteria > Bacillota > Clostridia > Oscillospirales > Ruminococcaceae > Acetanaerobacterium. Next base: position 1,557 of record JAEZQD010000080.1, read on the forward strand.
CTCATTTTTAAGAAATACCTTAACCTCGTTTTGCGACTCCACATAGCCGACAATGCTGTTTACATTAGCCGAAAACAACAGCGCACCGCCAATGAGCAAAAGACACGCCGTCAGTACACCAACCGACGCAACACTCATCATACGGTTCACCCAAACATTTCGCGCGCCTTCCCGCAAAAGGTAACCAAAGCTACTTACTTTCATCGGTTACGGCCTCCATTCCAGCGCGAGCCCGTCCGAGACAATCTCGCCGTGCTCCACGATGATTACGCGCTTATTAAAACGCGCAACAAGGTCGTGCTCATGCGTTACCATTAAAACGGTGGTGCCGCAGCGGTTAATCTCGCTGAGCAGTTCGATGATTTCGTAGGAAAGCTCGGGGTCGATGTTGCCCGTCGGTTCGTCTGCAATAATCAAAGACGGGTTGTTTACAAGCGCGCGGGCAAGCGCGACACGCTGCTGCTCGCCGCCTGAAAGCTCGGCAGGCATGCAGCGCGCCTTGGATGCAAGCTCTACAAGACCGAGTATGTAGGGCACGCGCTTTCGAATATCCCGGGCGGTAACGCCGGTTACCCGCAGCGCAAACGCCACGTTATCATACACACTCATGTTGGGAATAAGCCGAAAGTCTTGAAACACCACGCCCATCGAGCGTCTTAGTTTGGGTATATGGCGGCGCCTGATATGGGAGATGTTGTACCCGTTGACTTCAACCGTTCCCTTTGCGGGACGTTCCTCACCCATAACCAGCCTAATCAACGTGCTTTTGCCGGCGCCGGAGGCGCCGACAACAAACACAAACTCACCGTCGTTAATCTTTAAATTTATATCACGCAGCGCCTTTGTGCCGTTGGGGTATACCACCGACACACCTGTAAATTTAATCAATGCGTTTTTTCGCCTCCGGGATTATCAGGATGGTAAGCAGCTTTGGGCATCCGGGTAATCCTGCAATCCGTTTGTCTTTAATACTTTACAGGATTTGCTGTCAGGTACTTTTTAACCATTAACGCTACCTTAAACACAATGGCGTGATCAAACTCGCGCAGGTCAAGCCCCGTAAGCTTCTTAATCTTTTCAAGGCGATACACCAGTGTGTTGCGGTGCACAAACAGCTTGCGCGAGGTCTCGGATACGTTAAGGTTGTTCTCAAAGAAGCGCTGAATGGTAAACAGCGTTTCATGGTCAAGCGACTCGATAGAGCCCTTCTTGAATACCTCGCGTAAAAACATCTCGCAAAGCGTGGTGGGAAGCTGATAGATTAAACGGGCAATTCCTAAGTTGTCGTAGCTGACAATCGACTTTTCGGTATCAAATACCTTGCCGACCTCCAGCGCAACCTGCGCCTCTTTAAACGAGCGCGCAAGCTCCTTTACCCCCACTATCGCGGTGCCGATGCCCACAACGGCGGTGGTATAAAACTCGCTTGAAAGGGTGTCGACTATCGAACGCGCAAGCTTCTCCAGGTCGCGCGACTCTATGTTGGGCTTAATCTCCTTCACAAGCACGACGTCGGTTTCGCTGATGTTAAACACAAAATCCTTCTGCTTGTCCGGGAACAGGTTTTGTATGACCTCAAACACCGACACATCGTTGGTGTTTATAACCCGAATTAAAACAACCACGCGGCAGACGTCGGTGCTAAAATGCAGCTCGCGCGCCTTTACGTAGATATCTCCGGGCAGAATATTGTCGAGAATAACATTCTTAATAAAGTTGTTGCGGTCGTACTTTTCGTCGTAGTACTGCTTAATGCTGGCAAGCGAGATGGCAAGAATCGCAGCATACTTGGCGGCAATGTCATCCGCCCCCTCAACAAACACCGCATAGTCGGGTCTTGGGCGCGTTCCGAAGGGCTTATAGGTGTATCCATCGCGCACAAAGGTATCGTGGGAGTCGGAAAGATCAAACGGCTGATACCCGCTGACCTCCATTACGGTTTCCCCTATCTTGGAAAGCTCGCTGCAGGAGACGATGGTAGCATTCTCATCCACCACCCCAATGACCCTGTCAATAGAATCCCGCATTTGGTGAACCACGCCCTGAAATAGTCTGTTTGACATATCGTATCCCTTCTTCTCGTATCGAATTCTGACTACACGCTCTGCGTAACACGCAACACGCCAATGCGGCCGCCGCCCCTGTGGCGAGGCAAAAAACAATCCCATTCGCCTCAATACAATTCGACAGCCTATAACTAATATTCATTTTACATAATTTTCGCCAAATTTGCAATACGATATACCACAAAACGGAAGGAAATCTGCTTGGTTTGCAATAAAACAGCGAAAAACAAACCAGCACTTATAAAATACTACACCATACAGGCTGTATATGTGTTAATAAAATAATAATTCATCCCAAAGACAATACGGCGCAAAGGTGAGATGTACCCCTTAGCACCCCTCACCTTTGCGCCGCCGATTTACTAAAACCTATTCCTTGAAGTTAATCGATATCCCCACCGCGCCGATGTCGGTGATGATACAGGTGTCCGTGTTGCCTTTGCAGCAGCTCGTATCAAGCGCATTATCTAGTACGAGTACTTTGGGCGGAAGAATATCGCACACCACATTGTTCCGAGACAATAAGGCCAGTGCCTTGCCGCTGATAATGTTGGCAATCTCACCGATGGCGGAGGTCACAAAGTCGTCTACCGCGTCAAAATCCATCCCGCTCATTATCCGCACCATTTCGAGTGCGGTATTGCACGGGAAGCAGTACACAATCTCCCCGCCGAGGTCCCCCGTCACACCGATGGCAATCCCGATACTCCTGTCGCAGTTGGCAGAAAGGGCGGCGTCCCCACTCCGGCTTGCAACGCCGGTAATGTCAAGCATTAGCTCAAGTACCTCTTGTGTAGCGTTAACAAGTGACTCATAAAGCGCATTAGTCATTGTGCTCAGCCCCCCTCATGCTTGCGTAATCCGCGATCATCTGGTCCTGCGCCGCAACATGGTTGATAAGCCAAGCTAGTAACTTGCCCGAAAACTGCTGAATAAGCTGATCATTGTAGCCATGCTGTAGGTACTGCGCCTCTACCTCGATAACAAACTTCACCATGTTTTCGTGCATCTTTGCGTGCTCGATCAGGTCGGGGTAGCCAATCAGGCGCTGATACTCCTCTTCTGCACGGAAATGCTCGACGATGTATTGCTTCATAAAGTTGAGTGTTTCGGTAACCATTTGTCTCTTTTGTTCGCACGCAAGCGGGGAACGCACCGTCTCTATGAAGGCGAGCACCCTGCGAAACAGCTCCTTATGCTGTTCGTCAATTGCCGGTATACCCAGCTTGTATTTCTCTTTCCAGATCATTTACGTTGTCCTTTCCGGTGACATTAACTATACAATAATTGCAAAAAACTTGACCGCCAGTTTGACCAAAGGCTAATTATAACAGATTATTTTACTGATTTAAACATTGAATTATTGCTTATTCTTTTAATAAAAAACAATAAGACGGTGCGTTTGAGCAGCCATCTTATTGTTTTAATCATTCTATGCGGTTTTAGGTTGTGATCTCAACGCGATTGCCGTCGGGGTCGGCAACGCAGCTCTCAAAGTATCCGTCGCCGGTGGTTCTGGGCGGGCTGTACAGGTCATACCCTGCAGCTACGATGCGCTCGGTGAGTTCCTTAACCGCTTTTTCGTCGGCTACCGAGAATGCTATATGGCTAAAGCCCGTCACCTTGTCTGCCGGCTCTCTGTACGCAAGCGCGGTGTGATGCATCAGCTCCAGCCGTGCGCCGCCGTCAAAGGTGATAAAGTAGCTGGAAAAGCCCTTGCTATTTTGGTAGCACGCGTTGCTTTTACCGCCGAAAAAGGTCATGTAGTATTCCCTAGATTGCTCTAGGTTCGTAACATAAACCGCGATGTGCGTGATGGTGCATTTCATTATCAATGCTTCTCCTTTTTGTATGGTTTAATCCCCGAGAACCATCACTTGCCTTTGCGTGACATCTTGCTTGACCAGCTGGGCGGTACAGTTGATATCCTGCATACCGACACGCTTGACGCGATAGCTGTTATACCTGCCGTAGCAAGCTAACACCAGCGTCGTAATCTCTGTATCAAAGTCAAAATATCGGTCTGCCACTTTGTATCACCGCCTTGCAACGAGTTGTTGCGATTGTCTCATACGGTACTATGATAATAATGCGAAACAATATACCAGAACTAACTACATATTATAGCATCGATACGGCTTAAATAAAACCCTGATTTTACCGACAATCCCTTGTTACAGTTTGAGTATTGCGAGTGCGATTAAAATGACTCCACTAAGCCAAGAAAAATCAAACGGCGTTTTCCTTGCCAGTTTATCTCCAGCCACGCTGCCCAGTAACACGGCTATCATGTTGGTTGCAAGAGAGCAGACAAACACCGCCACCCCATTCGTGTTACCCACCGCGGCGCCAAGACCCACGGTTATGCCGTCCAGCGAAAGAGCTGCCGCAAGCGCAGCGGCCTCGGCGGCGGACAATGTGTTTGAGCCGTCGATATCGGCATCTTCGGGATTTGCGTATAGGTTAAGGATGAATTTGAAGTTAAGCAATGAGAACTTAATCTCCTTACTGAAGTTGTTGTGCTTTCTGATAATGGCCTTTGTGATGCTGTCCAGCAGCTTTGCAGCTCCCAACATCAGCAGAATTACGACACTGATTGCCACCGTGAATCTGTCGGGTATATACTGTCTGAGCGCGGTACCCGCCAAAAGAGACAGCCCTGTAACCCCACTGCAGATGAGATTGATGATAAGGATTGATTTCAGCGGTATCTTAATCTTTTTGCTGCCGTACGCAAAGCTTGCAAAAAACGCGTCAAGCGACAACGCACATGCAAGTAAAAGCGCTTCCAAAATAACAAGAGAAGACCAAAGCAAGACAACCCCACCCCTGTATGCGAACTTCTCTTTATTATATCTTCATTTTCAAAATATGGTGTGGGTCATACCATTGCCTATCCTTAAGTACTATATCGCTTGGCATGTACTGCTTGTGAATACACGAGGCAAACGATAAAGGGTGCGTCTCCGCAGTACGGAAGCGCACCCCATGCAATATATCCTTTTTTGCTCAGACTGACCGCACATTAACGCAGAGCTAGTCCATCAGCGCCGCCATGGCAGAGCCGATAAGCGTGGCATTCTCAACCGAAATGATATCGCAGTAAACACGAAGCTCCCCGTTGAGATACTCCTTGATGTACCGATCCAGCTTCTTGCCAAACAGCACGGACTTTGTAAAGCTCGTGCCCTCCGCGGTAATGCAAACCGGTCTTTGCGGGCTTGAGCCGCTCTGGGTCTGCTGCATGATCGACGCAAATACGATGGCGGTCAGGCGCGCTGCGCGTTCAAAGCTTGCGTCAATGATATCGTACAACGTGTCACGGTCCTGCTCGTTATCCGCCGCAAGGCACGCAAGATCTCCGTCACCCTTAGGCTGGGCGCAAAAACCATCAATCTGCGGCATGGTAAAGCTGTCCTGCGCGCGGGCAAACCGCTGTGCAAACTCCTGCGAAAACAGCCCATCCTCTACGGCACCGCGCACGGTTTTGTAGATTACCTTGCCCTGGTAGGCACCCGAGATCATCTTCTCAAAGCGACTGCCGCCGGGCACCGCCGACTCGCGGTCAACCTCTTTGTCATAGTCGCCCTGACTGATTCCGTCGTACATTCCGCTTTCGCAGTTAATCGCCATTCTCCCCTTCACCTTACGTGCGTCGGGGGATTTCACAATCTGCTCGCAATGCTCAAGGTAGCAGGTGTTGGTTCCTGTGCCGAGAATGTAACCGATGAAGCTGGAATACTGCTTATCCGCTGCAACGGAAACACCGCCGAGCATGGTGGCTACCGTATCGTTTAGCAGAACGAACCGTTTGGGCGCGTAGCCGCGCTTTGCCAGCACCTTGTTGACGCTCTCGCCGATAAGCTGCCCGTCAACGCCGTCCACCAAAATCTCTTTGCTGAACGCGCTAAGGCTTCCTTCCTTATTGGGCAGTATCGTAGTGGCAAACGAGAAGCAAAACCCAACCGTTTCGGCATTGGTGTGCTTGAGCACCGGCTCCATATAATCCACAATCTTCTCAAAAAACGCATCTATACCGATGCGGCCCTGTGTGCCCGGCATGGGATGCTTTGAAAAGTGCGAGATTGTCATACTGCGGTCTTTGCCATACGTTATCACCGCAACCCGAAAGTTTGTGCCTCCGGCGTCCATGACGAGCACCTCGCGGTCACAGGGGATATCGTCCGCCAAGGTGATAAAGGTGGGAATCATCATGAGCGATGACGGCAAACCGGCAAGACCGTTCCTCATCTGTGACAGAAATGCCTGGGTTTCGTTGTTCATATCGATTGTTTCGTAGTGCATACCGTGCTTTAGCAGAAATTCATTTGTCGCTTTGCGCATAATTATGACCATGCCTTCCCGGCGCCAGAGCCGTAGAGGCTTAAAACGCCATGAAAAATAGTAGTGCGGCTTCGCCGCCGGAGGATCTTCTTTTGGGACATCTTTTTTGCTGCCGAAACGCAGTCTAATAATCTGCCCCCGTATAAAAAGCTGTCGTACCGGTTACTATCATACCAAATTCAGTGCACCAGTTCAATTATAAACGATTGTTTTTGTGCCCTAACCGATTTAGCGGCACTGCCAGTGGAACATGGACTGTCAATCGATGTTCACTGTCTGGGGCGAATCGCAACCCGTAATAACCCAGCAATCTTTGCCGCTTCTCTTTGCCTGGTACAACGCTTGATCGGCACGGCTTATTAACGCATCCCCACTGTCGGTCTCGTTGGCACACGTCATGCCAAGGCTGACCGTCGCTTTGTATGTTTGGAAAAACGGGTCCTGTCTGACCGCTTCAAAGAACTGCTCCAACGCCTGCTCTGCTGTCTGTGTCTCCCCGTAGTAATACCCTGCAAATTCATCCCCGCCCCAGCAGCAGACCGCGCCATCTTGATCGAATACCTCAGAGGCAATACGACCGATGGTTTGCAGCATACGGTCACCCACTAAGTGCCCATAGGTATCGTTTATATTCTTAAACCCGTCGATATCAAAGACGAAGGCGTTAAGTGACCCCAGCTCGGGAACCTCGCTGACCGCTTTTGATATAATCTTATTAAACCCCCGTCGATTGGGCAGCCCGGTTAACTGGTCTGTCCGCATGAGTCGATGCAGCAATCGGTCGTTTCTCTTGATGATACTGTTGGTTATAATCAGCACAAACAAAACCACCAACACGTAGGCAACGGCATCCCGTGCCGTCTGCGCGTACATCGACTTTGCGAGCACAGACGTATCCTTCTTAACCAGCAGGTACCAGTTGAGTTCCTCCACATAGCGCACGATGTAGTATCCGTGGAAGGACTGCTCCTTAAATTGGTACACCTGCAATGTGTCGTGGTTTGAAATAATGTTTCGCCTGTTCTCTCTTAAGATATGCGAATCAAACACGTTTTCGGTGCTAATCCCCACTAAGCTTGTATCAACCTGCACGGTACCGTCTCCCCCAAACAGCAGTGCTTTCAGGTCGTATTCATCCTCAAAGGTTTTTAGCAGGTTCTGTACATGGTCCATCTGCAACCCAACACCGGTAACACCCATAAACTGCCCGTTTTCATCTGTTACGCGGCAGTTGACAAAGACAGAAAGATTCTGTTGGTTTACCTCATCGGTGTCTACGTCCAGCGCGTAAACATGACCGCCGCGCACAAAGTTGTAATACCATACATCATGGTCGTCGGTTTCGGAGATAACCTTGTTTAGTCCATTAAAATGGTAATAATTCTTGGTGTTGTCAGAGACCATAAAAACAGAATCGTAATCGTATTTTTCCTTAAAACCGAGCAGATGCTGCCGAAGCTGCTCCTGGTGCTCGGGCGCATTGTTCGTGCGTTCCAGTCGCAGCCATTCTTTAAGAAAGCTGTCGTTTGCCATCGTCAGGGAGACAAAGATGGGCTTCGTAATCTCGTTGCGGATATCCGAATAGATATTCGTGGATGTCAGCTTGGAAATGTTAACAATGTCGTCGTTAATAATTATACTGTATGTGCTGTAGCTGGTAAGCGCCATTGCGGCAAAACCCACCAGTATAATCAAACAGATCAGAATATTAACCTTCAGCCTAAATTTAAGATCCATATACACCCCTCAGCAGCAATGCTTGTACAATATAGAACCAAAATATTACGTCAATTTTATATTACCTTCGACATAAAATCAAGTAAATATGGGTTAGTCGTCATAAAATGACTGGTAACAGCCACCCCATATTCACAAATCCGTTTGCTTTCATCCAAAACACATGGGTTTGATACCACACAACACAAAGTGAAAAGGCACCTTCACTTGCGTAAAGGCACCTTTTTCGACCGTATGAGGGCGGGATGAAGTTCCCACACAGTTTTTGTTTTAAGAATGGTGCTAGCTTTTCCAGAACCGAATCTTGCCGCTTTCCTGAAAGTTGATCGCGACCATCAGGAGCACAGGCAGACTAATCATACCCAGAAAGCCGAAGTTAACAAGCCCGACATACATGCTCATTAGGGTAAGCAGCGGGTTAAGCCCTAAGCTCTGCCCCACGATACGCGGCTCGATGATATTGCGGATAATGGTGATGATTACATACATGATCAAAAGACCCACCGCAAGGCTGTAGTTACCCTTGATGGTCTCAATAATAATCCATGGAATGACGATGCCGCCGGTGCCGAGTACCGGGAAAATATCCACCAATGCGATAAGCAGCGCCACGAGGATGGAGTTTTCCACCCGCAGAACGGTAAGCCCGATACACAGCTCCACAAAGGTAACGGACATAATAATCGCATACGCGCGAATGTATTTTAGTACGGTGTCGGTAACATAGCTCTTGGCATCATACAGCCAGCCGATGTATTTGGCAGGCAGCTGCTTGACAATAAACCCGCGGATGCGCCCGAAATCCAGGC
>JAEZQD010000156.1 GCA_023413185.1 Bacillota bacterium
ATTTGCCCCCTCCGCCCTCGGGCGTTTGGGTGCAAATTGATGATGGCAGTTCCGACAAAGATACTTTTGATACCCATCAGAATCTTTGCCGTAACGATAAAATGATTGATTGTTGTTGCATTTCGGACAGTAAATTTGATATGATTTTGCCATGAGAACTCGTCTCCTTTCTGGGAGGTACTTGGTTTTGTGGTGAAACTATTGTACCAGAAGGGCTGACGGGTTCTCAACTTTCATTTAACTTTACAATACGCTCGAGTACCTAAGGAGGAGATACAATGAAAGGATTGAATAATATGAAGAATATTGTCGCTGTTTTTGCCGCTGCTCTCTGTATATACATGATGGCTATACCAGTTTTTGCTGTTAGCGTGCCCCAGGAGGCTGAAGTTACATTAATGCGGGAAACTGTGCTCAATGTATATGATGATGAGGATGTCGACTTTATGGCAGATCCTGAAATAATAGAATCCGGTTCCATTGTCATCAATCCGAGAAGCAGAAGTGTGCACATCGAGTGGGTTGGGCCTTCTGACAAAGGTGGAGACTGGACATGGGGTACAATCAACTCGACCGTAATCTTCTCTGGTCTGCTGACAATTGCCTACCAAAATAGGACCTCTGTAAAGGCAGGTAGCAATCCAATCATGACATCTGGTTGGACGGAAGTTGGAGATGCGGCATATGTGGTTGATGGGTATGCTTTGTTCGGCGGCAACAAAGCTTACTATGACTACAAATAATTACTAAAAGGTTGGCAAATTGATAAAGAGGGGTAGAGTTTAGCTACTCTACTCCGCTGCACTATTGTTAAATTGAGGAGCAAATGATGAAGAATGCTTTTATTATAGCCTTATGCTTCTTACTTGCCCTTCTGTCATGGATTCTATTTGACATATTTTCAATTAATGATTTTAGGAATAAAACAAATATTGATGGGACATATGTTGATATGGATAATATGGGGAATATGAGCAAGTCCGATGCCGTGCAGAAAGTTCTGGAGGCAGCTGAGAGTAACAATGTAATTATCATTAAGCGAGATATAACATATTACTTTGAATCTAAAGACCAGAATCGGTTGGTGGACGCCACTCTTTACACTACGGATTGCCAGACCGTCACAGACATAATTATGCAAAACGGCATAACAGCAGTTGAAAATAGACCTTCTAACATTCAGGGCATTATCCTTGATACATTCGACAAAAGATATTCTGTTTCAGTATACCCTCTCAACTCTCCTTTGAATAATACGATTAATGGAGAGTATATTGTTGTCGGAACTAATAGCGACGGTTTTATTAACCAACTCGCAAAACATCATATTGTCTGTAATATACAAAAAGAGGGGTATAGTTACAATTCAAATGTTCTTCTTGTCTTCAAAAATAAGTTAATCATATTCTTTATCTGTTTTATTATGATTATGTTTTGGGGGCTTATCATATTATCAATAAATCTCAAGTTAATCAGTGTGAAGCGCTTGTTAGGTTATGGTAGGGTTCGAATAACAAGTGATAGATTGTAAAATGAAGTGCGCCACCCAAGGCTGGGTAAAAAGGTAGCCCACAATGAAACCTTCGTGTAGAATGAAGTTGTTCAGACACCATTCAGACGGAGGCAACAATATGAGCTACCACCATCTTAGCACATTCGAACGCGGACGCATAGATGAGTTATTGAAATTAGGGTATTCCCATCGAGAAATTGCAACTAGGCTTGGTAGACACCATTCCTGCATAGACCGAGAGCTAAAACGCAATAAAAGGGGCGCAGGCTATGATTGTGTGTCTGCCCAGTCAGTCTACCATGCTCGCCGATGCAATTCTAAGCCTCTGGGCAAACGTTCAGACAGTCTAGTATCAATTATTGAGGAAAAGCTTTCTGCTACATGGTCACCAGAGCAAATCGCCAACACGGTAACGCTCGGCGTTGTTAGCTTCAAAACCATTTACAATTGGCTCTACGCCGGGAAGTTGTACGATGCGGATATTCGGTATTTGCGCCACAAGGGAAAGCGCAGAAAAGCAGAGAGACGCGGTAAGTTTTCCATGGGAACACCAATTTCGGAACGTCCGGAAGAAGTAAAGCATCGCCAAACCTTCGGTCACTGGGAGCTGGACACCATTGTCTCAAGCCGTGGCGAAAGCAAGGGCTGCTTCGCTACCTTTGTTGAGCGCAAGAGCCGACTTTATACGGCGCTATTGATTCCAGACAGGACGGCCGCATCTATGGAGCGAACAATCTCACAGCTATACCGTACATTGCCAGAAGGTGCTTTCAAAACCGGCACAACCGACCGTGGCAAAGAGTTTGCCTGTTACGGCAAAATTCAATCGGAACTGGCTCTGCCTCTCTATTTTGCCGATGCCTACTCATCTTGGCAAAGAGGCAGTAATGAGAACTCCAACGGTCTGCTAAGAGAGTTCTATCCCAAGAAAACTGATTTAGGCAAGGTTAAGCAGTATGAGTTGGCTCACAACCTGCTCCTCATTAACAGTCGTCCAAGAAAATGTCTCGGTTGGAAATCTCCCATTCAAGTATTTCTATACGAAGTGGCGCACTTGTCTTGACAATTCATCTTAAGAAATTGTCATAACCATTAAAAAAAATTGTCACTACAACCATTATTAAATAATTATAACTACTTGACATATATAAAATAGTAATTATAATATGTATTATATAACAATTTATATATAATTTATTATATATATTAAGGAGAAGATACACATGTCATTACAATATGCAATTCTTGGATTGCTATCATACAAATCCATGTCAGGCTATGATATAAAACTTATAATTGATAAATCTATCAATTATTTTTGGTCTGCACATCTAAGCCAGATTTACAGGGAACTAAGCTTGCTTGAAAACAAAGAATTGATTTCCTCAATTATTGAGAAACAAAATGACAGACCTGATAAGAAGATATACAGTATTGAAGAAAGTGGTAAAATAGTATTCCATGAATGGTTGAAATCTACACCCGACAGCCTGTCAGCTCCTGTAAGAGATGAATTTAGTACTAGAGTTTTCTTTGGTTCCCGCCTACAGCATAATGAACTTATCAATCTTTTTGAAAAATTCATTGAAGAAAAACGCATGAAAGCTAAAACTCTTAGTGCTATTGAAAGTTACATAAGTAAGATGGCAGATGAATTTAATACTCAGGAAGACAAATTATATTGGGGACTTACGCTTAAGAGAGGAATTATGATGAATGAGGTCTTAATTAAATGGGGAGAAGAGTGTATTAAATTGTTAACCGTAAAGTAATTATTTGATTTTAATAGATTGATTATGTAAGAAGGATGGTTAAGAGAATGTTGAAGAATCGATTACATATTGATGAGGCTAAATGTAGAAAATGTGGCATTTGTGTAACTGCTTGCCCTGTAAAAGTATTCGAAAAGAGAAATGAGACAATTAGTATATGTTATGATAAGTTGGATTTTTGTATAAACTGCAAAGATTGTATTTCAGTATGTCCTTCAGGGTCTATTACAAATCAAGATTTTGATTTGGAGAAGCTTCCAGTAGATGATATACCATACGATATAGAAAAGTTATTAAGTAATTTAAAAAATAGGCGAACAGTAAGGAAATACAAAAACAGAAGTTTAACAGAAGAAGAAATAAAATATATAGGAGAAGTAGCATCGCTGGCACCTAGGGGCGGACATACGGAAGGGGTAAAAAATACAGGTATTATTATAGTAAAGGATATAAATGTAATAAAGAAAATCAGAGACTATTCTTATGACTATATATGCGTGTTAAGGAAAAAACTAACTTCACCTATATTAAAAATAGGTACAATATTTAACAAATCTCAAAATAAGAGCATAAATAGTACTGTTGAAAGAATAGATTTGGCTTTAAATCTTAAACAGCACGATATTGATATGCTTACATATGATGCACCGAACTTGATTATACTCCATTGTGAGAAGGGGAGTCCAGTATCCAGGGAAAATGCAAGTATAATGGAATACCAGATAATGCTTGGGGCAGAAGCTTTAGGGTTAGGGACATGCTTTTTAGGATGGATAAGTTTTGCTCTACAGTCATTTCAAGTAAGAAAAGCAAAAGAGCTAAAAATGATTAATAATATCCTGGAAGTTCCGGTTAATCGTGAAATTGTAGCAGTTTTTTCAATAGGACAAAAACAGTTTAAATATTATAAAATTAAAAACAGAGAAAAGTGCATGATAACTGTTAAGTAATATCCGCATATGGCGTTATATTTCAAAAGGAGCATCAATGGAAGAACTTGATATGGATGCGGCAAGATCGGTTACATTTTTACGCAATATTATGCAATGATTGACTATATTTGAGGAAAAATTAGAATTTATTTCCTGCGAGTTGTTCTAGCCAGATATGTTATACTAGATAAGTAAATTACACAAATAAGGAGACATAACAAGATGGCACAAAATAGAATAATATGTATAAAAAATGATGTTGATTATTTATCCATTAGAAAGGCAATGACATCTGGTGCAAGAACAGTTGATGAATTAGTTGAACTTGCAGGTGTATGCACGGAATGTGATGGATGTATAAGTGAATTAAGTGCAATACTTTCTTCTGTTTGTGGCTGTAAGAAAGTTTCTCTAGAAGCAGTAGTAAATGCAGTTAAAAATGGTGCTGATACGGTAGAAAAGGTTGGAGAGATAACAGGTGCTGGAACTGGTGTAAATGAAGAAACTGGCGAGGTATGTGGAAAATGCAAGGGTCTCATCCAGAATATTATTGATCTTGGTCGGTAGACATAGAAAAGTTATAATAAAGTAAACGTTAAATTTGATCCTCCAGACTTCGGTTTGGGGGATTCGTTTTCATTCTTTTAGTACTTTTCTAAATTGGCTTACAAACATTATGGTTGTAACTGTAACAGCAAGGAAATCAGCTATGGGTTCTGCAAGATATACAGCAGAAACCTTATTCTCCATGAATAACGGTAATAGGAAGATAAGTGGAATCAGTAAAATAATCTTACGAAGAATGGCAAGGAATACGGATGCTTTTGCATTGCCCAGGGCGATAAATGTCTGCTGACAGCTGACTTGAATCCCAAGTAATAAAGATGCTGCCATATAAATTCGTAACGCAGAAATCGTAGCACCGATTAATTGAGCATCGGATGTAAAAATACGGGCGAACATCTGAGGGAACAGCATAGCCAATGCCCATAATAATGTAGAATAACCGATTGCTGATTTGAGCAATAAAATAAAGGGATCTTTTACTCTAGATGAATTCTCTGCGCCATAATTATAACTGATAATAGGCTGTGCTCCTTGGGTGAGCCCCATCAAAGGAAGCATGGAGAATTGCATTATGCTTGATAGAATGGTCATAGCACCCACTGCCAAATCGCCACCATATTTCTGTAGTGATGTATTAAAAGCAATGATTAAGATACTCTCTGTAGACTGCATGATAAATGGTGACAATCCAAGGGCAATACAAGGCAGAAAGGTTTTTAAATCAATCTTCAAACATTTCTTTTTAATCGTTATTAGACTCTTGTTACCTCTTAGAAATGATACAACCCATATGGCAGATATTGCCTGTGAAAGGATGGTTGCCAAAGCGGCTCCCTTCACGCCCATGTTAAATCCAAATATCAGAATGGGATCTAATATAATATTAGCAATTGCTCCGATGGTTACTGTAAGCATACTGGTTTTAGCAAAGCCCTGTGCAGTTATGAATGCATTCAAACCTAACGACAGTTGGACGAATATAGTTCCAATGGCATATATTCTCATATAATCGAAAGCATAGCCAATCGTATTTTCGCTGGCACCGAACAACATTAGCATTTTTTCTCCATACATAAGTACTACAGCAGTTAATATAATTGCCACCAATACTAGTGCAGTGGTACAATTGCCAAGTATTTTTTCGGCCGCTTCTTTATTTTTCCTACCCAACATTATGGATGCCCACCCAGTAATCCGGCAAGAAGTATCGGCAAATATATCTTTTCATTTTTTGATACCGAGAACAAAAACACCATCTGCTCCACGCTATAAAAACGGGCTATGTACGGGATTTTTCTAGGTCTTTCCACTTTATTCATCGGGTTAGAAGCTATTCTGTCATGAAGTTCAGCGTATTTAAGCGCTGTAAACAAATTGGCATGATGCTTTAAAACAGTATTGGGAGATAATCCCGATTTCAATTTGTACGCATAGTATGCTTCAATATCATCGCAATTTAGTGCGCATAAGGTAATGTTCTTATCTTTAAAATATGGATACAAGTGTTTATCAAATACTTTTTTGTACTCATTATATGTATTTGGCTGAATTTTGGATGCATGGCGCTCAAGCCACTCATCCAAATAATCGCAAAATAGGCTGTCGTCAGTTGTTTGCAAGCATGGTTCGTTGTTAAAGCTTTCACTTATTAAGTTGTAAAGAGATGTTATTTGGCGGTTTTGCTCCTGCAACATTAGTTCTACATTGCTTGTTTGTTTCTGTCCCAACATTTTAGTCTGCGCTCCTTTAAATGATAATTAAAACTAATTATCACATAGATGGCACAATTATTCTAGAGGCTCTGACTCTGTTTGTCTGGGTTCGAATCCTAGTTCCGCAACCAAATATACTGTACTGCAAAAAGCCTATGATTACATAGGCTTTTTGTATTGTGTAATAGATTTTGCTTGCAACGAAAGTGCAATTCAGTAACGCGCAGTAAGTTATTGTTCTAAAACCTAAGTTTGGTCTTAGAATAACCGCCTTCATTACGACACAAAAAGAGTGCGGATGTCTCCACACTCTCAATATTATGCACGTAAAGCATACGTTCTTTCTGTATAAGGATATGATAGTAACAGGATGTTTTTCCTGTTTAGGCTGTGGTGTTACTGGCGGAGCGTATAATGCGCATCAGGTTTTCCGCTGCGTTTTCGATCGCCTGTGGAGATTTTTGAATGGCTTCGCCCAGAGACATCGGCGCGACGATGGCACTTATCACGGCATCGATACCATGGTCATACACCGCTTGCGCGCCTTCTCCCAGAAAACCGGCTATCGCATAGACTGGTTTGCTGTGCTTTTTTGCACGCTTAGCAACGCCGACGGGCACCTTGCCGTATATGGTCTGCGCGTCCAATCTTCCCTCGCCGGTGATGACAATATCCGCTTGCTGTACCCATCTGTCAAACTCAAGATAATCAAGGATGAGATCCACTCCTTTGATGAGCTTGGCATTAAAAAAGGCAATCAACCCGGCTCCCATGCCCCCGGCAGCCCCAGCTCCCGGGACCTCGGCAACAGGTATGCAAAGCGTCTGCAATACTTTATCCCCATAGTGTCGCAGGCAAGAATCCAGTTCGCGCACCATTTCATTATCCGCACCCTTTTGGGGACCAAACACAGCGCTTGCTCCATTGCTGCCACAAAGTGTATTTTCAACATCACATGCAACCAAAAACTGAGTGCTGCGCACCTTTGGGGAAAGTCCACTCACATCAATGCGATCCAGCAGTTTGAGTGCCGCGCCGCCCGGGGCCAGGTCGTTTCCCGATTTGTCCAAAAAGCGTACGCCCAACGCCGATGCCATACCTACACCGCCGTCGTTGGTCGCACTGCCGCCAAGACCGATGATAATTTTGGGGCAACCCTTTTCGATGGCGTCCATAATCATCTGTCCGGCGCCATAGGTTGAGGTGATAAGCGGGTCGTACTCCTGTGGCGAGAGCAGTGTAAGACCAGACGCCGCCGACATCTCAATGACTGCGGTTGAATCGGGAAGAATGCCGTAGGCGGCCTTAATCGGTTTACCCACAGGGTTTTGAACCGTCAGCTCCACCATTCTGCCGCACAGCGAATCCACCAGCACTTTCGTTGTCCCTTCACCGCCATCTGCCACCGCAATGGTGTTAAGTTCAGCATCAGGATACACCTTGCAGATTCCCTTGCTGATAAATTGTGCCACCTCAAGGGAAGAATAGGTTCCTTTAAATGAATCCATCGCGATTACTACCTTCATACTCGTCCTCCATTTCATCTGTGACGTTTTACATGGTTGTATGATTAGCGTCTTACAATTATCAGGGCACAAACCGAGCAACTCGGCTTGTGCCCTAGTTTTTGGATTGCTTTCCGGTTTTACTTAACGTACTGTAACCATCGTTGTGAAACTTAACAGGTCATAAGCCTAACTTCCTGAGCTGATGGTGAGCAAAACCACGGATTTCGACGGCAGTGTTACGGAAACAACGTTTTCATTAACGGTGTATGCCGAAAATGTCTCCGGCTTTACCGTATCAGGGCTGTCAAAATCATTATAGGCCTGCATTCTATCATTGGCAAGCACCTTGCCCGAAATCTCTTTAACGTTAAAATCCGCAATGGAGCAGGTCACCTGAGCATCCGTGTTGGGGTCAATGTTACAAAGTGTGATGTTAACCCTACCATTCTTGTCTTTGGACACTGACGCATTGACCTTTTTCAGCTCTTCACCGTCACAGATGTAGTCATCGGAAACCATTGCAAAGTCAAGCAGCATGGCATCCTGATGCACCTGAAACATGTCGTATACGTGGTAAGTGGGAGTAAGCACCATCTTCTCACCCTGCGTAAGGATGAGCGCCTGCAGCACGTTGATGACCTGCGCAATGTTGCTCATACGAACGCGGTCGGAATGGTTGTTAAAGATGTTTAGGCACATTGCTGCGACCAACGCGTCACGCATGGTGTTTTGCTGGTATAAGAAGCCGGGATTGGTTCCCTGTTCACAATTAAACCATGTGCCCCATTCATCCACGATCAGTGCCACATTCTTATCCGGGTCATACTTGTCCATAATATGTGAATGATCAGACACCAGCTTTTCGGTATAGAAGGCGGCTTTCATGGTGTCAAACCACTCCTTCTCATTAAAATCGGTCGCCGATTTTCTGTCTGTCAGCCCTGAACTCACATATCTTCTGTTCCCGTCTGCAAGCGTAAGCTCCTTCACGGGGTCTCCCAATCTTGTGTAGTAATGCAGTGCCAGCCCGTTCATATGCATGCCGGCCTCCCGCATCAGCACCTCGGTCCAGTGGTAGTTGTCTTTACGCGGACCGCATGCGATGCGGTAGATTGTGTTGTCTCCCAAGTCGCGAACATACTGGTTATAACGGTTGTATTCCTCTGCGTACCGTTCGGCAGTCATTCGTCCGCCACAGCCCCAGTTTTCATTGCCTATGCCAAAGTACTTCAGCTTCCACGGCTCTTCTCTGCCGTTTTGCTTTCTGAGGGTGGTGAGCGGAGATTTTCCGTCAAACGTCATGTACTCGACCCACTCCTGCATCTCTTGCACAGTGCCGCTGCCCACGTTTCCGCAGATATAGGGTTCTGTCTCAAGCATTTCGCACAGATCAAAAAACTCGTGCGTACCGAAATGGTTGTTTTCAACCACCTTACCCCAATGAGTATTTACCATCTCTTTTCGGCTTTCCTTTGGACCTATGCCGTCTCTCCAATGGTATTCATCCGCAAAGCAACCGCCGGGCCAACGGAGGCAGGGGATTTTAATCTTCTTTAACGCCGCAACAATATCATTGCGAATTCCCCGCGTATTGGGGATAGGCGAATCTTCGCCTACCCATATCCCTTCGTAAACGCATTTGCCAAGATGCTCCGCAAAATGGCCGTAGATCATTTTGTCGATCTGGTTCTTCTCTTTTCGGGCGTTTATTACAATCTGGTTTCCCATCTTATCCCCTTCTTTTTAAAACAAACAAGGCTATTTCCCTATCTTTGTACCGCCAAGCTTTGCGTAGTAGTTCGCCAGGCTGCTATGATCCTCTTGACCCCTGCCGTCGGCATGCAACATCTGCATCATCTCCATTACGATAGCCGTCAGCGGTAAAGGGGAACCAACCGTATGCGCGGTTTCCAACGCATTGTTTAAATCCTTTATGTGCAGGTCAATCTTAAAGCCCGGCTTAAAGTTACCCTCGAGCATCAACGGCAGCTTTGCGTTCATCACGGTAGAACCCGCAAGCCCACCCTTAATGGCGTCGAATACGAGCTCAGGATCAACGCCGGCCTTCTTGGCAAGGGTAAATGCCTCGGCACAGGCCGCGATGTTGCATGCCACAACAACTTGATTTGCAAGCTTCGTGGTGTTGCCCGCGCCAATCGCTCCGCAATAAACGGCAGAAGCGCCCATTTTAAGCAGGACATCGTCCTTCACACTCTCAAACACGGTTTTGTCGCCGCCCACCATAATCGAAAGCGTGCCGTCTACAGCCTTGGGCTCACCGCCCGAAACCGGTGCGTCTATCATCCGAATGCCCTTTTGTGCACACGCCTTTGCAATCTCCTGAGATGCCTCGGGAGCAATGGAGGACATATCAATCAGGATAGTACCCTCCTTAGCACCTTCAAGCACGCCGTTATCACCAAGCACTACCGTTTTTACGTGGGGAGAGTTGGGTAGCATTGTTATGATAATCGGGCATTGCTCGGCAACTGCCTTTGAGGAATTCGCCGCAGATGCCCCCGACGCGACGAGATGATCCACATTCTCCTTGACTACATCAAAGACGACCAGCTCATGACCCGCTTTCATCAAGTTCTTTGCCATGGGCTTACCCATAATGCCAAGCCCGATAAATCCGATTCTCATTTATATAGTACCTCCCTGCAACAGTGTTATCGATTTTGCAGCGATGTTATCCGCTGTCAAACCATAATGGGACATCAGATCCTCCACGCTGTGGGCAGACTGTCCAAACTTATCCTCGACAGCCACATAATCCATTGGGGTGGCTGTTTTGCGCAGAGCGAGTGCCGCCGCGGAGGCAAGCCCGCCGATATAATTGTGGTCTTCCGCCGTCACAACCGCCTTTACCGAGCTTGCAATCTTGGCAACACCCTCATAGTTAAACGGCTTCATTGTTGATACGTTGACCACCTTTGCACTAATGCCCTGGGCAGCAAGCAACTCCGCCGCCTTCATAGAGGGTGCCACCATGGCACCGTGGGCTAAGATGGCAACATCGGTACCATCCCGAAGAACGCGCAGCCGACCAAGCTCAAAGGCATCGTCTTCGCTTACATAATCAGGCAGGTCGTTGCGCACAACCCGAATATATACAGGTCCTTCAATCTTCACCGCCTCCCGTACCGCCTGTCGTGTTTCGGTGGCGTCACAGGGGGTAAGTACCGTCATGCCGGGGATCGCGCTCATAAGCGCAATATCTTCTATCGTCTGATGTGTGGAGCCGTCGCCAAAGTCGGAAAGACCGGAGGAGGATCCACAGATTTTCACATTAAGCTTTCCGATGGAGATTGTTTGACGGATCTGGTCGTATGCCCTGCCGGTAGCAAATACCGCAAACGTGCTGCAGAAGGGAATCTTTCCGCTTGCGGCAAGACCCGCAGCGGTAGAAAGCATATTCTGCTCGGCGATGCCCATCTCAAAATACCGCTCGGGGTAAGCCTGTTGAAACAGGATAGACATTGTTGATTTACCCAGGTCCGCTTCCAGTGCGACCACGTTGGGGTTTTCTCCCCCAACGGCGACAATTTCTTCTCCGTAAGCGAGGCGCTGGCTTTGTGTTTTGCTCATGGTTGACTCCTCTCTTAATTCAGTTGTGCAAGCTGCTCATCCAGCTCGCGCAGCGCGATGTTATATTGCTCTTCGGTAAGCGCTCCGTTGTGAAAACCGACATTGTTTTCCGCAAACGAAACACCCTTGCCTTTAATGGTATGGGCAATGACAACAGTCGGTTTTCCTTTGACCTTGTCCGCCTCGTCAAGCGCGCCAAGAATTGCTTCTACATCGTGCCCATCAACCTCTATTACATTCCACCCAAAGGTTGCCCATTTTTCGGGCAACGGGTTGGTGTTAAAGCGTTCTGATACTGCGCCGGTCGCCTGTAGTCTGTTTACGTCAACAATTGCCAACAGGTTATCGAGCTTGTAAACCGAAGCCGCCATTGCCGCTTCCCAAATCTGCCCTTCGCCCATTTCGCCGTCACCCATTATGCAGAATACCTTGTTCTCCTTCTTATCCAAACGCATGGCGAGTGCCATGCCGTTTGCAATGGAAAGCCCTTGCCCAAGTGAACCCGTTCCCGCCTCGATGCCGGGGGTTTTGCAACGGTCGGGATGCCCCTGCAACCGAGAGCCCAACGCCTTGCAGGTTTGAAGCTCCTCTACCGGAAAATACCCAACCTCCGCCATTGCGGCGTATTGAGCGATTGCGGCGTGTCCCTTGCTGTAGATAAACTTATCTCGACCCTCCCACTGCGGGTTTTTCGGGTCGAACTTCATCTTATACCCATATATCGCAGCCACAATATCAGCGCTGGAGCAAGACCCTCCGAGATGCCCCATCTGACCTTTACAGCCAATCATATTCACAACGTCTTTGCGTATATTTGCTGCCAGTCGTTTTACTGCGGTTATATTCTCTTTGTTGAACATATTGTATGCCTCCTATCTTGTTCTTCGTATGAAGTGCGATTGCCACCCAATAATCAATAGTTCGTATCATACGGCCACGGCGAGCCGCCCGCAAGACAACCGCCATCCACATGGTACATCATGCCGGACATATAGCTCGAGGAGTCGGATGCTAGCATGATGGTAATGCCAAGAACCTCTTCGGGGGTACCCGGTCGGCGCATTGCAATCCGTTCCCGCAGGTATTGGCTGCGCTCCGGGTGATCCCACGTCACCTGTGTGAGGGGTGTTATAATGTGCCCGGGAGCGATGGCGTTTGCGCGTATACCGTACTGAGCCCATTCCACCGCCATTGAGCGCGTCAGCGCAGTTACGGCACTTTTGGTCGCCCCGTATACGCTACAGCCACCCAGCATCGCAACCGAGTTGTGCGAAACCATGTTGATAATGTTGCCCTTGCGGGCTTTCATCATGTGCTTTGCAACCTCTTGCGAGAGAAAATACAGCCCCTTAAGGTTTACATTCATGATTCGGTCATAGGTCTCGGGGGTAACGTCCAAAAACCCTTCGCGTCGGTTAATGCCTGCACAGTTAATCAGTACATCAAAATGCCCGACATCGGCAATCATCTGCGACACGCAGGCTGAGATATCATCCAGGTTTGCGATATCCAGCCGGTATGCGTGCGCCTTACCGCCGTCGGCTTTGATTTCGCTCTCTTTTGCTTTGAGTCCGTCTTCGGAGATATCGCACAAAAGCATTTCGGCCCCGGCTTCTGCCAATCCCTTGGCGAGAACCCCGCCGATACCGCCCGAAGCGCCTGTAAGAATGACGGTTTTTCCTTCTAACGAAAACAGGCTCGTAAGCCTTTGTGAAACTGTCATATCCATTCTTCTTTCTCTTTATCTTAGAATATTTCTCTGTCTTAATTGATATTCAGCTACAAAAAGCTAATTGCTTTTTTCGCCCTCCACTTTAGGCTTCATTATAAAACCTCATACTTAAACCAATCAAACTCCGCCCATTTGCATTTTGTGTGGGTATCCTGCGCGAACATCCCAACAAACGTGCCCGTAAATATACCGCAGGTACTTGCTTCGTCCGAAAGTGCCGTCATGTCGAGTACAGGACCCAGCGTATGATAGGTTGTTCCGTCCAGACTGTAGTAAAAAACAAGCTCCCCTACGTTGATTACGGCTCGCAGCCATACCGGCGCATCCTCAGGAACAGGTACCGAAACATCGTAGCTGTTCATCATACCGCCGATAAAGCCATATACGGAAAGAATCTGCTGCTTTTCTTCCTCGTCATAGGTTTTGTAAGCGCAGTAGTGGCTTTCACAGTCGTAGTAACAGGTAATGCCCGCGAGATGGTGGTAATGCTCGGGTTGATACTCGAGGAGCGTTGTCGCCTGTGCGTGAAATGATGTTAAGCGGCGTGCGAGCAGGCTTACATCGTAGCAGCTTGTGAGCGATTCTCTGCCGCGCAGCCTTAAATAGCCTTTGTGCGACACAAGGTCCGCCCAGTCTTGAGTAATCTCGTTACGCGGAGTACTAAAATTCAGATTCAGGGTCTCGTCGTCAAAATCGCACAGCGGATTCTCCTCGGGAAACGGATGCGGCTCAAGGGCAGGTGCGGGCACCTGTGCCATCGCAAGAGGGTTGCCATCTGCCTTGCGCAGCCAGCCATCGTCTGTCCACTCCACCTTTTGCAGTGCGGTTTCTCTCCCTAAAACACATCGCTGCTGCGGCATAATCGGTCGCCCGCAAAGATGCGCCAGATACCACTCCCCGGTCTGTGTTTCGACCAGTGAGGCATGACCTGCCTTTTGCAGCTCGGCATTTGGATTGTAGTGCTCCATCATCATAAAGGGTATCCGCTCGGTTGCGGTAAACTCCTCCGCAGCACTGGTGACAAGCGGATTGTAGGGCGACGGCTCGTACGGGCCTGTCACACAACGAGAACGGGCGAGCGCAGCACAGTGACCGTAGCCCGTTCCCCCCTCAGCGGTGATTAGATAATACCATCCATTATGCTTATAGATATGTGCCCCCTCTACAAATTTACGATTCGTTGCGCCACGGCTAATGACAACGGGGGAACCGAGTAACTGCATGGTTTTTACATCCAGCTCCTGAATTACTATGGAACGACGGTCGATATTCTTGGGACGGAAGTCTCTATCCTTGTTAATCACCCATTTACGCCCATCGTCGTCGTGAAAAAGGGATGGATCGAAGCCGCTGGAATTCAGATATACGGGTTTGCTCCACTCTCCTCGAATATCGTCGGTCCAAATCATGTAGTTGTCAACGTCAAACATCCACTTGCTCTGACTGTGAACATTCGAATACATCAGATAAAAGCGTTTCTCCTGCTCACAGTAGCTCAGCCCGGGTGCCCATACACCGCGAGAGGGCTTAACACCAGTCAGGTCAATATACTCCTTCGACTTGAGCAGATAATCTACGAGTTCCCAGTGGCGAAGGTCACGGGAATGGTAAAGCGGTATTCCCGGAAACCATTCAAAGGTGGAGGTGGCGATATAGTAATCGTCCCCCACTCGTATGATTGATGGATCGGGGTTAAAGCCCGCAAGAATCGGATTTTGAATCATTTTTTGGAACATTCCTTTCGCTTTGCTGGACAAATATAACGGCACATTGTAAGTAGCACCAAAAATTATATAGTAAGTCTGCCTTATACACAAGACAGCTGTTCGAAACTAGGAGTATGGCTTTCCTATTCCTTTACGGCGCCTGAGGAAAGCCCGCGGATTACCTGCTCTTGCGCTAAGAAATAGAAGATGATAACCGGCAGAGAGCCCACAAGAATAGCCGTTAGTATGCCTGGAATGTTTACAGTCTCCATACCATAAAACTCACGGATGCCCAGCGGAAGTGTTTTTTGACTTGTAGAACTGATCATGGTGAGTCCGAAAATGAATTCATTCCAGCAGTATAAAAAGTTAAAGATGCCGATAGTTGAGATGGCAGACTTTGAAAGAGGCATCATAATTGCGGTGAAAATCTTAAAATGAGAGGCGCCGTCAATCAATGCAGATTCCTGAATACTCTTGGGGACGTCTTTAAAAAAGCCCGTCATAATGTAGACCGACACCGGTATAGAAAAGCTGGTGTAGGGTCCAATCAGACCCAACGCCTTGTCCAGTAGATTTAGATCCTTGTTTAGTGTGTAGATTGGAATTAAAGTAGTATGGACCGGGATCATCATTCCCATTAAAAACAGCAGAAAAATTGCTGTGTTAAGCTTAAACCGCATCGTGGCAAGCGCATATCCCGCCATAGAGGCTATCAGGATAACGATTGCAACCGTTATAACCGAAACCATAAGGCTGTTTAAGAAATAAACGACGAAGTGAGACTGGAAAACCGATTCAAAGTTGCCCAGAAACAACTTTGTCGGCAGCGCCCAGAAATCCATCATATACGCAGTCTGATCCTTAAAGGAGGTTATTAGTACAAAGATAAATGGGAAGCCGAACAGAACAAGGAAAATGAGTGCTACGAGATATAATAATATCTGACCGATGCTTCTCTTCGCTTTATCCATTTAACTTCTCTCCTTTCTACGGGAAATGAATTGAAAGATAACAACCATAAACAGTGAAACAAAGAACATAAACGCCGCTATCGTACTTGCGTAGCCCATATTCGATTCAACAAAGCCCTTTTTGTACATATAGGTAGCCAAAACATCGGTAAGGCCATTCGGTCCGCCGCCTGTCATAACGTAGATCAGATCAAAATACTTCAAAGATCCTACCAGGGACAGAACCGCCGAGATGCGAATGGTGGGAAAGAGTAACGGAAGCGTAATCTTAATGATCTGTTGGAACTTGTTGGCGCCATCGATGGTTGCCGCCTCATATACCTCTTCTGGTATATTGGACATTCCTGCGCTGAGAAGAATCATGTACTGGGGAATATACTGCCAACATACAACAAACAGTACCGAACCCATAACGGTATTGGCCTCACCGAGCCATGCCTGTTGAAGGGATTCGAGTCCAACGGCCCCAAGCACTTGGTTAATCAAACCAAAATAAGGGTCCATCATTAAAATCCACAATATACCGGTTGCAATAGTTGAAAGCAACATGGGCATGAAATATATCGTACGCAGAAACTTAACACCACGAATACGACTATTAATAATCAGAGCAAGTATAAATCCAAACGAAAGCTGTACCACGATAGAAACAACAACCAGAATTAAGTTGTTCCCGAGTGCATGCCAGACATTTGAGTCTGCCACCAGTTTCTCATAATTGGCTAGTCCAATAAAGGTCATGCGTGGGCTTAAACCCGTCCACTCCATCGTACTATAGATAAAGGTTCGGATGATGCCGTAAACATTATAAAGTCCGTAAACACTAAGAGCCGGGAGCAGAAATAAAAAAACTGTCAAGCGATTAAGGTTTGACCTTTTCTTGCGCATTGTCGTGCGCTGTAAATCTATAGAAAGCGCCATGGCGTCTTTTTTCACTGGTTAAACACCTCTGTTTCATCGGTTTGCACATCAACCTTGTATTGATAAAAGGGAAGGGTTGGACCATACCTCGGTCTAGTCCAACCCTTAAAAACTGTATTAATGTCGGTTACTTAAGAATCTCTGCCGCCTTAGCTTCCATTGACTTTGCAGATTCTTCAGGGGTCATAGCTTTACCAAACAAAGCCTGGCTATTATCAAGAGAAAGCTGTCCAAGCTCGGTAGGCAGAGCCTGATCGTAGTAGTTTTGCATATAGCTGGAGCTTGTTTGAATTTCGATTGCCTTTTTGAGCTTAGGATCACTAATTTCAACGCCCTTCGCTGCAACAAGAAGTCCGCCTTCGTTTGCCAATCTGGTGTTTATTTCAACATTGGTCGAGAAGTACTTTAAGAACGCAACCGCTTCGTCAGGATACTTGCAGTTGGTGGAGATGGAGTAAGCATTGTTACCGCAAAGTACTTCGTCAGCCTTACCTTCGCCGCCCTCGATAGTGGGGAACGCAACGAGGTCGAGATTGTTATCGTAGAACTCTTTGTTCTCGTTCTTCGTGTTGGCAATGAGACCGGTGGTCATTAACATCATGCCAGCCTTCTCGGTGTAGAACAGCATACGGGAACCGCCGGTATCGTGGTTTATGCCATTGGCACCTTCGGGGAACCAGCCCTTGTCTACCATGTCCTGAATCATCTGTCCCGCCTTAACATAGGAGGCATCCTCAAAGGTATGTTTGCCATTGCGAGCCAGGGCGTCCTGGAATACTTCTCCGCCGCCTAAGCGTAAAGAAAGATAGATATAGTTGATAGCGCCCGGCCATTTGCTCTTGTTGCCAAGTGCGAAGGGGATAATTCCGTTATCCTTAAGAACCGTTGCAACGTTCTCCATCTCGCTCCAGGTTGTGGGAGCGGTAAGACCCAGCTTGTCAAACATTGCCTTGTTGTAAAACAGTGCAGAGCCTGCAAGGGAGTTCGGAACGCCGTAAATCTTGCCATCAAAGGAGTTTAAGCCCCAAACAGCTTCGGGAAGAGCGTCTTTGAAGTCCGCAACCTTGTCAGTTATGTCCAGAACCTGACCTTCATCTACAAACTGCTGCAGCCAGCCGCCACCCCAAGAATGGAACATGTCGGGAGCTTCGCCGCTACCCATAACAGTTTTCAGTTTGGTCTTGTACGGATCGTTCTCAAGAAATGTAAACTCGACCTTTACATTGGTTTCTGCTTCAAAATCTGCAGCGGCCTTTTCCATAATTTCAACGATTGCTGTGTCCTTGTTGGTTGTCCACAAAGTAAGGGTTTTGGGCTCGCCTTTACCCTCACTCTCGGTAGCTGCCGATGACGATGGCTGCCCAGCTGGGTCACTTGAAGCGGTGCCAGCGCCGGCATTACAAGCCGTCGTAGCGAGCATGGTGAATGCTAAAATAGTTGCAACCAATGCTTTTTTCATTGTT
>JAEZQD010000071.1 GCA_023413185.1 Bacillota bacterium
TGCAAGCTCCCTTGGTGTAAGCCTTGCGTTGAGCAGGCAGGCGTAAAGCGGTACACTGACCGTCATACCCTGATAATAGCCGCATACAACCGGGTTAAACAGCGGGGCGGTCGCAAGCCCCGAATACCGGTGCATCTCGGGCACATGCTTGTGAGAAAGCGATAACGCATACTGCCTGGGGCTATCGTACTTCTCGTGGCGTTCGGGCTGCTCGTACTCGGCAATCAGATTTTTGCCGCCGCCGCTGTAGCCCGAAATACCGAACGCGGTGATGGGATAATCCTCCGAAATGACGCTGAGGTTGGTCAAGGGATGAACAATCGATACAAAGCCTGTGGCGTAGCAGCCGGGCACCGCGATGCGCTTGCCCTGCTGTATCGCCTTGCGGTACTGGGTGCCGAGCTCCGGCAGTCCGTATGCCCAGCCCTGCTGCGTGCGGTGGGCGGTGGATGCGTCGATGACAATGGTTTTGTCGTTTTCCACAAGCGACACCGACTCCCTTGCCGCGACGTCGGGCAGGCACAAAAACACCACGTCCGCCTCGTTAATCAGCCGCTTGCGCTCAGAAACATCCTTGCGTTTCTCCTCGTCGATGGCAAGCAGCGTCAGATCGTCTCTTGCCTGAATGCGCTCTACTATCTGCAGACCCGTGGTACCCTCTCTGCCGTCTATAAATACCTTTTTCTTCATGGTTGTGACCATTCCTTTCGGGCGTGCGGCACCGCAAATGCCATGAAAATCAAACGGTGTGGCTTTGCCGCAGGACAAGCTGTGCTTTGACAGCTACGTCAAATTTAAGATTATATCCATCAGTCGTTAAGCGGACTGCCTGTTGCCTTGGTTGTCGCACACAGGTTTTTTAGGCACGCCTCAACCGCTTCGTGAAAACCTGCGGGATTGTCAAGATCGGTAAGGTGCCCCGCATCCTCGACCCAGTGCAGTTCCTTATAGGGGGCTTTTATGTTCTCGAAATACTCTGCGGCAAGCACGCTGGGTACCTGCCAGTCGTTTTCGCCCAGCACATAGCAAACGGGCGTTTGATACTCCGTAACGGACAGGATACTGTAGCCGAGGAGTCCGCTCAACAGATTTCGGTTGGTATGAAGACCGGTTTCAAACGAAGCAAGGTCGGCCAGGCGAAAGATCGGGCTTTTGATTACCGCCTTAAACACACGCGCAACATTAACCGCAAGACCGTATCTTCCTTGCAGGGAGCGAACCTGACCAAGCTGCTTTAAAAAGCCCTTATGCGAAATATCTCCGGGGTAATCGGAAAGGCGGGCGACCATTTTAATGTCGCGCTTGTTCCCCTTATTCTCAACGACCTTTTTTAGCTTTTCGTAACCAACCCGCTCCCCTTTTTGCATATCCACTACCTGCCCCACGCCGATGTAGCCCTTGACGTCGTTTGGATAGCGAAGGATATAGCTTGTGCCGAGCACCGAGCCCCATGAATGCCCGAGCAGCACCACGTCGTCGGTCTGATACCGCTCCTTTACATACCGGATGGTCTGCCTAAGGTCTTCGATGAGATTATCCAGCGTAATCTCTCCCACAGGTGTTTTGCTCTTTTGCTGGGTCTTGCCCGCACCGCGCTGGTCGTAGAAAACAAACGTGCAATACGCTTGCTGCGCCCTTGTGCTGTAAGCAAAATGCGCCTGTGACTGTCCCGGTCCGCCGTGCAGATGAAGGATTACCGGCTTGCCCGGGGACGGCACATGCAAAAAGTACTGCCGAATACCGTTTATCTCGACGGTTTCTTCAATATAGTCGCTCCTACGCTGTCTATTCATACGTGAGGATGTCATCCTTTCAGTTTGCGGTATGTTTGCAGCGTGCTGAGTGCGCGCGTAATCTCCGCCTTTACCTGCTCGGGGGCGGGTCCGCCGATGACGTTTCTGCCCCGCACACAGGTAAGCAGACTTACCGCGTCATAGATGTCGTCCCCAAACAGCTCGCTCACCGACCTGTACTCCTCCAGCAAAAGACCTTCCAGTGTATGGTTGCCTGCGATGCAGTATGCCACAAGGCTGCCCACCGTCTTATACGCGTCGCGGAACGGCATGCCCTTTTTGGTCAGGTAGTCCGCGCAGTCGGTGGCGTTGATAAAGCCCTTTGCCGCCGCCGCGCGCATGTTCTCGGGCAGCACCCGCATGGTTGCAATCATCGGCGCAAAGGTTTTCAGGCACAGCTTTGCGGTATCCACCGCGTCAAAGATCGCCTCCTTGTCCTCCTGCATATCCTTGTTGTAGGCAAGGGGCAACGATTTCATCATCGAAAGCAGGGTCATTAAGTCCCCGTATACCCGCCCGGTTTTGCCGCGCACCAGCTCGGCGACATCCGGGTTCTTTTTCTGCGGCATGATGCTCGAGCCGGTTGCATATGCGTCGTCGAGCTCAATATACTTAAACTCCCACGAGCACCACAGAATAATCTCCTCGCTAAAGCGGGACAGGTGCATCATCATAATCGAAAGCGCGGACGCAAGCTCGATGCAGAAGTCGCGGTCGGATACCCCGTCCAGCGAGTTGCGCGACACCTGCGAAAAGCCCAGCGTTTGAGCCACAAGCTCACGGTCGATGGGGTAGGTAGTGCCCGCAAGCGCCCCGCTGCCAAGCGGCATGACATCGCACTGCGCATAAGCGTGGTCCAGGCGGTCAAGGTCGCGCAGCAGCATCTGCACATACGCCATCAGATGGTGCGCAAGCGTAATGGGCTGGGCACGCTGCAGGTGGGTGTAGCCGCACATCACCGTCTCTGTGTGCTGTGACGCCTGCAGCAGCACGGCGTCTATTAACAAAACCAAAAGGTCCTTGAGCGTTGTAATCTCGTGTTTAAGGTGCAGCCTTAAATCGAGCGCAACCTGGTCGTTGCGGCTGCGCGCGGTATGCAGCCGTTTGCCCGCGTCGCCGAGCCGTGCGGTGAGCTCCGCCTCGATAAAGGTGTGGATATCCTCTGCGGCGGGGTCGATGGCAAGCGTGCCGGCTTCAAGGTCGTGCAAGAGCTGTGCAAGCCCGTCGCACAGACGCTGAGAATCGCCTTTATCGATGATACCCGTCTCGCCGAGCATGGCGGCATGGGCGATGCTGCCCATAATATCCTCTCGCGCCATTCGGCTGTCAAACGATATGGAGGAGTTAAAGTCGTTGACCGTGGCATCCACCTCTTTAGAAAAGCGTCCTGCCCACAGCTTCATATCATATAGTCCCCTTACTCTTTTATTCCCCGTTTATGTGTTTTGTGCAAAAACAGTGAGCGCGGCGGGCGGTGATAGTCCGCCCTTGCCGCACTGTATTGTTTCGTATTCTTTGTGCTTTGCCCGTCTGCTTACTTCTTTTCGTCCAGAAGTGCCTTAACCTTAATGGGCAGACCAAACAGGTTGATAAAGCCCGCGGAATCGTTTTGGTTGTATACCTCATCCTCGCCGAAGGTGGCGATGTCCTCACTGTACAGCGAGTAGGGGCTAGTGACGCCCGCGTCGATGATGTTGCCCTTATACAGCTTCATCTTCACCTCGCCCGTAACGGTCTGCTGGGTGGTGTTTACAAACGCGCTCAACGCCTCGCGCAGGGGGGTGTACCACTGGCCGTTGTACACAAGCTCTGAGAACTTGATGGCAACCTGCTGCTTGTAGTGCTGGGTGTCGCGGTCTAAGCAGATGCTCTCAAGCACCTCGTGTGCGTGGTACAGGATGGTGCCGCCGGGGGTCTCGTACACGCCGCGGCTCTTCATACCCACCAGGCGGT
>JAEZQD010000107.1 GCA_023413185.1 Bacillota bacterium
CTTGCCGCTGACATCGCAGGGCGCGCAAATGTAATATTCGTAGACGACTCGGTACCCAACGGCTCGGTGGTACGGTAGTGGTCACAGTATAGTTTACACAAAGAGCCAAGGCTTACGACGCGTAGTATAGCGTCGTGGCTTTGGCTCACAACGGTTATACAGATGAAAGGAAATAGAATGAACAATATCTTTGATTCCCACGCACATTATGACGACGAGCGGTTTGATGAGGACAGAGAATCGTTAATCTCCTCTCTTGCGGCGGGCGGGGTTCGCGCTGTCATCAACGCGGGGGCGGATATGAAAACAAGCCGCATGGGGCTTGCCTATACAAAGCAGTACGAGTATTTCTATTGCGCGGTGGGTATTCACCCCCAGGCGGCGGGGGAGTACACGCCCAAGGATTTGCTCGAGCTTTCCGCACTGTGCCGCGAGCCCAAGGTGGTTGCCATCGGTGAGATCGGGCTTGACTACCACTACGAACAACCCGACCGAGAGGTGCAAAAGGCTGCGTTTGCGGCGCAGCTTTCGCTTGCAAGGCAGCTCGAAAAGCCTGTGATTATCCACAGCCGCGATGCAACCGCCGATATCATTAGCTATCTAAAAAAGTATCGTCCCAAGGGCGTGGTGCACTGCTATTCGGGCAGTGTAGAGACGGCAAAGGAGCTGCTGAGCATGGGGCTGTATCTGGGCTTTACCGGGGTGGTTACCTTCCAAAACGCAAGGCAAGTGGCAGAGGTAGTAGCCGCAACGCCCCTTTCGCGCCTGCTGCTCGAGACCGACTGCCCGTATATGGCACCCGCTCCGCACCGCGGTAAACGCTGCGACAGCCGCATGATTGAGCTTACCGCCCAGCGCATCGCCGAGATAAAGGGCATCCCCACCCAGGAGCTTGTGGATATCGCCACCGAGAACACCTGCCGTCTGTTTGGCATAACGCTCGGCGAGTAGGGCGAGCACGGGTGAGTGCCTTGTCCCCTTTTGCTGCCCTATTATGCAAACTGGTCTTGTTGGCACATAAAAGAGCGTCGTGTGCGTGATACCCTGCCGCTGGGCAGCGTTTTGCCGCTTACAAAGAAAGAGGTGTGAGGACTGTATGTACATCTTAATGGCATTATTGGTGGCTGCGGTGGGGTTGTTTCAGTTGATTGCCCCAAATCTTTGGTACGAGTTAACCCAATCGTGGAAAAGCTATAGCGCAGCCGATCCGTCCGATCTGTTTATTAAGGTTACCCGTATCCGGGGTGGGGTGTTTGCGCTTATCGGCCTTGTATGCCTGATACTGCTTCTTATTCTTTAGCTTGATTACGCAGTAATCAAAATTACTAGGTAATCATTCAAAAAGCGTCCGTACAGGCTACTGCCTGTACGGACGCTTTTTACGGTTAATCGAAGGCATAGCAACAGCTCGGGTGTCTTTGGTTACTTAAACGTGCCGAACTCCTGTACGGCGTACGCCACCTGACCCTTGCCGGATACATAGCCGTAGTAAACACCGATACCCACATGGGTATAAGCACTGCGCACCATGTTCTCGTAGTGACCGGCGCTGTTGATCCACAGATCCATAAAGTAGGTAGCGCTGGGCGACATACCCGTGGTCTTGGCAAGGTTCTCGCCAAGGTACGAGTAGCCGCTTAACGGTACCTCCACCTTAAACACGCTGTCCCAGCTGCCGCCGTCGGGGCGGGAATGCGCAAAGTAGTTGTAGTCGTACATCTCTTTGGCACGGATGCGCGCGCCCGCGGCAAGGTTGGAGCTCTTTTTAAGCTCGCTAAGCCCGTTGGAAACACGCAGCTCGTTTAACTGTTTAAAGATTGCGTCCTCCACGCCGGAGTAGAAGCTGGTGTCGGAGGACATGCTCGGGTCGTCGCTGATGCGTGGACCGTAGTCTATCTCGGTGCCGCTGCTCGGTTTGGAGGAGCTAGCGACGGAGCTTGTTGCCTTAGAACTAGCCGCCTTAGAACTAGCCGCCTTAGAACTAGCCGCGCTGGAGCTGGGCGGCTTGGAGCTGGGCGGGCTTGCGGCGGAGCTTGCAGCCTTCGAGCTTGCGGCCTTCGAGCTTACTGCCTGTGAGCTTTGGGATGCAGAGCCGGCGGGCTTGGAGGAGACGACCGAAGAACCGGGTTTGGATGGATCCTGCTCCGGCGCGGCATTGCTTGCGGGGGATGAGTCGGAAGAAGCCGCAGCGTCGTTGCTTTCGGTGTCGAAATTGTCTGGTTCCGAGGTCGCTTGGTCCACTGCCGAGTCGCCGCCGGACGTGTTTTCGGATGCAGAATCAGACAAAGATGATGAGACTACCGCACCGTCATCGGCGCAGGAAAACAGCATAAGGGAGGCGGACAAAAGCAGGCACAAGACGACGGCAAGGCGTTTTAGGTTTGCTTGCACTAGGTATCATCCTTTCCTGTATACGGTATGTTTGGTCTTCTCAAGGCAAGGGCTTGTCTTCACGGTGTTCGGCGGCCTGCCAATGAGGCTGGCAGGGGGGAGGGTTCGGGATAAGCCACGGGTGCCAAATCAAATACAAGCAACTGCCTTGGGTTATCAACATTGTAACACAGTTTACATAAAAGCTCAAAAATAATAATTGCCAACCGCGGTTTACCTATACAAATACCCGTAGTTTTACATTTATTTATTGTTTCGTGGCATTGTTTGGTCAGTTTACAAATAGATTGTTTTTTTTACCTTATATTTTTGGTATAATAACCACACAAGCAAACAGCGCAGACGATATAAGTAAGGGGAGGACATGCTGTGTTTGACAACCTTGTTTTGAACAACAGAAGCTACCGCAGCTTTGCTGAGGGCTACCCTGTTACCCGGGACGACCTGTTTTCTCTGGTGGCGCTCGCGCGGCTGTCTCCCTCTGCGGGCAACATCCAGCCGCTCAAGTATTTTTTAAGCTGCGAGCAGCAGACCAAGGAGCTGATCTTTCCGCTGTTAAAGTGGGCGGACGTGTCAGGCAAGACCGAGCAAGAAAAAGGCAAGCCCGCCGCATACATCTGCGTGTTTGTGGATAGTAACCTAGTCCCTACCATGTCTGCCGCGTATGTGGACGCGGGCATTGCGGCGCAGACCATTCTGCTGGGTGCGTGCGAAAAAGGGCTTGGCGGGTGCATTGTAACAAGCTTTGACCGCGCAAGGCTAAAGCATGCGCTTATGGTCACCATCGGCGCGTACGAGCCGCTGATGGTCATTGCGCTCGGCAAGCCGTATGAGGATATCACGCTTGAAGAATCGGGCTACGAAACCGGCTGTTACCGTGACGCCGAGGGCGTGCGCCATGTGCCCAAGCGTCAGCTTACCGACATTATTATTGGGATGTAGCGGATTGATTTGTTTACGATAAAGGAAGGATGATACGATGTCACAGTTTGTTCCAGAGATTCAGGGAACCCTGCGCAAGTTTATGCTAAACGTTCCGGATGAGATACACGAGGCAAGCGGCATCCGCATCTTTGGCAAGCGTATCCGTTCTATCGTGTTTACCACCGATATCTGCATCATCCGCAACGTCAACGCCGACGCGGTGATCGCAGTCTACCCGTTTACCCCGCAGCCGATCATCACTCAGGCGGTTATGCTCGCGGCGGATATCCCGGTGTTCTGCGGTGTGGGTGGAGGGCTTACCCAGGGTACCCGCGTACTCAACCTTGCCCTTCACGCCGAGTTTCAGGGTGCCATTGGCGTGGTGCTCAACGCGCCCACGTCAAACCGTGTGCTCAAAAAGGTGTTTGAGCGCATCGACATCCCCGCCGTCATTACCGTAGTAAACGAAAATGACGATATTGCCGCGCGCCTGGACGCGGGCGCCGCAATCCTAAACGTCTCCGCCGCCGCAAAAACCCCCGAGATTGTGGCAAAGATTCGCGCGGAGTTTCCCCTTGTGCCCATTATCGCCACGGGCGGACCCGACGGCGACAGCATCAGGCGCACCATTGCCGCCGGAGCAAACGCCATTACCTGGACCCCGCCGACCAACGGGGAGATCTTTACGCGGGTTATGGACGAGTACCGCGCTGGTAAGCCGCACCCGTAACTGAAGTGCGCTTATACAATCTATACAGGGAAAAAGCAAAAGACCTGTAAAAGTTGTGCTAAACTACAATGTTGCATTCATAATGTATTTTTATGCATTAAATCCTTGCAAATGGCGGTTTGTAATGTATAATTATAATAAATTGAATGTATTCCTTTCCACTGGTTACAGTGACCCCAAACAGGGTTTCAGCCACATTACATTAATTAAAGTGAGGTTTTTTAATATGCAGAAGTTTAACAAGGTCGTTCTCGCCTACTCCGGCGGGTTGGATACCTCCATCATCATTCCGTGGTTAAAAGAAAACTACGACTGCGAAGTGATTGCCGTCGCGGCGGATGTGGGTCAGGGCAAAGAGCTGACGGGTCTAAACGAAAAGGCGATAAAAACGGGCGCGTCCAAGCTGTACATCGAGGATTTGACCGACGAGTTCGTCAATGAATATATCTTTGAGACGCTTAAAGCAGGCGCGGTATACGAGAACAAATACCTGCTGGGCACCTCCTTCGCGCGTCCCATCATCGCAAAGCGCATTGTTGAGATTGCCCTAAAAGAGGGCGCAGACGCCATTGCGCACGGCTGCACCGGCAAGGGCAACGATCAGGTTCGTTTCGAGCTAGCCATCAAGGCGTTTGCCCCGAATATGCCCATCATCGCGCCGTGGAGAACCTGGGAGCTTAAAAGCCGCGAGGACGAGATTGACTACGCCGAGGCGCGCAACGTGCCCATTGCCATTACAAGAGAAACCAATTACTCTAAGGATATGAACATCTGGCATCTTTCGCACGAAGGGCTTGATCTGGAGGACCCCGCCAACGAGCCGGATTACGACAAGATTTTAGAGCTGGGCGTTTCCCCCGAAAAGGCGCCCGATAAACCCACCTATGTGACCGTCGGTTTTGAAAAGGGCGTTCCGGTCAGCGTAGACGGCAAAAAGCTTTCCGGCACCGATGTGATTAAGACGCTCAATGCGCTCGGCGGCGCAAACGGCATCGGCATTGTGGATATGGTGGAGAACCGCCTGGTGGGTATGAAGAGCCGCGGCGTGTACGAGACCCCCGGCGGCACCATCCTGTACCACGCACACGAGGTGCTTGAGAGCATCTGCTTAGACCGCGACACCCAGCACTACAAGCAGCAGGT
>JAEZQD010000011.1 GCA_023413185.1 Bacillota bacterium
CCTATCGCAATCAGAATGCCATACCAGTATACCGTAAACGGGCCAATTTGAAATGCCACTCGGTTTAGGGTAAACGAAAGCCCCAAACCGGGAAAGTTAAGTACTTCAGTCATAGCCTTTGTCTCCATTCGTTAAGTATTGGGTTTATTATAAGCCGCCGAGCGGCAGAGAGACGATTTTGCCTATGTACCCCCCGACAGGGGAGTTTTTATTATAGCTAATCTCTGTAATAATGTCCGAATAAAAGCTTGCATTTATGGCTTTTACGAAGATTTTTTCGTAGACATTATAAGATTAGCTTTGTGCCGCCGCCTTGGGCTTGACGACTGAAAGCGATGTGTGCTTTTTGCCAAAGTTGCGGCGCGCGGTGTCGTTAACCGCCTCGCGGTCGATGGCGGTTAGGGTGTCGACAATGTCGTACGCGCTGCGTCCGTATAAAAACGAGGTGACAAGCGCCGACGCAACCGACTCCACGTTGTTGTATGCAAACACGAGGCGTCCGTAGTAGTACTTCTTTGCCCGTTCAAACGCCTGCTCATCTATGCCGTTGCTTAGCACCTCGTCAAACGCCTTGTCAATCTCGGCGGTGACGCGCTTGGGATCCTTTGACTCGCCCGAGAACACATTTGCCACGCACTCGCGCTCGATCATGCTTTCGTAGGCAAAGCTGTCGTTAATAAGCCCCTGATCGTACAGCCTTGCGTACAGCGGCGAGGATTCGCCCGTTACCGCCTCTAGCAGGATGTCGTTTGCCACACTGCGGCGCAGCTGCTCCTCCTGCGTGTAGGGCGCAACCTTGTAACCGAACTGGAACAGCGGGATGGATACCTCAAACTCCTGCTCGATGTACTGCTGCCCCACCTCCTCCGGCTCATCCGGAAACAGGCGGTCGATGCCCACATCGGGGGCTTGCTTTAATACGCGGTCGCACACCTCGAGCACCTTTTCCATCTCAAAATTGCCCGACACGGCAAGCACCATGTTGCGCAGGTTGTAAAAGGTGTGATAACAGCGGTACAATAGGTCTTTGTCAATCTGCGCGATGGTCTGCTGCGTTCCCGCGATATCAATGCGGATGGGGCTTTTGACGTACATGGCGCGCAACAGGTTGAAGAACACCCGCCAGCCGGCGTTGTCGTTGTACATCTCTATCTCCTGCCCGATGATGCCCTGCTCCTTTTGCACCGACTGCTCGGTGAAGTACGGGGTGGTTACCATCGTAAGCAGAACCTCCAGCGCCTCGTACACCTCGCCGGTGGACAAAAACTCGTACGCGGTGCGGTCAAAGGAGGTGAAGGCATTTGCGCTTGCGCCCGTTTTGGCGTACTTCTCAAACGCGTCGCCGTCCTCGTCCTCGAACATCTTGTGCTCTAAAAAATGCGCGATGCCCTCGGGCACCTCGGCGTATTCCTGCTCTTGTGTCGTCTTAAAACAGGTGTCGAGCGAGCCGTACTTTGTTGCGAACAGCGCGTACGCCGAGCTGTACCCCTGCATTGGGCAGAGCAGGATGGTAAGCCCGCTGGGGTGCTCATATCGGTAATACTGCTCGCCGAGCAGCTCGTTTTTTATCGTCTGTAATTTTTTCATATTAAAACCGTGCCTTTCCGATTTTGCATAAACCGCAAACCTGTAAGCGGGCGCTGTTTTACGCCTTTTGCTCGCCGGTTAAGAAGTACACCGTGTCAAGCTGAACGCGCTCGGCCGCCTGTGCGAGATCCTGCACCGTAACACGTTCCATCTGGGCGATTACGTCCTCCGGGTCGCGGGCGGTGCCGGCAAAAATCTGCCCGAGGTAGTAGCTCTCGACCGATTTGGTGGAATCGAACACCGCTTTGTACCCGTTTTTGATGGCGAGCACCGCGTTGCTTAACTCCTCGTCGGTTATCTTTGCGTTTCTCATCTCGTCAAGCTGGTGCACAATCTCGTCGCGCGCCTTTTGCATGTTGGCGGCCTCTATGCCGCAATCGACCATGACAATACCCTTGTAGCGGTCGTACCGCGCGGCGCAGTAGTAGCATAGGCTGAGCTTTTCGCGCACGTTACGAAACAGCTTGGAGGTAGGCGTTGCGCCGTAAACAGCAGACGCCAAAAACGCGACGAGGCTTTTGTGCTCGTCGGCAACGCTTGCCCCCGCCCGAAAACCGAGCACGAGCTTTGATTGCGCAATATCCATGTGTTCCGTAATTTCCTTCACCGCCTCCACCTCATGGCGGACCTCGGTGGTCATGGCAAAGTCGCTCCGACGCTCGATATGCGCAAACGCCTCTTTGAAAGTCTGTTTTGACGCGGCGGGGTCGCCGCAACCGCAAAAGAATATCTCCACCGATGCGTTTGCCATCATGAACCTGTATGCATCGGCAAGCGTCTCGCCGGTGATGGAGGGCACGTCCTCTTTATAGCCGTAGCGCGGCACGGCAAACCGTTCGTCGGCGCACATGTGTTTGGAGCACTGCATGATGGCGTAGCTGCGCTTTTCGTTGATCTCCGACTCGATCTGATCGATCAGCACCTGCTTTTCGACCTTGAGCACCTCGTCGGGAAACGCATCGTCACGGATGGCGGGCGAAAACAGCAACGAGCACAGCAGACGCGCCGCCTGCTCGGTGACCGGCTCCTTGTCCAGTGCATAGCGGTCGTCGATGGCGGTGACGAACAGGCTGATACCCTGATTATCGCCAATCTTCAGCACGTCGCTGTCAAGATACGCGCCGTACAGGTCGCACAGCCTTGCGTTAATCTCGGTAAAGGTTCTATATTCGCTGCTGCATTTGCGCAGTATGGCACAAAGCAGCGCGTTTGCTGCCGCTGTTTTACGCTCAAGCGGCATCATCAGGTTTACCGATATCCGGTTTGTTTTGTAGCGCGCATCGGTTACGCTGGAAAAATACACGTTGTGCGCGATCTTTTCTCGGTTCAGTTTGCTTGACATATCTGTCCTCCGCACCATTTATCCTTAGTTGGGCATCACGCGGCAAAAAGCCGCCTTGCGCCGATTACCTGTAACAAAAACAACCGCCATACGGTTTTGGATATTAACGTAAACGGGTTTTCCATTTACTCTCTAGTCATTTTACCACACAAACACGAACAGTTCCATACCGCCGTATAAATTTAACAAAGGCTTAACGATTACACAGCTAGGCTAACACCTTAGTTTTACGTCATGCACGCCGCCGTCAAGAGGGATGCTTACCGTCCCGGGGGCATCGGTGTGGTCGCAGGAGACACGCACGCGAACGGTGGTGCCAAAGAAGGTTAGGCGCATCGCAAAGCCGTCCCACGCCTTTGGGATGCGCGGGGCAAGCTCCAGCGTTTTTCCGCGCAGGCGAATGCCGAGCAAATCCTCTGCCACCGTACGGTAATACCAGCCCGCCGCGCCCGTATAGATGCTCCAGCCGCCCCTGCCATACGCATTGGGGTTGGTATACACATCCGCCGCAAGGTAATACGGTTCGAGCTGATACATATCGGCGGTGCGCTGCTCTTTGTACTTGTTCGCCGGGTTAATCAGGCACAGCAGCTCGTAGCCCTTTTCGGTCATGCCCGCCTTGAGCAGAGCCTGCGCAAGCCAGATGGACGCATGGGTGTACTGCCCGCCGTTTTCGCGGATACCGGGCGGATACGCCTTGACATACCCGGGGTTTTGCACGCCCTTGTTAAAGGACGGCGTAAACAGGCGGACGATGCCGTTTTCTGCGTCTACCAGATGGGTGCAGGCGTTTTCGAGCGCGGTGCTTACCCGCTCCTTATCCGGCATACCCGCAAATACCGCGAAGCTCTGCGGCAGCGAATCGATGCGGCACTCGTCGTTTTGTGCGCTGCCCATCTTTGTGCCGTCGTCGTAAAACGCGCGCAGGTACCAGCCGCCGTCAAAGCAGTGCTCATCCACCGCGACGCGCAACAGCGCTGCGTTATCTTTTAAGCGCTGTGCCCGCGCCTCATCCCCGCGCGCTGCACAAACCG
This sequence comes from Bacillota bacterium, assembly GCA_023413185.1. Lineage (GTDB taxonomy): Bacteria > Bacillota > Clostridia > Oscillospirales > Ruminococcaceae > Acetanaerobacterium. The sequence goes on from JAEZQD010000011.1 coordinate 3,964, forward strand.
GCGCAAAGCGGTCGAGCACCAACGAAAGAAACAGGGCAAGCCACACGCTTTCGCCCCTGCCTTCGGCACCCACCAGATTGTAGCCGTCGTTCCAGTCGCCGCTGCCCATCAAAGGCAGTCCGTGCTCGCCAAGGCGCATGGCGTGGTCGATGGCGCGGCAGCAGTGGTCATAGATGTCGCCCGTTTCGTCCGACACAGTCGGACCGAAGTACCGCTCGTGCTCGCCCGACGAAAGCGCGGCGCCTCCAAGATACGGTATGCCCACATCGAGCAGCGACGTGTCGTTTGTCTTTTCCAGATACTCACACACGGTGTAAGGCAGCCACAACAGGTCGTCGCTGTAGCGGGTTCTTACGCCCCGTATGCCGCCGCCCCGCTCGGGCAGGCTGTGCCACCAGTGCAGTACATCCCCCTCTTTAAACTGCGCTCTTGCCGCACGCAAGATATGCCGCCGCGCGGGCTTGGGGTCAAGCAGAAGGCTTGCGCACACATCCTGTAGCTGGTCGCGAAAGCCCCATGCGCCGCCGCACTGATAGTAGCCGGTACGCCCCATAATGCGTGCGTGCTCGGTCTGGTGCGGCAGCCATGTGTTGACTAGGTGGTTGAGCAGCCGATCGGGCGTGTCTATCCAGATGTTGTTCTCGCGCTCGGGCCGCTGCGTGCCGCACCTTGCCTGTTTTACGCAGGCGTCCTTATCCTTGCCGTAGCTTAGAATAAACCGCACCGAATACCGCCCGCTGGGCGGAAGCTTGTACGGGTGAATCGCTGCGGCGCACGGGTCGTCGTTTGGGTAAGGCAGCTCGGGGGTAGCCTTGCCGCACAAAAACGCCGCCCGCTCGCAGTGGTAGAATACGTCCTTCTTGTCGCAGCCCACCGCCATGCTGCCGCCCACCGCCGTGTTAAATGGGTTTGTCAGCGTAAGCATGCCGCTGTGCAGGGTTGGAATGAGATGACGTGCTGTGCTGCGGTTGACGCCCAGTACCGGCTCGGTATAGTAACTCAGCTCGATATCAATCACCTCCTTGGTGGTGTTTTGCAGGGTAACGTCGAGATACTTTGCGCACCCCTGCGCAGAGACGGACACTACGACGGTTGTTTTAATCTTGCCGAAGGCTACCCTGCCCTCATACAGCGCGTCGCGGGGCGAGAACGAGGCGAGCGCGCCGTTTACAAGGTCAAAGCGCATGCCGCCGGTATCTAGAACGAGCATCTCGCCGACGTTGTCGAGCGACAGGTCATTAAACCACGGGGTAAGTTTGTTTTCTCTTGCGTTGACCGCCCAGCTAAAGCCCAGCGCCTTATCGGATACCAGCGTGCCAAAGGCGGGGTTTGACAGCACATGGCACCACGGTGCATGCGGTGTGCCCGCGACGTAAAACCGCTCACGCGTAAACGCGCCGCCTATCACGCGGTCCTCCCCCACTATGGTTAGCCGCTCCTTTTCCGCTGGGATGAGCGCAAGCGGTCGGTAGGCGCTGGCTGGCTGCGGTTGACGTACCAGCGACTGCTCCACCACGTGGCTTGCCGCCGCATACAGCAGGGTACGTATCTTACTGTCGCAAACCGCAAGGTTCACCGCGTGGATGCCCACCCGCGCGCCCAAAAGGTCCTCTGCCATGCACTCGTGCGCAAGGTCGGCGAGTGTCTGCCGTATGGTATCGCCCTCCTGCTGCGCGTTGCTGTACAGCACCACAAGGTCAAAGAACACGTTACATACCCTAAGCTTTTGCAGCAGCTTAATATACCCCTCGCAACGCACCACATCGTCGGGACCGTGTACCTCAATAAGCACGATGGGGAAATCGCCCGAGATGCTAAGCCCCCATAGCCCGTGGACGCCAAGCTCGTTTTTGAGTGCCGCTGCGATGCTTTCCTGCGTTTCACGACGCGGGTAAAACAGCTGAGGCAGAACGCTTTGTCCGATACAGTCTTCGAGCTTTGTCGTGGCGACAGGCGAGTGTGCGGCGCGGGCGGCACCGATGGCACCCATACGCCGTGCCGCAACCACGCGGGAGACTGCGCCCTCGGGTGTATCATCCACCGCTATGACAAACGCAAACTCCTTTTGAGCGCCGGGTGCGATGTCGGCATGGGCGCGTATGCCGCACACGGCGTCCGGCACGCCCTCCCCGCCCAGAAACGGGCTTGCGAACGCGCTGCCGAGCGACGCAATTCCATAGGGCGGCTTTAACAGGTTGTGCTTGACCGTCTCGTACTCAAATGGCGTTTCGTCCAAAAAGCCTATGGCCACGCTTACATCGCTTTCGCCCGGGCGGGTGCGCCTGCTAAAGATTAAGCTGCTCGACGCACGGTCGTACACCGCCTGTATAAACAGGCGGGTAAACACGGGGTGCGCCTCCAAATCCCGAAAGGGTGCAAGTGCAGGCTCAAAGTAGACGAGCACCTGTACCTTCTCCTTTTTTGGGGAGTTGTTCTTTACCACGCCGATATACTGGCAGACGGGCAGGTCGCTGTGAACGCACACCTGAAGCCCTGCCTCCACCTGCTCTTTAATCCCGTAATACTCCACCCCCGAGCCGAACAGCTTTGCTACATGCTTGGCTTCCTCATCATAGAAGGGCGCGGCGGTAGCACAGACGAGCTGGTTTTGCATCTGCGCCGCAAAGTATACCCCGCACGGCGCGCGCAGCGGGTCGGTGGTGCGGCGGGTGATGTCGATACTGCCGTAGGAGATATGCTGTGTTCCAACATCGCTGAGCACGGCGGTCAGCTCGCCGTTGGACAGGATCTGCACATGTGTGTTTTGGGGTGACACGTCGGTATAAACCTCCTCGGTCGGTGTCTCCCGCCCATGGCGGGGCGCTTCTGCACGGTCGGGCACATCTTCAAAGATAAGGCTGCCCGCTGCGATCTTTTCCTCAAGCAGCTCCTTTGCCGCCTTCATGGCACGGTCGGACATAAAGCGGCGCTGCATGCAGTTGTCGTGCACCACATTGTTTACCGAAAGCAGGCTCATGCCCACATGGTGCGCCATGTAGCTGCGTACAATGCCCCGCTTGTATGCGCCGGTGCGGCGATGGGTATAGTCACACGCTTCGTAAAAGCCCCATTTGCCCACCATGCCGTTCTTCTCAAGCTCTGCCAGGTTCTTCAGTGCGCCGTACGGGTCGTGCCCCATCGTCAAAAACGTGGAATAGGGCGACACAACATATTCGCTGTTAAGCCCGCGCATCAGCCCAAGCTTTTGTACCCCGTGTGCCTTATAGCGGTAGTTTAGATGGTTGTCAAACGCGTAAAACCCGCTCTCTGAAACGCCCCACGGCAGCGACAGGCTGCGCGCGCGCAGCTTTTGGCAGTAGATGCAAAAGCGCAGCGCCTCATACAACAGTGACCCCTCGTTAACGGGCAGCAGCAGGTGGGGCATAAAATACTCGAACACGCTGCCGCCCCAGGATATCGGTCCCGCAAAGGTGCCTTGACGCGCGAGCGTGCGGGCAAGCGCTCCCCAGTGCTTTTTGGGCACCTGCCCCGTTGCGATGGCAAAATAGCTGGTAAGGCGCGCTTCGCTCATCAAAAGGTCGTAATGGGAGTGCACAAGGCTCTGTTTCTCGCAGTCGTAGCCCACCGAGAACAGCTTTTTGCGCTTGTTGTAAAACATCGTAAGGTCCGCTTCGTTGACGAGTGTGTTAATCTGTTCGGTGAGCTTACCAAGCTTTGCTTGGTCGGTGATATACTCCTTAATCCCCTCGCGCAGCGCGACAAGGCAGCACAAAAAATTTGCGCTGTCTACCGACGATACAAACGCGGGGTGCAACAGTGCAAGGGTGCGGGTATCGTACCAGTTATACAGATTGCCCCGGTACCGCTCCATACGCAGAATGGTGGCAAGGCTTCGCTGGATGCGCAGCGTCATCTCCTCGGTGGTGATAAAGTGAAAATCGCGCGCGGCAAGGGTGCACAGCAGCATCAGACCGATGTTGGTGGGTGATGTGCGGTGCGCCACCACATAGGTGGGCGCTTCCTGCACATTGTCGGGCGGCAGGTAGTTTTCGCGCGCCGTGCAGGTTTTTTCGTAGTACCGCCACATCATCGCGGCGTAGGCGGTAAGCATGTCCTGCGTTTGTGCGTCAATCCTTCTGCCTTGGCTGCTGGTCTCTTTAGCGGAAAAGAACGCCACAAGGGGCGAGAGCAAAAACAGGATGCCGAACAGCCTTAGTATGCTCGCAGGAGAAAACAACAGCACGGCACCCGTTACTATACCGGGCAGCAGGTCCTGCAGCTGGGAGAAGAATCGCCTGCCGCCGCGCTCCGCATCGGCTGCGGTTGTCCATTCCAGCAGTTTTTCGTGCGATACCGTCATTCGGTAGAGCGAACGGATGACCGCGTCCGCCGCCATGAAGGCATGCTTTGGCAAAAACACAAACGAAAAGAACGCCTGCGACACACTCTCGAGTGCCGCGGGCAGTACCTTGGAGTAGTACTCGCGCGAGAGTGCAAACCCACGGCTTGAACATATCGCCGCCACCGCCGATAACAGCTGTGGTGCCGTCATGGTAAAAAAGCCCCCCAGCGCAAGCGAGTAGCCAAGCGGCGTATCTGCTAACAACGCGACCGCAATGCACAGGTAGGCGGCTACCGGGGTAAGCGCGCGGCGGATATTGTCAAACAGCTTGTAGCGCGAAACGCCACCCAGAACGTTGCGCTCCTTCGCCCCGCCGCGCAAGATGCTCGGAAAAATAAACGGCGCGTTCTGCACGTCGCCGCGAATCCACCGGTGCTGGCGGGAAAAGAAGCTGGCTGCGCTTTGCGGGAAGCTTTCGGTCAGCTCCACATCCGACACATACGCAGTGCGCAGATACTCACCCTCCAGGATATCGTGCGAAAGGATAACGCCCTCGTCAAAGCGCTGATCCATCACCTCAAAAAAGGCGCGCACGTCAATCAGACCCTTGCCGGAGAAAACGGCGCAGCCGAACAGGTCCTGATACAGGTTTGGGCACACAGCGCCGTAAGCCGTAATGCCGCCGCACCCCGCCATCACCTTGCTAAAGCCCGTTTTATACGCAGACGCAAGGCTTACGCTGATGCGCGGAAGAAAGATGCCGTAGCCGCGGGTGACGGTACCTGTTTCTTTTGACACCTCGGCGCGGTTAAGGGGGTGGATTGCCGCGCCAGCAAGCTGGGCGACCGACCCGAGCAAAAGCCCGGTATCTGCATCCAGCGCAAGGATGTAGCGGGTGCGTCGCAACGCATCCATATTGCCGCAAAACAGCTTTACGGGGATACTCTGCCCACCGATAAAACGCACAAGCTGCGTGATGGCGCCGCGCTTTCGCTCCCACCCGCCGAACCGCTTGCTGGACCTGTTATAGCTGCGCTTGCGCACCAGCAGGTAAAAACAGTCCCCAAGGCGCGCGTTCAGGCGTGTAACAACCCCCTGTGCGGCGGTGAGCATTGCCATATCCTTGGGATTGGTCGCCTCCTTGTCCTCCTTAAAGTCGGCAAGCACCATAAACCCCACGCCCGTGCCCCCGTTTGTGATATACAGATTCTCGAGGTGCTTTTCGAGCGCGGGGGCATCCTCGGGGCGGGGCATGAGGGTGGATACCGTAACAAGCGTGTTTGCGCCGTTTGGCAGGTCGCGCTCGAGTGCGATGCGCGGTATGACGGCAGCGGGTACGCCACGCATCGCAAACTGCTCGATAAGCGGACGCACGATCTCCCAGATGGGCAGGTACAGCAGCAGCGCCGGCCAGACGCTTTTAAGAAACAGGCCAAAGGTCACGCAAAGAATAAACGGTATTACGGCGGTAAGCGCCAGTGCGTACCGTCCCTTTGCCTGCGCCCTTTGGTGCAGATCGTCCACCAAAAAAATGGGGTGACCGATGTGACGTTCGCGCGGGGTCTGCCCGTTTTGCACATAGGCAAGCATGTTCTTAGCCGCCTGCAGCTCGGAGATGTCGTGCGCCACGGCAATACGGGATATCTTAAACCGATACAGGTTTTTGCTCTCCTCATCCATTTTGGGGTAGTCACCCGATGGGTCCTGCTGCAAAACCCGTTCTACCGCGCTACAGTTGTTAAAGATATCCTCAAAGCACAGGTCTGAGATGGCGCGCAGCGAACAGATGCCGTACGCAAACAGCTCTTCCGCCTCGTTATCCTGCGTGTCGTGCTCGCACGCCTTGCGGCATACCGAAATGTACGCGCACCGAAGCGCGGTGGGCACAAAGCACAGCTCCGCCACCGCAAGGGGGGTATCCCTCTGTATCTCGCACAAAAACTGTTCGAGACTTTCACCCGTCAGCTCGGTGCGCTTTGCCACAAAAATAGAGCTGATTAGATGATACACCACGGGTATCGAGGTGCTTTCCATGCACGGCAGCGGGTTTTCGTGCCGCAGAGAGCGCACCACCGATCGACCCTCCGCCTGAATGGTATAATAGTTATCGTACAGCCACTGCCGCACACCCGCGCGGGTTTTTTCTCTGCTAACCTCGCGGTACAGCGCCCACAGTGTTTTTATCTCCTGTGCCGTTGTTGTACGCAGCGCAAGCGGTTTTTTCACATACGGCTTTTGCGGAATCCTTGCCCTGTCTATCGGGTTGTTTGAATATCCTGTCTTCACGGCATCGGCTCCTTCGTCTTACAATACGGATATTGTTGACGAAGCTTTGCCGAAAAATTCATGTAGTCACAAGGCATACCGGGCATACAGCGCAAACCGCCGGTTGTTTTTGTTTGCCTTGCGTTTGTGTTATACTATGTTTGAATATAACCCTTTTCATTACTAAAGTATTTGGATGGTATTTAGATGAAATCACCGCTTAACCCTATCGTTCCGCTGCTGCTGGACTGGTACAACGCGAATGCCCGCGTTCTGCCGTGGCGCAGCCTTCCCACGCCCTACCGCGTATGGGTATCCGAGATCATGCTGCAGCAGACCCGCGTGGAGGCGGTTATTCCGTATTTTGAGCGGTTTATCAAGGCGCTGCCTGACGTGCATGCACTTGCAGCCGCGGAGGAAGCCGCGTTTCTGAAGCTGTGGGAAGGGCTTGGCTACTACAGCCGCGTCAAAAACCTGCAAAGGGCGGCGCGGATGATTACGGCTCACTACGGCGGTGAAATCCCGAGCGACTTTAAGACGCTCTGCTCCCTACCCGGGTTGGGAGAATACTCCGCAGGGGCGGTGGCTTCCATCGCGTTTGGGGTGCGCGTGCCCGCGGTGGACGGCAATGTGCTTCGGGTCATCAGCCGTGTGACCGCAAACGTCGGCGACATTACCGGTGCAGGGGTAAAGCGCGAGATCACGCGTCAGGTTGCCGATATCCTGCCCGACACGAGGGTGGGTGATTTTAACCAGTCGCTGATGGAGCTGGGCGCGACGGTCTGCCTGCCAAACGGCGCACCCCGATGCGATATCTGTCCATTGAGCAAGGTTTGCAAGGCCTATCGGGATGGCTTAACGGAACAAATTCCCGTAAAGAAGCCAAAGAAGGCGCGGGTAAAGGAAGACCGTACGGTTCTGGTTATCGTATGTCCTAAACGCCTTGCGGTAAGGCGGCGCGCCGAGCGCGGTCTGCTGGCGGGACTGTGGGAGCTGCCAAACCTTGCGGGGACGTTGTCGCAGGACGAGTGTGCTCAGGCTGTACAAGAAATGGGGCTTACCCCCGTTTCTGTATTGCCGTTGCCGCCGGCGAGGCATATCTTTACCCACATCGAGTGGCATATGACTGGGTATTTGGTGCGGGTAAGCGAATGCACTCAGGACGACTCGCTGATGTTTATTACAAGGCAGCAGCTTGAAAACGAGATTATGATTCCGACTGCGTTTTCCTCGTATCTGCCGCAACGCCTTGACTAAAACAGCGCACCACAAATATAGCCCTCCGAACTGTGGTGCAATGCAACCATAATTCGTAGGGCTATTATCATATTCTATATGGCACAATCGCGCAATTGCTATCGTGCACCCAGAAAATCAGCCATTCTTGGGCAGCACATATTTGCCTTTAAACTGCATGTACTTCGCTTCAAAGTTCTCGTTATCGCCTCGGCGCATCCGCTCGACATAACCATGGGTGTCAAACCCGACCTCCTTGGAGTGCAGGACCCAAAGCGCAACGTTGGAGCAATGGTCTGAGATGCGCTCAAAGGTGTTGATGATGTCAGACAGCACAAAGCCAAGCTCTATGGTGCAGGTGCCGGTGCGCAACCGCTTGATATGACGCTTCTTCAGGCTCTCGTTGAGGTTGTCTATCACCTCTTCAAGCGGCTCTACGGTTTGCGCCAGCTCCGTATTGTCGGTTTCAAACGCCTCAAAGGTGATGGCTATAATCTCTTTTACCGCCTCTACAAAGATACGAATCTCCGCAGTGGCTTCTTTTGAAAAGGACAGCTTTTTATCGTGCATTTCCTTTGCCGCTTCCATTACGTTGACCGAATGGTCCGATATGCGCTCAAAATCTCCGATGCAGTGCAGCAGGATGGAGATGGTGCGGGAATCCTTCTCGGACAGGTTTTTACTGCTCAGCTTAACCAGATAGGTGCTTAGCTCATCCTCAAACTTGTCCACCTTATCCTCCAAGGCAAGAACCCGGGCGGCTTCATCCTCGTTGTACTGCCCTAGCAGCCCAAGCGCCTTGTACATCGACTCTTTGGTCAGCCGCGCCATCCTTGAAGTGACGTTTCTGCACTGCTCGGTGGCAAAGGAGGTCTTGTCCAAAAACCGCGCATCCAGCAGCTGAAAATCGCCTGCGTTCTCCGTCTGCGTTTCGAAATTCTTTTCCGGCAGGGAAAGATACGCAAGCTTTTCGAGCAGCTTGGCAAACGGCAGCAGCGCGACTGTGCACGAGATGTTGAAAATGGTGTGTATCACCGCAACCCCCGCGGGATTAAGTATGTCGTCCAAGAAGCCGAAGCTCATCAGGCCATTTAAACTGTAAAACACCGCCATAAAGAGTATGGTTCCGATTAAGTTGAAATACAGATGAATGAGCGCCGCTCTTTTTGCGTTTTTATTGGCCCCCACAGAGGACAATATCGCCGTAATGCAGGTACCGATGTTCTGCCCCATGATGATAGGCAGCGCCACCCCAATGCTGATAGTGCCGGTCATGCATAGCGCCTGCAAAACGCCCACCGAAGCGGAGGAGCTTTGTATCACCGCCGTTAACAGCGCGCCCACCAAAAGACCGAGAACCGGGTTTGTAAACATGGTTAGGATATCTGCAAATTCCGGCATGTCCGCAAGGGGCTTTACCGCCGCGCTCATTGCCTTCATGCCAAACATCAACACCCCAAAGCCAATAAAAATGGAGCCGATGTTTTTTTTGCTTTCACTTTGAAAAAATAAGAGAAGCACTACGCCTAAAAGCGCAAGGATTGGCGCAAAAGAATCGGGCTTTAATAGATTGACAATAAAATTGTCGCTCTCTATACCCGATAAGCTTAAGATCCACGATGTTACGGTTGTTCCGATGTTTGCGCCCATTATTACGCTAACCGCTTGACTGAGTTTCATGATGCCGGAGTTTACAAACCCCACAACCATGACGGTGGTTGCCGAGGACGATTGTATAATACCCGTGACAGCAGCACCCAGTACCACCGCCTTAATCGGGTTGGAGGTTAAACGCTCGAGCAGTTTTTCAAGCTTTCCTCCCGATGTTTTTTCTAACCCTGTACCCATTGTGTTCATACCGAATAAAAACAAAGCCAGTCCGCCGATTAGTTGCAGCAAGTTAGAGATTCCCATAACACTCTCCTCTGATAAAACGCTTACTTATTTCATTCACAATTATGAATATTATAACACACAAAATATTGTCCGTGTATATTTTGCGTCATTTTTCTGTAAAAACCCAACGTAGAAGTTTTCGTGCAGTATTGTACGGATTTTATAAACATCGTGTAGAGTTTTTCACGTTGCCGGACTAAACCAGCTACCTTTGTCGTACTTTGTTTTTTTAGACAAATTTGTGTGTAAACCTTGACTTTTACTATCTGGATGGACTACAATTTAGAAAAGGATAAATTATTTTATGTTATTCTAAACTAAAAGGGAGACCATAATGAAAACATCAAAAATGACGGTAGACCCCGCACTTTCCATTGCCGAGATTGATAATAGGCTGTACGGCTCGTTTATTGAACATCTCGGTCGCGCGGTATACGACGGCATCTACCAGCCCGGTCACCCCAGCGCGGACAAAGACGGTTTTCGCACCGATACGATGGCGCTTGTAAAGGATTTAAGGGTGCCCATTATCCGTTACCCCGGCGGCAATTTCGTGTCTAACTTTTACTGGGAAGACAGCGTTGGTCCCCTCGAAGCAAGAAAAAAGCGTCTGGAGCTTGCGTGGAGAAGCCTTGAGCCCAACGCCGTTGGCATCAGCGAGTTTTACAAATGGACGCGCATGGTGGATTCGCAGATTATGATGGCGGTGAACCTTGGCACAAGGGGAATTGCTGACGCCTGCAACCTGCTGGAGTACTGCAACCACCCCTCCGGCAGCTATTACAGCGACCTGCGCATCAGCCACGGTGACAAACAGCCTTACAACATTAAAACCTGGTGTTTGGGCAACGAAATGGACGGACCGTGGCAGATTGGCACCAAAACCGCGCAGGAATACGGACGAATCGCGGCGGAAACCGCCAAGGCGATGAGGCTGATTGACCCCTCTATCGAGCTTGTGAGCTGCGGAAGCTCGGGCGTGGATATGCCAACCTTCCCCGAATGGGAAGCGGAAACACTGATGCACACCTACGACCATGTGGATTACATCTCGCTGCACCAATACTTCGGCAACAAGAACAACGACACCGAGGACTTCTTTGCCTGCACCCAAGATTTGGAGCGTTTTCTTCACACCGTTATCTCCACCTGTGACTATGTAAAGGCAAGAAAAAGAAGCAAAAAGACATTAAACCTGAGCTTTGACGAGTGGAATGTGTGGTTCCATTCCAACGATGCGGATGCCGACACCATGAAAAACCGTCCCTGGCAGGTGGCGCCCGCGCTTTTGGAGGACATCTACACCTTCGAGGATGCGTTGGTTGTGGGTCTTGTGTTAATCACCTTCTTAAAGTACAGCAATCGCGTTCGTATGGCGTGCCTCGCCCAGCTTGTGAACGTTATTGCGCCGATTATGACCGAGACAAACGGCACCGCATGGAAGCAGACCATCTACTACCCGTTCTTGCACGCTTCTGTATACGGACGCGGCATTGCGCTGCAGCCCATTTTAAACACAACAAAGCATGACACAAAGGGTCACGGCGATGTAACGGATATTGAGGCGATTCCCGTTTACAACCCCGAGACCGAGGAGATTACCGTCTTTGCCGTCAACCGCAGCTGTTCGGAGGATTTGCTGCTCGAAACCGACCTGCGCGCCTTTGGCGGGGTTTCGCTAATTGAGTGGATCTGCATGGAGGGCTTTGAAATGACTGCCTCCAACTCCGCAACCGGTCAAAACGTCGCACCGAGCACCAGACAGGATAGCGAGCTGGATGGCGGCGTTCTGAAAACCGTTCTGCACAAGGCTTCGTGGAACGTCATTCGCCTAAAACGCTCATAAAAAGAGATTGCCCTCACCGTTTTGGTGAGGGCAATCTATCGTTGTGTTTACTGCGCGCTGTAACTGACACGCACGTTCATATTCTGATTGTAGTTGCCAAACGACTCCCCGAATATCGTCAGCCCTCCCGCGGGCTTGGTGTCGTCGGTTACTGCCAGACGGAATTTGATGTGATCCATTGAGCCGATGTTCAGATCCCCAATCGTGACATCGGATATCTGAAGCCCGTCGATGTAGGTTCCGCTGTGGTTTACCACCAGCAGCTTGAGCAGACCGTACTGGTTGAAGTTTGAATACCACCAATCCGGCGTAAACGCGCCCTTTTTATCGCCAAAATCCCCCGGGCTTGTCCATGTGCCCAAAAAGACGCCGTTTAGGTAAAAGCGGATGTCGGAAGGCCAGATGTTGTTGACGCCGGGCGCCTCGGAGCTAAGCTCCGCCGAGATAGAGATCTGGCTGATGGAATGAAACGCCGGCACAAGGTTTGGTATCATGTACTCCACATATCCCTTGGTAAACCAGAGGATATCCGCCTCGTACCGATCGGTGTGGGAGAAATAGCGCGGGTCGTCCACCTCGCCGATCAGGGCATTTTTTGTCGCGATTCCGCAGGTGGGAAACACGCTGTAGTCCGAGAACCGACCGACCCGAAGCTGGGTTTCGTAGCTGTTTTTATACTCCTCACGCGAAGCAAACTCGATGATAACCCGGTCTAGGTTAACCGAACATAGCTTTTGGTTGCCATGCACACCCGGTCTGCTTTCTACGGCAACAATCCCGCTCTCTTCCAGCTGCTTGATGTGGCTGGTTAACGCACCGTTTGTTATATTGAGTGCCGACGCAATCTCATTCATGCTAAGGCGTTTGCCGCCGAGCAAAAGCTTCACAATCTCTATGCGAATCTCCGAGCCCAGCGCCTTGAAGAGCTTTAGCCCTTCGTCCAATGAATTGATATACACAGTTGGTACCTCCCGCGGGCGTTCAGAGTTCATTATGATTTGCCGGTTGTTAACTTTTAGTATAAGGCGAATAAAACATGCTGTCAACCAAGTGGCAAAGGGAAGAAACAACTTCTCCCGCGCTGACCCATCCCACAAGCACAGCTTTCTTCGCTGTATGCCAATAAAGCGCATTACTGTTTTGATAGGACGTGATTTTTCTATGATCTTAACGCAAAAAGATTTTTGTGTGCCATCCTGCGCCTGCGGAAAAGGACACCAAACAACGATACGGCGCATTGTAATAGAATCGGGTTGCCTTACAAGGCTTACGCAAACGCTTTTTGATCTGGGGTTTGCGGGTAAGGTTACGGCGGTGTATGACAGCAATAGCTATTATGCCAAAGGTCTTACCCGCCCATCGGGCTGCGAGGAGATTATTCTGCCAGCCGACAACCTGCATGCAGATGAGCATGGGGTGGCGCTTTTAACCGAGCGGCTGCACCACACCGATGTGTTGGTGGCAATAGGCAGCGGAACAATCCATGACATCGTGCGGTACTGCGCGGGCAAAGAGAATATCCCGTTTGTCTCCGCCCCCACCGCGGCGACGGTGGACGGCTTTGCGTCGAGCGTTGCCGCCATGACATGGGGCGGCATGAAAAAGACCATGCCCGCCGCTGCTCCCGTTCTGATCCTTGCCGATTTGGACGTAATCGCCGCGGCACCGATTCATCTGGCGTTGGCCGGCATTGGGGATATTCTTGGCAAGTATATCTGCCTTGCCGACTGGGAGATTGCACACACACTGACCGGCGAATACTACTGCCCCTACATTGCCGACCTGACCCGAACGGCGGTGGAGCAGGTTGTAGCAGGCGCACAAAAGCTCGCCTCGCAGGATAAAGACGCCTACCGTGACCTGATGTACGCGCTGATTCTTTCGGGCGTGGCGATGCAGCTGGCGGGAAACTCACGCCCCGCCTCCGGCGCGGAGCACCATATCTCGCACCTGCTCGAGATGAAGGTCATCGGCGACTCGGACGCGATGCACGGTGAGAAGGTGGGCGCCGCAACCCCGTTCTGCTGTTATGTATACCACCGGTTGGCACAACGCACAGACATATCGGGGACCGTGTCGGCGTACACTCCCATCGACGAAGACTGGGTGCGCCGACAGTTCGGTTCGCTCGCAGACGCAATCCTTGAGGAAAATCAATCCGATTGCCTTGCGGAGATGACCCCCGAAACGCTGACAGAAAACTGGGGCAAGGTGCGCGCCATACTAAGCGCCGTTGTGTCGGGTGACACACTCAGCGAGCTGCTTCGCTCTCTGGGCGCAAAGGCAACGCTTGAAGACATTGGCATAAGTGCCGAGATGTCCGAATCCCTCGTGACGTTATCGCCCTATGTGCGAAACCGCTTAACCATGATGCGTATCCTACGCATGTTGCGGTAAACCGGGGGCAGTGCCTGCGATAGCAGCTTGCGCAATAGTTCATCACTCAAACGCAACAACGCGCCTTTAAATGGCTACTTGCAAGCCAAATAAAGGCGCGTTTTTGTAGCTGCGGCGTATTAAGGCAGCGCGGGTTTTCGGTTGTACCGCTTCTTGTCATGAACAATCAGCCGCCATGCAGACGCGCGTTTTGCTTGTATTACAGCATCGGTCCTACGATAGGTAGGATGGTGCACGCCACCAAAACGATACAGGACAGGATGAACAGGACAAGATTGGTGATGAGCGTCGCCTTCATCGTCTTCTCCGGCACATATTCCGTACGAAGACGTTTGAGCGTCAGCCAACCACACACACCAAACAACAGCCCTAATAACAGTGAAATTAACCCGCCGGGACCGGTAGACGGGTCGGAGAACATGGCGAAGCTCGCCAGAAACAGCACGACCCCCACGATGATGTTGACAACAGCAAAGCCCTTTTGCCCTTTGGTTTTCATTGGTTACCCTCCCTGATATGTAATGATTTACACCATCTTATCACATAAATCAGGTCAATAGGTATGCACGCTGCATCCGTACCAACCGCAAACACAAGGGCTGGCGAACGAACACGTTATAGGACATCGGCGCGGAACATACGGAAATCGGCGACGGCATTTTCACAGAACATACCGAGGTAGGTGCCGGTAAAACTCATGGTCTGGGTGCCTTCGGTACACAACCCCGCAACACAGCCTCGCCCGAGCTCGATAAACTCGCCCGCATCCGCACGGTAAAGAAATCGGTAGTCCTTTCGGTCAGAGATGATCTGCAACTCGACGCTTCCTGCGTACGAAATGGCGTGGGAGGCAGTCACGGTCAATATGTCGTGCACCTGCTTGCGCAAGCAAATGCGGTCTTGCCCGTTTTCTTTGGTTAGCAGAATATCATAATGGTAGCCTTCATTATAAAAGGCCGTGAGACCGGCGCATTGAAGGTTGTTCTCGCAACCGACCGACAAGGTAACCGTCGTAATCGTCTCAAACCCTCTTTGCCTCACCCCCACAAACGTCGGGGAACCGCGGTGGCTTAACGTAACGTCCGTGCCCGTCAATCGCAAAACCCGCTCTTTGGGTAGCCTTTGATAGTTCTCCGCAACCGGGTTTCGGACGTAATTGTACTGGCTGCTTGGTTGTTCCGACGAAAAATCGTCAACAAAGCTCCAGTCCGGCTTGCACGCCGCGGACGGGAGCGGACCATCCATCTCAAGCTCAAGCGTACCCGCTATTCCCACAACCGGCCAGCCGTCCTTGGTCCATACCATCGGGGCAAGAAAGGTCTCACGCCCCAGGTTGTGCAGCAACACGCGGTTGCCGGGCGCCATAGTCTGACGTATGCCAAGGCAAACCATCCACCAGTTGTGGTTGTGATCCTCAATAATATCGGCATGACCGGTGCATTGTATGTCATCCTTCATTCGGTTGACATGCGATAGGATGGGGTTGTGCGGGCACGGCTCAAACGGACCGTAAGGCGAGCTTGCGCGCATCATCGTTTCGTAATGCCCATACTCCGTTCCGCCCTCCGCGAGCATCAGATAATATTTGCCCCACAGCTTATACATATGGGGACCTTCTGCGTATCGTCCGCCGCAGCCTTTTGTGATACACACGGTCTCGGTCAGTTTCTCTCCCGTATCGACGTTTATCTCGCTGAGATAGATGCCCTCGCGCTCGGGCTCGAACACCGCGGTACAATAATATACCTTGCCGTCGTCATCAAACAGCAAAGACGGGTCGATGCCCTCTTGATCCACCCACACGGGCTCGGACCATTCCCCTAGGATATCATCGGAAGTAACGATGAAGTTCCCTCCGTGGGTAACGTTTGTGGTTGTCATATAAAACCTGCCGTTGTGGCTTCGAAGCGTCGGGGCATAGATACCGCCCGACGGGTGGCACTCATTGAGATTAACCTGGCTTTCTCTGGTCAGGCAATACCCTTTCAGTGTCCAGTTGGCAAGATTTCGGCTGTGGTATATGGGCACACCCGGGAAAAATTCAAACGAGGAATTCATGATGTAGTAGTCTTCCCCCACCCGGCATATGGTAGGGTCGGGATTATAGCCGGGAATAATCGGGTTTTGATAGTGCATTCTATCGTCTCCTTGTTCATCGTCTTATATGGTAACCGTTAAGGAAAGCCCATACAACAGACCTGCAGGTATTGAGTGCAATCCAGAGGCTAAACACCGGGTTATATCTTATAATTGGTAGATACGGGTCATTACTTTGGAGTATAATTATAATAAATTATATTAAAAATCTAATAGAATGCAACACCAATAAAAGGCAAGCGACCCATTCTTAACAACCGGGTCGCTACCATTTCTTTTCATATCACAGTGAACACCGTGGAGATTGGGTCACGCTTTTTGTATCTCGCCTGCCTTTGTTAGCGTTAGTTTGGTAATTGCCGGTCCGACAATTTCATATATTACCGTTGCGCATAAAATAACGGCGCGAATTTGCGGGGCAAACTCGGGCACTACCGTTTGCGCTACACTAATAAGTCCGATGGCAACACCCGCTTGAGGAATTAACGTAGGTCCCAGATACCTACACACCTCCTTGGGTGCTTTCATTATTTTTGCACCAAGGTATGCGCCGCTCATCTTGCCGATTACTCTGAATACAACATAGATTATGCCGACAACCCCCACAGTCGGTACAATCGAAATATCCAATTCAGCACCAGACACCGTAAAAAACAGCAGAAAGATAGGCGGAGTTATCAGGTCGGAAAGTTTTGCAATCTCGTCGCTTTCATCGGAGATATTGCAAAATACGGCTCCCGTAGCCATGCATGCAAGCAGTTCTGATACCCCCACAAGTTCCGCAAGCCCGCTTGAAAGAAGAACCAGTCCGCAAAGAATTATGATTCGGTTGCCGCTTTTCTTAAACAACTTAAGCGGAGCCTTAAACAAAACACCAACAACAGCCCCGATTAACAAGGCGAGCAGAATCTCCCAAAACGGTTTAATTATTGATAATGCAATGCTGCCGCCTCCGCCTCCGCTTATCGCTTTAGCTGTGGTAACTGCAAAACCAAAGCCAATTAGGGCTACCGCGTCATCCAACGCCACTACACTTAAAAGTGTTTCAGTTACCGGACCTTTGGCCTTATATTGCTTAATAACCATGATTGTCGCCGCGGGGGCAGTAGCCGCTGCAATCGCACTGAGCACCACGGAAAAGGGCAGACTGAAACCCGCTATTATCAATATCGTAAGCACAAGCAGGATAGCCAAAATTGCCTCAAACACGGCTATGACAACAGGTGTAATACCTACTCGCTTAAAATAGCTTATCTTAAACTCACAGCCTATTGTAAAAGCGATAAACGAAAGTGCTATATTCGATAAAACATCGAAACTGTGTACCACCTCTAACGATAGTACCCGAAACACAAAGGGACCCAGTAGAATTCCTGCCACCAAATATCCTGTAACGTTTGGAAGCTTAATTAGTTTTGCTAGTCGACCGCATACCAATCCAGCCAAAAGCAGGATGGCTAGATATAATAACGTATTGAAATGTGCCACTATAATTCCTTCTTACACTATGTTTTTATGTCTCGCTCTCTATTAATCCTACTCTGTTGGGATGCCTTCCACGTACAGGGTCGGCGCGACAAATAAGATGCCTGTTCCCGGTTCGCTTAACGAGCCTATTACCTTGTGGATAACGTCCTTTGCCGTTTTAACCTTTTCTTCATTAAGAACAATAAAAACAGTTCGGTTGTCTTCCCTCTGTGGGGTTAAATAATTGCGCAGAGAACCCAAAAGATGATCGCTTTCACGACTGAGCACCTGTGCCATCCCGGTGGAGTTAATGACGGTTGCGCCCGTTATGCCCGCGTCCTTAAGTTCAACCAACAATGTGTCCAGTTTTTCATAACTGCTAAGCACCAAAACCAGAATCTGCATTTCTTGCATAGTATTCACCTCCAATAATTCGTTTGTTGCAACCGCTGTGCCTTATTGCGATTACTGCATTGGTTACAACTTTATCATCATAACGCCAACTGAACCAAAATTCAAGTTTGCATTAACAGCGTTTGAAGTGGTAAACTGCTTTAATATAAACAAAAACAGCCCGACCGGTTGGATCGGACTGTTTTTAAGCTGTCATTCTATTCTGCCATACCCTGCGCGGACTGCTGCCGGTAACGGTACAGCTGCCAGACAAGGTCGGCGGCGGCGGCGCGGGTAAGCGGTTCGTCGGGACGCGCATAACCGTCGTACAGGCTTAGCATATCGGTTGCGGCAAGGTTAATATAGCTTTGAAGGCTGCCTGCAGGAATCTTTTCCAGGTCGCGGATGTGCAGTGCCTGCGCCTCGACATCCTTCATCCCCGTTGCGCGGCTGATGAGCTGTACCGCCTCGGCTCGGGTAATGGGTGCGTCGGGATAAAAGTCGCCCGCCCCAATCAGCCCCAGCTGCTTTGCCGTGCGCAGATATGGCTTAAGCCACAGCGCAATATCCTTGTCGTTTGCCAGGTCGGTGCTTACACAAGGGGTGTACACGTTTGCCGTATCCGCGGCGGCAAGCACCATCAGCATAAAGTCCGACTGGGTCAAATGTCGGTCGGGCTGAAACAGCAGCGAACCGCCAACCCGTTCCCCGCTGATAAGGTTATTCTGCGCCAGCATCAGCGCACTGTAGTGTGAGGGGTGAAGGCGCATATCGTTAAAGCCGTCGCCCATCTTGTTTTGTTCAATCTGTACCGTAACGGTCGCGTGGCGGGAGTAGTTGCCCGCACTGTCCGTGGCATAAACGGTAAAGCTATCCTCCCCCATCTCGTCGGCGAACGGACGGTACACAAACGTGGCGTCGTACACCGTCACCATACCCTTGCCTGCCTCCTGCACCACGTTTAGGGTGATGGCATCTCCGTCGGGGTCGTACTGTTCGACATAGCCCCACACGGGGACGTTTTGTACCGTGTGAATCTCTTTGTCGTTGACGAGCGGCGGAAGGTTATCGGATAGTGCGCTTGGGTAACTCATAAGCAGCATAACGGCGAGCATAAGAGCCGCCACCAATCTGATAAAGCGCATGGATGCACCATTCCTTTCAATATATCGGTAGGGACTACCTGTATTTTTGACAGTTTGACGCGCGTTATGTCATTGCATTTGCAACAAAACGCAAAAAATATGAAATCACACGGCGTACGCTTGCATTTTGCCCCCGAAAATGGCACAATGAGAAACAGATAATTCTATGAAAACAGAGGGATGGAACGAATGGCACATCAGTTTGTCTTGATTCTTGATTTCGGCGGTCAATACAACCAGCTTATCGCCCGCCGCGTACGCGAATGCGGCGTGTACTGCGAGGTGCGCTCCTACAAAACATCAATGGAGGAGATTCGCGCGTTAAACCCTGCGGGTATTATCTTTACCGGCGGACCCAACAGCGCGTATCTGGACGACTCCCCCCAGTGCGACCCTGAAATCTACAAACTTGGCGTGCCGATTTTAGGCATCTGCTACGGCATCCATCTGCTCTCCCACAACCTGGGTGGCGTGGTGAAAACGGGCACCAAGCGCGAATACGGACGTACCAAGACCTGGTACGATACCACCAGCCCATTGTTTGCGGGTATGCCCGCTGAGGCGGTTTCGTGGATGAGCCATACCGACCTGGTGGACAAGCTGCCCGAGGGCTTTACCGCAATCGCAAAAACGGCGGATTGCCCCGTAGCCGCGATGGAACACCGCGAAAAGAAGATCTACGGCGTGCAGCTTCACCCCGAGGTAAACCACTCCGAGCACGGCACCGTAATCCTGCGCAACTTCTTGTATGGGGTATGCGGCTGTAAGGGCGACTGGTCGATGCATAACTACGCGCTTAGCGTTGTAGAGAAGCTCAAAAATCAGATTGGCGACGGCAAGGTGCTGCTTGCCCTCTCGGGCGGCGTGGACAGCTCGGTTGTTGCTGCGCTGCTTACCAAAGCGGCGGGCAAAAACCTAACCTGCATCTTTGTCGACCACGGTCTGATGCGCAAGAACGAGGGCGACGAGATTGAGGGCGTTTTTGGCGCGAAGGACATCAACTTTGTGCGCGTGAACGCCGAGGAACGCTTCCTTTCCCGCCTTGCGGGCGTGGAAGACCCCGAGACCAAGCGCAAGATTATCGGCGAGGAGTTCATCCGCGTATTTGAGGAAGAGGCAAAGAAGATCGGACGTGTGGACTTTCTTGCACAGGGCACCATCTACCCCGATGTGATTGAATCGGGTCTGGGTGACGCCGCCGTCATAAAAAGCCATCACAACGTAGGCGGACTGCCCGCCCATGTTGATTTTAAAGAGATTGTCGAGCCGCTGCGCATGCTGTTTAAGGACGAGGTCCGCGCGCTGGGCACCGAGCTTGGTCTGCCCGACACGCTTGTGTGGCGCCAGCCCTTCCCCGGTCCCGGGCTTGCCATCCGCGTGATTGGCGAGATAACCAAGGAGCGCCTTGACATCCTGCGTGAAGCGGACTATATCTTCCGCGACGAGATTGCAAAGGCGGGGCTTGCCAGAGACATTCACCAGTATTTTGCGGTGCTTACGTCGATGCGCTCGGTGGGCGTAATGGGCGACGGACGCACCTACGACTACACCCTTGCCCTGCGCGGCGTAACCACCTCCGACTTTATGACCGCCGACTGGGCGCGCATTCCGTACGACGTGCTTGAGACCATCTCGGGGCGCATCATCAACGAGGTGCGCAACATCAACCGCATTGTGTATGATATTACGAGCAAGCCGCCCGCTACGATTGAGTGGGAGTAGGAATAAACTGAACGCCTTATGCAAAGATGATTCAGTCAATAATTTTTAGGTGTTAATTATGAGCTTATTAACTCTAGCAAGCGCAAAATCAGTATGGCGCGGTTATGAGTATTTTAAAAAAAAGAATGTATTATCTTCCAATAAAATCAGCAACACGGAAATAAAAGGAAGATTGAGAGGAAGTGACAATGAACATTATGAGGTGTTTATTGACATTAACCATCCGAGAAAATCCAGGTGCAATTGTCCTCACGCTAATGGAAAAAGGATAATTTGCAAGCATATGATAGCATTATATTTTTCAGCTTTTCCAAACGATGGTCAGAAATATTTTGATGATGTCATTGCTTATGAAATCGCGGAAGAAAAACGCCAAGAGGAACTAGCAAATAAGATTGCTAATTACATCGGTAGACTTAAAAAAGATGAATTGCAAAGTATTATTCTTGAAATGTTGTACGAAGGACCAGAATGGCAGTATGATAGATTTGTTCGAATGTATATAGAATAAAAGTTGCGTGCCGATAACAAAAACTCGTACAATCCCAATAACTGTGAGATTTCATAGAAAAGGACTGTCATTTTTAGCCTCATCACCTGGCGTTATCAATCAACCTTGACAATTGGGAGTAATTAAAGAAAGCCCCAAAACCCTAACAAAAACAGGGTTGACGGGGTTTCTTTTTGTGCTGTGCTATTTAACGCAAACAAAACGAAGTAAGTAAATCTTCTGATAGCAGTTACGCTGTAATGGCGTGTATAAAGCTCTGCATTGTGCAAGTAGTTGTCTTGGTATATAGTTTCAAAAGCCATTACAACTCGAGAGGATATTATCCCACCTTTCATTGTCATCCTCACTGATTATGTACTGCTATTTTGTTAAAAAAACAGCAATATACTAGTTGACAAAATGGGTTAGCCATAGTAAACTAATGATAAGGAGTTAGGTTTCGCTAACTCGGCATGGGAAACCGATTGTACAAGGGGGAATTGATTATGCCGCTTACCATGGCAAGCATCGGATCCGAAAACCAGATCAAGCGCATTACCGGTCGCGACGACACCAAACGGTACCTCGAAAGCCTTGGCTTTGTGGAGGGTGTGCGCATTACCGTTGTATCGGAGCTGGGCGGAAACATGATTGTTAATGTAAAGGGCTCCCGCGTTGCGATAGATCGTGGGATGGCTGTCCGCATAATGGTGTAACTGTCTCGGTTATGGGGCGGTTATACCATTTGTTTTGACTGTTCGACGAATTTTGTTGCTCAGGCGCATAGTTTGTGCGCTTTGGACTTAGTATTCTTTGTGCGAGGAGGAGACGACTACATGGCAACACTCAAGGAGATTAAGTGCGGGCAGACCGCAACCGTGTTAAAACTCACGGGCGAAGGCGCTGTAAAACGCCGCATTATGGACATGGGCATTACCAAGGGAACCGAAGTATATGTACGCAAGGTTGCACCGCTGGGCGACCCGATTGA
>JAEZQD010000100.1 GCA_023413185.1 Bacillota bacterium
GCTGTGCCGCCTTTTCGGCGCGCTCGGGTAAAATGTCGCAGAACGCCACAAGCTCACACAAATCCGCGTTGTTCTTCAGCGAGGGCAGGTGCTTGCCGTTTGCGATGCCGCCGCAGCCGACGATACCGATTTTAAGTTTCATTTATAAACATCTCCTTACTAATAATGAACAAAACAAGGACGCTTCGCCACCATACTTACCCGTACAGATGGATGTTTGAGTAGCCAAAAGCGACAAATAAATCTTTACAACTACCATTTTACCGCCATTGGCGCACACAAGCATTTAAACTAACGCATAATTTTTTCGATAATGTATGCTATCGCGCCGCTTACGGTCGCAGCCGCCTCTGCGACGACCGCGGTAAGCGGTTAGGTGTTGAACATAATTAAAAGATTTCCGTTCTTTTTTGCAAGAAGCCGTCCTGCCGCAATGGTATGATTATATTAAAATAATAGTAGAAGAACCAATTAAGGGAGGACTCTTTATGCCAAATACGCGCCCTCTTAACGAGGCGCTCAACTCATTGGCGTTGTCGCACAGCCCACAGATGCCCGTGGACCCGCGGCTGGGCTCGCTCCTGAGCGAGACGGAGCTGCACATCCCCCAGGGGATAGAGGTCGTGAGCGATACGCACTTTCGCGTCAATTTCCATGCCCCCGGCGCAAACGAGGTGGCGCTTCGCACCTTTACCGGCAAGGTTGTGCTGGAAAAGCAGGAAAACGGCGTGTGGACCAAGCTGCTGGAGATCGGCAGCGGCGGCATGCGTCCGTTGTTCTTTCTGGTGGACGGTGTCTCGGTTATAAACCCCATGGCACCCATCGGCTTTGGCGCGTCGGTCGCGACCAACATCGCCGACCTGCCCCAGGCGGGGGAGGATTTTTACTACCTGAAGGATGTTGCCCACGGCGCGGTGTCGCGGGAATACTATCACTCGTCGGTAACGGGGCGCTATGAAAGCTGCCTTGTGTACACACCGCCCGGCTATATGAACGGCGGCACCGAGAAGTACCCTGTGCTGTATCTGCAGCATGGGCACGGCGAAAACGAGCAGTGCTGGGTGTATCAGGGCAAGGTAAACTTCATCATGGATAACCTGCTCGCCGAGGACAAGGCTCGCGCCTGCATTATAGTAATGAACAACGGCATGGTGCAGCAGCACACAGACGAGGGCAGGCGCGTAAACGCGATGCAGCTTACAAATCTGCTGGTTGAGGACTGCATCCCGTTTATTGAAAAGACCTACCGCGTAAAGACCGACCGCCAAAACCGCGCGATGGCGGGGCTAAGCATGGGTTCGATGCAAACCAGCATGACGACCCTGACGCACCCCGAGCTGTTTGCGTGGGCGGGCGTATTCAGCGGCTTTGTACAGCCCCTGCCCAGCATAGCCGACGGGCGGGAGTATCTGGACGCGCTGGACGACGCACAGAAATTCGGTAAGGATTTTCGCCTGTTCTTTCGCGCCATGGGCACCGCAGACCCCTTTTACCACATGTTTGAACAGGACAGCGACTTTATGTCGCAAAAGGGGCTTTCGCCCGAGCGGTGCGGCGCGCACATCATCCGCACCTATCCCGGAAGCCACGACTGGAACGTTTGGCGGCGTTGTGTCCGCGATTTCCTGTCCATGCTGTTTGTGTAGCGGTTTTTTGCCCGCACTGCGGGTGTTTATACTAAACGACTTTATAGAAAAAGAGAGGGTTAAACAATGGCAAAACTGAAGATAGGCTTTATCGGCTGCGGCGGAATCGCCGTGGACAAGCACCTGCCGGCAATGGCAAGACAGCAAGAGGTTGAGATGGCGGCGTTCTGCGATTTAATCGAGGAGCGCGCGGTAGAAGCGGCGGGCAAGTTCGGCGCGCCGGATGCAAAGGTTTACACCGACTACAGAAAACTGCTCGAGGATAAGTCGATCGACGCGGTTCACGTTTTGACCCCCAATGTGCTGCACTGCGAGATCTCGTGCGCAGCCATGGAGGCAGGCAAGCACGTTATGTGCGAAAAGCCCATGGCAGCCACCGCGGCGGACGCCGAGAAGATGCTTGAGGTAAGAAACAAGACGGGCAAGCTGCTGACCAT
This sequence comes from Bacillota bacterium, assembly GCA_023413185.1. Taxonomy (GTDB): domain Bacteria; phylum Bacillota; class Clostridia; order Oscillospirales; family Ruminococcaceae; genus Acetanaerobacterium. The sequence continues at coordinate 2,084 of JAEZQD010000100.1, forward strand.
CGGTTACCAGTACCGTCACTTTGACAGCAACATCGCCATGAAGGATTATGTGGATACCGGCGCACTGGGCGATATCTACTACGCCGAGACCACCGCGCTGCGTCGCCGCGGCATCCCCACCTGGGGCGTGTTTACCAGCAAGAAGGAGCAGGGCGGCGGACCGCTGATTGACATTGCCACCCATTCGCTCGACCTTACCCTGTGGATGATGAACAACTACGAGGTGCAGAGCGTTACCGGCGTTTCGTTTGCCAAGATCGGCAAATACGCAACCCCCGACGAGATGGGCAACGAGTTTGGCAACTGGGACCCCGCAAAGTACGAGCTGGAGGACTCCGCATTCGGCTTTGTGCGCATGAAGAACGGTGCGCTCATTAACCTGCGCTGCGCATGGGCTATTAACATGGTTACCCCGCGTTCCAGCGTGCTGCTGTGCGGCACCAAGGGCGGACTTGACACCGAGGACGGCGTGCGTGCCAACCACGTTATTGCCAACCGTCAGGTCGTTTCTCAGGTTAGCACCCGCAACATGTTCCGCATGGCCCCTCCCGGACTCATCGACCGCAACCCCATGGTTCTGCCCAACGACGCAGAGGCTACCATCTGGGTTAACGCGCTGCTTGGTCGCGGCGAGCTGTTTGTTAAGCCCGAGCAGGCTCTTACGGTAACCCGCATCCTAGACGCTATCTATCGTTCGTCCGAGACCGGACAGACCATAATTTTTGAGTAATACGGGGGGAAACCATAGATGATCCTTACCGAACGTCTAATCAACCTAAGAAAACGCGCACTGGATAACGCAAAGCTTCACATCTTTCCGTTTTGGTGCAGCGAGTACATTATGGATAAAGAGAACGGCGGCTTTTACAGCACGGTTACGCTGGATATGCAGCGCGAAAACACCGAACCGCGCTCGCTGGTGCTTACCGGACGCATGGTATACGCATACGCCCACGCGTTTATGCAGTTTGGCGACGAGATCTATCTCGACCGCGCAAAGTATACCTTTGATTACCTGATGAAGCATTTTTACGATCGCGAGCTGGGCGGCGCGTACAGCTTTGTGGATAAGGACGGCAAGGTGGTAAGCGACGAAAAGCCACTTTACAGCGAGGCGTTCTTCATTATGGCTTGTGCCGCATACTATCATGCCAGCCGCGACCCCGAGGCGCTGCGCGCGGCCATGGAGACCTTTGACATCATCGAGACAAAGGTCAAACGCGGACCGGCGGACTACCCGAACAATCTGGCGCGCGACTGGACACCGGTGCAGAAGCTCTCGACAGGGCGCATGTCGTTCCCGCCCGACGCCATCGTGTTCCCGCACCATCTGATGCAGGCATACGACCAGCTGTACCGCGCAACCAAAGACCCGCGGGTTAAGCCGGTGCTGCACGAGCTTGCGGTGTGCGTAACCGACCTGCTGTACGACGAGCAGCGGCACAACTTCTGCACCTTCTTTGACGCAGACAAAAAGCGGCTGGGCAGCCACCAAAGCTTCGGTCACGACTGCGAGCTAAGCTACCTTGCCATGGATGTTGCGCGTCTGACAGGCGACAAAGAACTCATCGAAGCGGTGGCGGCGGTGTGCGAGGACGTGCTGAGAAACGTAATGAAAAACGACTTTGACGCGTGGCACAGCCTGTACAACGGCGAAAACCTCGAAACCGGCGAGCGCGATAAAAGCCACGTATGGTGGGCACAGGCAGAGGCGGTTACCGCAATGCTGTTTGGCTACCAGCTTACGGGCGACGAGGCGTTTTTGCAGGCGTGTGAAGACCAGCTGGAGTATATTGAAAAGTACTTTATCAATACAAAGGACGGCGACTGGTACAACAACGTCGTCGTGGACGAAACCGGCTACCATGTGGTGGACGGAATGCACGGGTTTGACAAGCTAAACGGAGGCAAGTGCCCGTTTCACAACTCGCACATGTGCTTTGAGGTCATCCGCCGCGTAGAGGAGATTCTAAAACAATAACGCAGTTTTTTTGGCAGGGGGCGCCGTGTCCCCTGCCGCTTTTAAAGGAGGATTACAGTATGGATAAGGTATATGTGCAGGTCGCATCCTGCTCGCGCGAGTTCAGGGAGGACTTTGAAGGTTCCATCCAAAAGATTGCGCAGGCGGGCTACGACGGGCTGGAGCTGTTTGACGGCATCTACGGCGGTTACAGCGCCAAAGACCTAAAGGCACGACTTGCAGAGCTTAACATGAGCGTCATCGGCGCGCATATCCGCATGGACCAGATTGACGAGCAGCTGTCCTACCTGCCCGAGTCGGGCTGCCGGTATCTTGTATGCCCGGGCTTGCATGTTAAAAGCAAGCAAGAGGCGTACGAAGCGGCCGAGAAGCTAAACGCGTGGGGCAAGCAGAGCAACGCGGCGGGTCTGCGGTTTGGCTACCACAACCACAACAGCGACTTTGATGTGTACGACGAACAGACGGTTATCGATGTTTTAATTCGCAACACCGACCCCGAGCTGGTGTTCTTTGAGCTGGATGTCGCTTGGGCATGGCGTGCGGGCGTGAATGCGTCGGAGTTTATTAAGCAGTACAACGGACGATTTGAGCTGCTTCACGTCAAGGAGACCTCGCGCATCTACGGACTGGACGACCAATTCAGCAAGGTGTTTGCGGGTGTGCAACGCGACGCGGACGGCAGACCCGTCTTTACGCCCGAGCAGAAGGCGCGGTTTGACGAATTCCGCAAGATCAACTGCAAGCTGGGCGACGGCATCGTCAACATGCCCGAGATTAAAAAGACCGCGGACGCGCAGGGCACCAAGGCGTATATCGTCGAGCGCGAGTATGCCTATACCGGCGACGTGTTTACCTCCCTTGCGGAGGATTGCAGCTACCTAAAGGCTTTATAAAGAAAGCCAACCCAAACTGTGCTACTAAGGAGGATATTTGATATGAAGATGATTATCGGAGGAGAATGGACCGACGCGTCGGACAACGGCGTCGTTGAGGTGATAAACCCCGTGACCGGAAAGTGTGTGGACACGGTGCCCGCCGCGACCGAGCAGGACGTGGATCGCGCCATCGCCCTTGCCGTAGAGGGGCAGAAGGAGTGGGCGGCATACCCGCTTCACGAAAAGCTTGCCATTATGGAACGGTATGCCACACTTGTTATGCAAAACGAGGCCCGCATCGCCGCGGTGATGTGCGAAGAGGGCGGCAAGCCGATAGAGCAGTGCCGCGTAGAGGTTGCGGCAAACGCCGCAATCTTCCGTATCTTCAGCTCCGCCGCCAACACCTTTTACGGGCACACCCTGCCCTTTAGCGCAGAGTCGCGCTCCGAGGGCGACGTGGCGTTTACCGTGCACGAGCCGCTGGGCGTATTTGCCTGCATCGTGCCGTTTAACTACCCCTTTGAGCTTGCGGCACACAAAACCGCACCCATGCTCGTTACCGGCAACAGCGTGGTGCTCAAGCCCGCGACCAACACCCCCCGCAGCGCAATGATTCTGTGCGAGCTGCTGGTTGAGAGTGGGCTGCCCAAAAAGGCAATTTCCTGCCTCACCGGCTCGGGCAGCAAGGTGGGTGCGCAGATGACCACCGACAAGCGCATTGCCGCCGTCAGCTTTACCGGCAGCACCGAGGTGGGTGTAACGCTCGCAAAAAACTGTGCGTGCGACCTGCGTCGCGTTGCGCTTGAGCTTGGCGGAAACGACCCGCTTATTATCTTTGACGACTGCGACTTTGAGCTTGCACTTAACGAGACCATTAACGGGCGCATCGGCAACGCGGGGCAGACCTGCTGCGCAAGCAAGCGCTTCATCGTGCAAAACGGCATCCGCGCCGCGTTTACCGAGGAGCTTGTCAAGCGCCTTGGCGCGATTAAGGTAGGCGACCCGTCCGACCCCGCGGTGGAGATGGGACCCGTCATCAGCGAGCGCGCCGCCAAAGAGGTGGAGCAGCAGATTAAGGACACCATCGCACAGGGTGCGGTTTTGCGCTTTGGCGGAAAACGCGACGGCGCGTTCATTGACCCCACGGTGCTGGAGTGCACCCCCGATATGGACATTGCAAAGGATATGGAGATCTTCGGTCCGGTGTTCCCCGTCATCGGGTTTGACACGATAGAGGAGGCGATAGCCATTGCAAACTCCACCATCTACGGTCTGTCCTCCGGCGTAATCACCGCCGATATGAAGACCGCCATGAAGGTGGCGACAAGGGTACAGGCGGGCGCGTGCGTCATCAACGGCAGCGGCAACTACCGCCTTGCTCATCAGCCCTTCGGCGGCTACAAGATGTCCGGCGTAGGCAGAGAGGGAGCCGTGTGCACCCTTGAGGAGATGACCCAGCAGAAGATGATCTCGTTCAAGGGCATCTTAGGCTAACGGCAAATCAAATAACACGAATAAAGACGGTGCCCGCATTCATTTACGGGCACCGTCTTTTTATCGTCAGCATATGCATTATTTAAAGCGTGTCGGTTTTAATATGGCAGCAGGTTTTGCTCGGTGTTGGGGTCAAACAGATGCAGGCGGTGCCCGTCGGGCGCAAGCGTAACCGTCTGCCCCCTAAACATCGGCGCGCCGCGCAGCTGTTCGGCGGAGACCACGCACACCAGCTCCTTGCCCTGCACGGTGCAGTACAGGTGCGTCTCCGCGCCCATGGGCTCTACGAGGTCGACCCGTGCGGTGATGCCCTCGGCGCTGAGCGAGAGGTTCACGGGGCGTATACCCAGAATGACGGGCTGCCCCGTTACGCCGTGCTCAAGAAGGCGCGCTGCCGTTTCTGCGGGCAGGGCAAAGCGGGTACCGAGTGCCTGCACATGGTAGTTCTCCCCCTCGCACACCAAAACCGCGTCGTCTATCAGGTTCATCTTGGGCGAGCCGACAAACTGCGCCACAAACAGGTTGTCGGGGTGCAGGTATACGCGGCGCGGGGTGCCTTGCTGCAGAATGGCACCCTCGTTCATGACCACAACCCGGTCGCCGAGCATCGTCGCCTCCATCTGGTCGTGGGTGACGTACACAAAGGTGGTGTCGGGCAGCGATGCGTGCAGCCGCTGCAGTTGGTTGCGCAGCTCGGTGCGCAGCTTTGTATCCAGGTTGCTGAACGGCTCGTCCATCAAAAACAGCTCGGGCTTGCGCACCAGTGCCCGCCCGATTGCCACGCGCTGACGCTCGCCGCCCGAAAGCTCCCGCGGCTTGCGGTCAAGCTTGCCGCTAAGGTCAAGCACACGGGCGATCTGCCGCACCGTCTCGTCGATCTCCTCGCGGGGGATGCGCTGGTTTTTTAGGGCAAACGCCATATTCTCATACACCGTCAGGTGGGGGTACAGCGAGTAGTTTTGAAACACCATCGCCACGCCGCGCTTGTGGGGCGGTACGGCGTTCATCTGTGTCTCGCCAAAATAAAGGTCGCCTGCGGTAATATCCTCCAGCCCAGCAATCATGCGTAAAACCGTGGTTTTTCCGCATCCCGACGGACCCAGAAGCACGAGGAATTCCCCGCTTGGTATCATCAAGTCTAAGCCCTGTACCGCAAGCACGCCTTCGTCGGTCAGGTTTCGGCTGGCAAGCTGCTTTTCGCGCTCCATCTTCAGCCGCTTGCGTTGAAACAGCGATAAACCCGGTTTGACAAACGGGTAGATCTTTGTAACACCGCGCAAGGTGATGTCAGGCATTGGTTTGCCCCCTTTCTGTGTCGTCGCGTTTTACTCGGGCGGGTTTTCCTGTTCCAGTGCTGCCGAAAGCTCAAGCGCACCCGGCTCGGCGGTGTCGTCGGGGGGCGCATCCTCCTGCGCGTCATCGTCGGGCGCTTCGGGCTCCAGCCCGTTATCGCGCAGGTATCTGGTAAAGGTCTTTTCCACACCGCCGCAGATTAGGTCCATATAAACCCCGGGCAAAAGCAGGATGAGCACGGGGAAAAACCATGTGGCAAACACCACCACGAAAAGCAGAACCATCATATACAGTGTGCGCAGCGGGTTTTTCAGCGCAAAGTACCATGCCAGCCGCAGCTGGATGACGATAGAGCCCTCAAAGCGCGACAGGGTGGGCGGCAAGAACAGCACCACAGCCGCCGCCGTCAGGGTTAGGGCAAGCCCGATCATCAGATACACAATGCCAAAGGCGGAGTAGCTCAGCTGAAAGCCGAAGTTCACCGTCACGGCAAGTATAGCCGCCGCCGCAAGGCTGAGCAGGGACAGGATGGCGCCCTGCTTAAAATTATCCCGCAGTGTGCCGAAAAAATCGCGCGCAACACCGTTGCCGTTGCCGCGCACCACCTTGACGGTGGTATGGTACAGCGCGGCGGTTGCGGGCATGACGGTGACAATGGCAAGACACGAAATAAGCCACAATACACTGACTACTATCATGTTCCCCACCTTGGTCAGCAGTACGATAAGCGGGTTGTCGTAATGAAACAGGTTTCCCATTTCGGTTATTCTCCCTTACTCGGCATAATGCGGTTGCGTGCGGGCATGCGGGACAAAGACCCATTGCCTGCCGCTTGGGTTAACCTTTTGCCGATTCTTCTGAATAAGCACAACAAGCCGCTTGGCATTTTGTGCTCCAAGCGACTTTTTATGTGTTGTGTTGCGGGGGGTGTACTACACTTACAATTCTTTAAAACGAAACCGTATACACCACAAACGCGGGGCGGTTTGTTGATTATAGGATGCGTCCCTCGGTATCCTTAAAGAAGCGATCGCAGTCGCGTGCAATCATCTCGGGGCATTCGTCCGGTCCGCCGTGACCAAGATGCTGGTACGCAAGCAGTACCGCGCCCGGGATGGTGTTTGCCACCTTTAACGCATCGTCGGTTCTGGCTATCGGGTCGAGCATGCCGTTTAAAATCATCACCGGCACGTTGATCTTAGACAGCGCCTCGAAGAACTCCTCCTCCGTCTTTGCGTCGGAAGCGGACATGTTGTTGTTTGATACGGTGTATTCCTCTTTTTTGCGCTGCATTAAGATCTCAAGATGCTCCTCGTGGTTGCGCTGGCGGCGTGCAAGACGCTCGGGGTTTTGGGTCGGCCACTCCTCCATCCACGCCTTGGTCTTTAGAATCTCGCGGTTGCCCACAAGAAGGTCAAGGTCCACCGGCGCGCGGGAGGGCAGGTTGAGCTTGCTGGAGGGGTCTCTAAACTGAGCGATACCGTCGCAGCATACAAAGCCGCGCAGCAGCTCGGGGCGGTTAAAGCTGATGTACCAGCCCGCAAAGTTGCCGTGGGATACGCCCGAGTAGTAAAACGTTTCGATGCCCATTGCCTCGGCAAACGCAATGACGTCCTCGCCCCAGATCTTTGCGTAATCCTTGGGGGTGGGGTCGTAGATGTGCTCGCTCTCGCCGTAGCCGCGCATGTAGATTAAGAACACGTGGTAGTCGTACGGCGGTTTGCCAAGCAGCTCCATGTGGCAGTCGGTCAAAAAGAAGTTCTGGGTAGAGATAAGGTATTTATCGCCCGAACCAAACTCCTTGTAGGCAAGGGTTGTTCCGTTTACCTGTAGTGTTTTCATATTACTCCTTTTTATCGCGTCAGCAAACGTCTTTATTTGCGATGCGATACGCGTATTATCGGTGCCCTTGCGCAGCGGCGTGCCATTAACCCTTTACGCCGCCGACAATAAGACCCTTGATCATCTGCTTTTGAACAAGCGGGTATACCATCAAAATCGGGATCAGGGCGACGATTGCAATCGCCATACGCGCGCCCTCGGACGGAAGCGACTGCATCGCAAGACCCGCTGCCTCCTGCATATCCGAGCTTGTTTTGAGGTATTCGATGTTGTCCATCAGCTTTTTGAGGAAGACCTGAATCGTATACAGCTTTGCGTCGCTGATGTAGTACAGACCGTTGGTCCAGTTGTTCCAGTAGCCAATCGAGGCAAACAGTCCGATGGTTGCCAAAACGGGCTTGGAAAGGGGGAGCATGATGCGCGCGAAGATCTTAAACTCATTCGCGCCGTCGATGCGCGCCGCCTCCACAATCTCAAACGGGATGCTTGCGCTGTAGTAGTTACGCACCAAAAGCACGTTCATCGCGCTCATCAGTCCGCCCGGCAGCAGCAGCGCCCAGATGGTGTTCTTAATGTGAAACAGCTGTGTCCAGATGATGTAGGTTGAGGTGAGACCGCCGTTAAACATAATGGAGAAGAAGATTAAAAATGCAAAGAAGTTTCTGGGGCGAAAATCGCGCCGGCTAAGCGGGTACGCAAACAACGATGTGATGGCAAGGTTTGAAATGGTGCCCACAACGGTGACCAGAATGGTCATGCCATACGCGCGAAAGATTGTAAAACGCTTTGCCCACAGATATTCGTAAGCCGCGGTGCTAAACTCTCTGGGGAAGAACTGGTAGCCGAATTTTGTCAGCGATGCCTCGCTCGAAAACGAGACGCTCAGCATTAAAAAGAACGGGACGACGCAATAGACGGCAATCAGGCTCATAATAATCATTGCGATGATATGAAACTGATGTTGGTCCTGTATCTTAGAAACTACGGTTTTTTCGTTTTTCATACTCTGCCTCCTTAGAACAGCACGCTATCGCTGTCTATTTTTCTTACGGCTGCATTGGATAATAGCACCAACACAAACCCCAGTACCGCTTGGAATACGCTCGCGGCGCTGGACATGCCCACGTTATTCATCTCAATCAGTGCGCGATAAACGTAGGTGTCTATCGTTTGGGTGGTGGAATACAGCATGCCGGAGTTCAGGGTTACCTGATAGAACATTCCGAAGTCAGAGTTAAAGATTCTACCGATGGAAAGCAGCAGCATCAGGATGATGGTGGGGCGAATGAGCGGCAGGGTGATGTGGGTAATCTGCTGCCATTTCGATGCCCTATCCAGACGTGCGGCCTCGTACAGGCTTTTGTCGATGCCCGATATGGTTGCCATGTAGATAATCGAGCTTTGTCCCGCCATCTGCCAGAAATGTACAATCGTTAAAATAATGGGCCAATACTTTGCGGTGGCATACCAGTTGATGCCCTCGCCGCCCAGAAGAACACGGTTTAAAAACCCGTTGGAGGTGCTTAAAAATGCGTATACGATGTAAGAGAGGATAACAGCCGAGATCATGCTGGGGAAGCAGATAACGGGCTGAATCACCTTGGCAATCTTTCGTTTTGCAATCTCCGCCATTAAAAGCGCGATGGTAACGGCAATGACCATGCCCAGTACAATCCACACCAGGTTATACGCCAGCGTGTTGCGCACCATCGTCCATGCATCCTTTGTGGCGAACAGGAACTTAAAGTTGTCAAAACCGTTCCACGGGCTTTGCAGTATGCCCAAGGAGAAGTTGACCTTTTTAAACGCGATTAGGATACCGAACATGGGCAGGTAGTTGTTGCATAACAGATAGATAAGCCCCGGTATCATCATTAAGAATAAGGGCAGGGACTGTTTAAATGTAAACAGGCGCCGGTTTTTCTTCTTCTTTGCCAGCAGTCCGTTATAGGCGCCTTCGACGACCGCTGTATTTTTGGGTGTTGCCGTAGCCATAAGATTAACCCTCGTTTCATTGTTTCGTGTTTGTGTGGCGATGATGCCCAAAAATCAACGTCATGCCGATATTAAACGAATTCTACATCCAATACAAATCTTGGCTAAAACTAAGCTGAGTATAAGAGAGTATCAGTTCTTTAAAACAGGCCGGTTGTTACACCGGCCTGTCTTGTCTGTAGTAGATTACTTGTTTGCAAGCCAAGCGTCGGCCTGAGCCTGGTATTCAGCTATTACTTCATCAATGCCGGCTGCCTTGAGTGCTGCGACAAACTCGGGCACGTAGGAAGCGGGGTCAACGTCGCCGTATGCCAGTGCGTTGTAGTACTGGTTGTATACGTTGGCAATTGCGGCAAGCTGGGTGGAAACCTTCGCGCCGTCGGGGATAAAGCCGAACAGGGGAGGTGCCCATGCCTTGTCGATGCTTTCCTTCATGTAAACGAGGTCTTCCGGAGTGGAGTTGCCCTCGAAGGGGTACATCTTGAACTGGTCAGAGAACGCGCCGCAGGTAAGGATTGTGGTGTAGGGAACAGTTGCAGCGTCTAAGCCATCAGGGTACTTGATGCTGGTTTTGTCTTCGTTCCAAACCCAGCTTTCGCCTTCAAGACCATAGATCATGCTGTTGATGACAAACTCGTCGGTCCACAGCAGGTTCAGCATCTGAGCTGCAGCCTTGGGGTTCTCGGAGGTGTATGCAATACCCCAGTTCAGACCGGGATTTGCAAGGTCGCCCTTTTCGATCTCAACCGACTTGAAGGTACCGCCGTAGGTGTTCGAAGCGGTAAGCGCAATGCCGATGGACTCTTCGTTCTGGCCGTGTGCCATGGTTACGCCGATTGTTGCGCCGGAGTTAACCATAGAGTCAGCGGTTACGGTGCTGGTGGAGCCTTCGGGGCTGGTGTAGCCTTCCTGACGGAACTTGTAAGCCCACTCAACAGCCTCTTTGAATGCCTCGGTCTCAAAGTAGTTGTTCAGCTTGGTGTCGTCGCCAACGGTAGCCACATACGGTCCGATGAGCGAGGTGTTCTTCATCTCTCTGAACAGAGCGGGGTAACGGCTGGTGTCGGCTTCGATAATCTTGTCCGGGTTTGCCTTTTTGAGTGCGGCAAACAGGTCAACGAGCGAGTAGAAGTCGGTTACCTTGCTCATGTCGTAGTTGATGGCATTGACATAAGACTCATCGTAGATGTACTTCCAGGTAAGCACGAGTCCCTTATGTGCGGGAACAGCGTAGGTCTTGCCGCCGATAACGCTTGCATCGATCCAGTTGCCAACCAGCTCTGCGGTGGGCTTAAGGTCGTTGTCAAGGTAGTCATCCAGGGGAACCATGTAGCCGTTGGAAACCCAGTCGGTCATGTTTGCAACGAATACAATGTCCATCTTCTCGCCGCTCGAAAGCTGCAGAGGAAGTGTGGTGGCATAGTCCATGATCGGCACGATCTCCATGTCAAGCGCAAGGTTGTAGCCAAGGCTCTGAATGTGCTTGCTGATCGCGTCCTCAATCTTCTTCTGTCCCTCTTCATTGGGGATGTTCACCATTGCGGTGTACTTGAGTTTTACGGTGTATATTTCGTCGCTGGTAGGTTCATTGCTGCCGGGGTCGGTGCTCGGTGCTGCAGAAGAGCCTGCGGCGGGTGCAGCGTTACAAGCTGCAAGGGCAAGCACCATTATGCTAGCTAAAACGAGTGCTAAGACCTTTTTAAATGTTTGGTTCATCTTTTTTCCTCCTGTTTAGTAAAGTTCTCGTGCCACTTGGAAGCACCTTTATCATACCAATGAAACTCTGGTATTTCATTCGTTTATGTAATGCGGATTTTAAAAATTATACACAGTATTGAATAAAAAACGAGGATGAATCTTATGCAGATTGAATCCTCGTTTGCGTCTAACCCTGCAGCAGCAACGATGTAATCGTTACCGCCATTTCAATGTTCTTTGCCTGAGAGGCAATTCCCAAAAGCACCGGCTCGGGGTAGTAGCCGCGGCGCAGAAGCGGGCTGTCTTCATCCATCCACACGCCCGCTACAATCTCGCCCCCCTTTGTGTCTTTGCAGCGGTACAGGCGGTGCTCGTTTTGCTCGAGGATTTCGGGCGGCAGCCACAGCGCAAGGTTTTCAAACCCGTCCTTCTGTACGTAGGCGTCAAACACCTCTTTGTTTGCCACAAACACATCCATGCCGCCCATGCCAAACAGCGCCGCCAACGCCTGTATGGTGTAGCTGTCCTCCTCGGTGGCGTTATCAAAGCGCAGCTTAAAGTTTGCATCCACCTCAATCTGGTCCCTCTCGGGGTCTTTGCCCGACGCCGCCAGTAGTTCGGCAAACAAAGGGTCGCTGCCCGCGGTCTCTTGGTACGCGTTTACGAGCACCACCGATAACGCCGTCTGCTTGTCTGCCGACCAAAACAGCACGCTTGCCGCTATCAGCAGTACCGCCAGCACAAGGGCAAAGAGGGGTGCCTTGTAATAGTCCCAGATATAGTGCAGCCGCTGCCTGCCCTTTAAGCGGCGCAAAGTAGCAAGCTCGCGCTGTATCAATGTGTTTTCTTTACTCATTTCCTTACTCCGTTACATCATTTTGTTCGCCGTTACGCCACGCAAGCGGACCGATGCCGCACGCCTTTTTAAACACCGTGGAGAAGTACGACATGTTCTCGAACCCCGTGTCCAGCGCAATCTCGCTTATCGACTGCTCGGTGGTCGTCAGCAGGCGTTTTGCCTCTTTAATGCGGCACGCATTGATATACTCGCGCAGCGTAAGCCCCGTTTCGCGGCGAAACAGCTTGGACAGGTAGTTTGGGGTAATAAACACAAAAGACGCAATGTCGTCGCGGTTAATGTCCTCGTGAAAATGCTCGCGGATATACTGCTTGACGTTTGCGATAATGCCGGTGGGTGCCTGCACCTCTTTTACCACCGACACGGCGTTGTCGTACATACTGCTTACAAACCGCATCATGTCAAACGCCGAGCGCTGGGCTTGGTCGTTTAACTCGCGCATCGCATCGTCGCGAAACAAGAAGTGCGCCTGGATGTTGTTTTGCTGCAGGTAGCCGTAAAAGATCTGCAGCAGGTCTTGGTGCAGCTGATGAATGATTGCGTCGCTGTCGCTGCCGTGGTGCATTGCCTCGTTGACAAACGCGCCGATATAATCCACTAATGCGCCCTTGTTGTTTTGCTCGAGCTTAAGCAGAATCAGGTCACGATCCAGGGCGTATTGAACCTGCGTGTTTTGGTTAATCTGTTCACGGTACAAAAGGGTTTTGCCCTTTAAAAAACGGGTCTTGCGAATGATCTTGCCCAGCTCCTTCGCGTAGGGGTGCAAAAGGTAAAACGGGGTGGTTTCGCCCACGACGCATACGGGGCTGGAGCTGAGATGCTGCGTGCACAGACGGATAAACTCGTTGCACCGCACGGTTAGCTCCTGCTCGGTAAACTGCTCCTCGGGGATGAGCAGCAAAACGGTGTAGTACGGTCCCTGCCACGAGTCGAGCGCCAGCTCAAACTTCAGCTTATCGGCAATCGCCTCAAGCGCAAGCTGGCGAAACGCGTATTGAAACGGCTCCTGCGGCCAGTCGTGCTCCATTGCGGAGGTACGGTCGGTGGTGACGCCCACCACACGAAACACATCGTCTGCCCGAAACCCGCAGTTCCACTTGGTAAGCGCCGCATCCACGCTTTTATAGTCGGTGCCATAGCCCCCCTTGTGTACCGTGTGCAATATCATGTTGGTGGTAAACCGCTGGCGGTCCGAGCCCACCTCAGACTCCCTGCGCTGAATAATTGCATTGACGGCTTCCTTTACCACGGTATACAGGTCGTCGGGCGCAAACGGTTTGGTCAGGTAGTTGCTTGCGCCGTACCGCACCGCCTCCCGCGCGTACTCAAAGCTGGCGTAGCAGGTTAAAAAGATAAACTCGGTCTCCACCCTGCTTTTGTGAATCCATTTTAGCACCTCAATGCCGTCGCACTGGGGCATGCCGATATCGCACAGCACAATGTCGGGCTGGTGCTCCGATATAATCTGCTGCGCGACCGTTCCGTTGTAGGCATGAAAGATCTCGTCTATGCCCAGGGTGGACCAATCAACAATGGTTTCAATCATCTGTATCGTGGTGATATCGTCGTCCGCGATTAGCATCTTCATCTTTGCTCGTCCTCCTTTTGTGGAATCCACAGTTCGACATGCGCGCCCCGGGGTGAGGCGTTGCGAATGCGCAGAAGATCGTCCCTGCCATATAGCAGCTGCAGGGTGCGATAGATGTTGCTCAGCCCGATGTGCCCGTCTAGCTCCCGAATGCCTTCGCCCGTGCGGTATTGTGCAATTACGTCTTGGGGAAAGCCCTCTCCGTTGTCCTCTACAATCATGCGGATGCCCGTAAATTCATCGGTCCGAACCCGCTCGCAATGAATGAGAATACTTAGGGTGTTATACAGGCTCATGGCGTGTTTAAAGGTGTTTTCTACCACGGTAAACAAAAGCAGGTAGGGTACTAAAAACTCCTCTATCTCGGGATCACACCCGATAAAGGAGGCGACGCTGTCGGGGAAGCGGATTTTCTGCATATCCAGGTAGTTTTTCACGTTATCCAGCTCGTCCTTAACCTGTACGGTCTTCTTTCGTATCTGCAGCATGTACCGCATAAAGCCCGAAAGGGAGGTAAGGTATTTGCGGATATCCTCGTTCTTGCCGTGGTAGGTCATGCTCATTACCGTGGTAATGGCGTTTAGAAAGAAGTGCGGCCGTATCTGCGAGCGCAGCTGTTTGAGCTCGCTCTCCTTCTCGTTTAGCTGCCGCTCGTACTCAAGAATTTTCAGGTGAACAATCTGGTCCGCCATCTTGTTAAAGCTGTTGTGCAGCACGGCAAACTCGCGGCTTCTCGGCTCCTCCGTCAAGCGGTAGTACAGGTCGCCCGCCTCGATTTGCTGGGTGGCGACAAGCATCTGCTGGGTGGGTCGCGAAACAAGACGCGTCATCACAAGCATCAGCAGCCCCAGCAGCAGCAAAAACAGCGCCGATATGATAGAAAGAGAGATGGTGGACGAGGTTACGATGCTCTGCAGCGCATCCTCCCGCGTTATCAAAATCACCTTGGTCTGCACCATGTTCAGCTCGTAGGCGCAAACCGATGCCCCGGTCTCCGAAAGTGCATACCCGTCTTCGGTAAACGTAAGGCTGTCGCTCCAGTCATACCCGCCCGAGTACTGAATGGCGCCGTCCTTAACAAGCAGGTAGCCGGTATCGGCACCTCTAATCTCACCAATCAGCGTGTTGTCATAGTCCTGTACGCGCGAAAGCCCGCCGATGACGTACTTGCCCAGCACAAACGCCTTGATGAAATAGGTTTCCTTCTTTATTGTAACCAGCGACCAGTTGTTGTCCTGTATCGAGGTGGCGGCAATGGGTTGTTCCTTTATATACCTTGAAACCTCGGCGTTCTGGTTCGAGCTTTGGTCGGCTGCCGCAAGCAGTAAAAAGTTGTTGTCGGTGTCGAGGATAAACATGTAGTCGATGTCGCTGCTGGCGGCTATCTTGTTCTCCATACTGGTAAGGGAGGATACCCGTGCTTGCAGCTGCATCATCTGAGAGCCGGACTTGAGCTCGGTGTTGTTGTATACAATCCACATCATCTCGCGCACATGCTCGCGCACCGCGCTTAAGCGCGTGACAACCTCCTGCCCGCGGATGCGAAGCGCCTGGGTGTTCGACTGCCGAACGGTCTCGCTCGCCTGCCGATAAAAATAAAGGTTGACGACCATTAAAAAGGCCATCAGCAGCACAATGGTTGCGATAAGCAGACCAAAGATAATCAGTCTCCACGACTTTTTGCGTTTCATAGCTGCCAACACTCCCTTCGGCCATCCATTCCCACATATTTTGCACAAATATATTATACGCATTTTTATACGATTTGTAAATGTTGCTGGTTGGAAACGCAATAGGAAATGAGATGCCAAAAGCGGCATCTCATAATCCATCAGAAGCTAGAAAATCCTTATTTACCAACGTTTTTTCGTAGTAAAAGCCATGCTGTGGCAGGGGGTTTTCTGTGGTTATTTGGTTGCTTTGTGGCTTTTTATTCCAGCATTGCCTGACCAGAATAAAACTCATAGTATTTTCCCTGCAGAGCCAATAGTTCCCTGTGGCTGCCAAACTCCACAATCTGTCCGCTTTCAATAACCGCTATCTTGTCCGCGCTGCGCACGGTAGAAAGGCGATGGGCGATGATAAACACCGTTTTGCCCTGCATCAGCCGGCGCATACCCGTTTCTATCATCTGCTCGGTGCGGGTGTCGATGGAGGAGGTTGCCTCGTCCAGGATCAGCACGGGGCGTTTTGCCACCACCGCACGGGCGATGTTAAGCAGCTGACGTTGCCCCTGGCTTAGGCTGCCGCCGTCGCCGGTAATGCGTGTAGAGAACCCCTGCGGAAGGGTCATGATATAGTCGTAGGCGTTGGCGGTTTTTGCCGCCTCAATGCAGTCCTCGTCCGAAGCCTCTAAGCAGCCGTAGCGGATGTTATCCATGACGGTGCCGGTAAACAGATGGGTATCCTGCAAAACTACCGCCATGCTGTGCCGAAGCGAACTCTTTGCAATGTGGCGGATGTCGATTCCGTCGTAGGTGATGCATCCCTCCTGCACGTCGTAAAAGCGGTTGATCAGGTTTGTGATGGTGGTCTTGCCCGCACCGGTAGAGCCGACGAGCGCGATGCGCTGACCGGGCAACGCCTCAAGCGAAACCGAGCGCAGAACCGGCTTGCCCGGCTCGTATGCAAACGAGATATCCTCTATTTTGATGTGCCCCTGGAGGGGTACAAACCCGTCCCCTGTGTTCCAAAAGAACTGCTCGTTTTCGCCAAGCACCTTGCTTTGCAGCGTAATGGTACCCTCGTCCGATTCGGGAATGCCGTCCATGATATTAAAGATGCGCTCCGCGCCGGCAAGGGCGGACATCAGGGTCACCACCTGGTTGGATACCTGGTTGATGGGACCGCGCAGCTGTTTGGTGTAGGTTAAGAATAAGCCGAGACTACCCACGGTAAACGCAGCGGTGCCCGAAAGGTTGCCCTGCAGCACCAGCATGGCGCCCACCACCGTGGTTACGGCGTAGCAGATACCCAGCAGTTGTCCCATAATGGGCATCATCGAGGTGCCGATGAAGTTTGCGGCGGTTGCCGCTTCGCGGTAGTCCTCGTTGAGCACGCGGAACTTTGCCTTTGCGCGTTCCTCGTAGGTAAATGCCTTAACAGCCTTAATGCCCTCTATCATCTCTTCGATAAAGCCGTTTACGGTGCCAAGGGCACGCTGCTGTTTTTTAAACAGCACGCGGCTTTTGGAGCCGAGGTATTTGCTGATAAACACGGCAAGCACCAAAAAGAGCATCGTAATCAAAAACAGGGGTGCGCTCAGCGAAAGCATGATAGAGATTACCGCAGCGAGGGTAATAATGGAGGATAAAAATGAGGTCACCGTCTGTTCCAGTGCCATCTGCACCGTATCCGCGTCGTTGGTAAAGCGGGACATCACCTCGCCGTTTTCGGTTGCGTCAAAGAATGAAAGCGGCATATCCTGCAGCTTTTCAAACACGTCGCGGCGGATGATGTTGATGGTTTTGCTCGACAGCCGCATCATCAAAACCGACTGCGCGTAGCCGGTCAAAAGGCTTACCAGATAAACGCCCGAAAGCAGCAGCAGGGTATTAACCAGCCCGCTCCAGTCCTTGTTGACCGCGCCGATATTTGGGATGATGCAGTCGTCCACCAGTGGTTTAAGCAGATAGGAGGCGCCAACACCCGTGAGCGAGGCGACAATCATCAGGATTAAAACCCAAAAGAGGGTGAGCTTGTTTTTGCCAAAGTATTTCAGTAGCCGCAAACCGGTGCCTTTTACGTTTTTGGGCTTGCGAAAATCGGAAGGACCCATACCCGGACCGCGACCGCGTCCGCCGCCAAAGCCCATTTTTTGTGAAGGACTAGCCATTTACAACCACTCCTTCCTGTTGGGAGTGATAGATTGCCTGGTATACGGGGTTTGTTTTTAGCAGCTCAGAATGGGTGCCGACGGCTTCAACAGAGCCGTTTTCCACCACAATAATGCGGTCGGCGTTTTGTACCGACGAGATCTTTTGCGCCACCAGCAGGATGGTGCTTTGCCGATAGCGGGTGCGAAACGTGTCGCGCAGCCTTGTTTCGGTGGCGGAGTCCACCGCCGAGGTGGAGTCGTCCAGGATTAGGATTGCGGGGTTTTTAAGCAGGGCGCGCGCAATGCAAAGCCGCTGCTTCTGCCCGCCCGAAACGTTGATGCCGCCTTGGTCGATGTGTGTGTCCAGTCCGTCGGGGAAGCGGGAGATAAACTCCAGCGCCTGTGCGTCCTCCGCGGCACACAAAAGCTCTGCGTCTGTCGCGTCCGGCGCGCCCCACATCAGGTTTTCGCGGATGGTGCCGGAGAACAAGACGTTGTTTTGCAGCACGATGCCGATGTTTTTACGAAGCTGTATTAAATCGTACTCGCGAATATCCACATCGTCTATCAGCACGCGTCCCTGTGTCGCGTCGTAAAACCGCGGCACCAGGTTAATCAGGCTGGTTTTACCGCAGCCGGTGCGTCCGATAATGGCGATAAACTCGCCCGGGTTTATTGTAAGATTGATGTTTTGCAGTACCTTGCCGGTATTCTCAGACTGCGGGTAGCCAAAGGACACGTTTTCCATACAGATTTTGCCCTTGATACGCAGCGTATTCTCGGATGCGGGCTCAGACTGGGTGCCGGACTGCACATCCGCCTCGTGGCTTAGCACCTCACGGCAGCGTTCCACGCACACCTGCGCACGAGAAAGACGGGTAAGCACCATGGTGAACATCATCACCGAGAACATGATGTTGTTTAGGTATGCCACAAACGTAAGCAGCTCGCCCGAGAGCATCGTCTCGCCACCTACCATCAACCCGCCGAACCAATACAGCGCAACCGCCGCAAAGTTAAATACCGCGGTACTGCAGGGCATCATCAGCGAGATCATGGTTCCGGCGCGGATGGAGGTGTTCATCACATCGTCGTTTGCCTGTTTAAACTTTGTTTTTTCGTAAACGGCGCGCACAAAGGTTTTTACCACGCGAATGCCGATCATGTTTTCCTGTATCGAGCTGTTGAGCGCGTCGAGCTTTTTTTGCATCAAGCCAAACAGCGGTCGGGTAAAGTGCATAATAACCATAACTATTACAAGCATGAGCGGGATAGCGATAAGGTAGACGCTGGAAAGCCGCATATTAAGCCGCATGCAGATAAGCATAGACATAATAAGCAGCGTTGGGGCGCGTACCAGCATGCGTACAACCTGAAGCACGACCTCTTGTATCTGCCGTACGTCAATGGTTGTGCGGGTAACAAGCGACGCGGTGGAAAACCGGTCGACGTCCGCAAACGAGAAGGTTTGAATCTTTTCAAACAGTGCATTGCGCAGGTTTGCGCCATAGCCCTGCGCGGCTCGCGAGGAGTATTTGGCGCTTAAGATACCGCAAAGCAGCCCAAGGCCGGAGATAAGCACCATAGCAACGCCAATCCAGATGATATAGCCCTTGTTTTGTTTGTTGATTCCGTTGTCTACTACCAATCCCATCAGCAGCGGCAGCAGCAGTTCCGCGGAGGATTCCGCGACTGTGAGTACAGGCGCAAGGAAGAAGTTCTTTTTGTATTGCCCGATGTAGTCCGTCAGTTTCATCGCCATTATTCGGTCTGTTCATTCCTTTCCGCGATTCGTGCCACTTCCCGGTTTTTCACGCACGAATCCATAAAAGCACATAATATTTCGTGTACTATTGTAGCACACCGTTTGTGCAGGTTCTTTAAGAAATAAGTACCGACCTTTCGATATTGTGGATTGTTTACCGAATATCTCAGTAGCAGCAGCCCCTGTTTTGCATGGCAGAAAGACAACAAACCCTGCTGCGCTAAGCAAAAAACGGGCAAAATCCCCACCCCTGCGGGCATTGACTTTGCGTGCGTGTTTTGCTATAATACGAAGGCATTCCTGCGTAAAAAATGAATATGGAGCGGTATCGAAGTGGTCATAACGGGACTGACTCGAAATCAGTTGTACCTCACGGTACCGTGGGTTCGAATCCCACCCGCTCCGCCATAAACAAACAGACAAATTTCGGCTAGAAGTTTGTCTGTTTCTTTTTTACAGCGTATTTTCTCATTCCTTGTGTGTAAATTTTTAAAGGGGACAGCGAATATCAGAGAAATGCCTCTTGCGTAATACTATTAGATATGTTACTATTAGATACAGTAAAAAGTAAAGGGTAAAGGGAGGGCAATAATATGGACATTATACTTTTAGGTTTGCTAATGCTTCAAAAATGTACCGTTTATGAAATGCGCAAGTATATCGATCTATGCTTTTCTTCCATCAGCAGCAATAGCATGGGCAGTATACAGTCAGCCATTAAAAAGCTGCTTGCCCGTAATATGATTACCTTTAATGAGTTTGTGGAGAATAGCGTCAACAAAAAGGTGTATGAAATTACAGACGCAGGCAAGCAGCGCTTTTATGCAACCATCTCTTCACCTATGCAATATAAGGATAAGAACATGGAGCTGAGCAAGCTGTTCTTTATGGGTTTTACAGCGAAGGAAAACTGGGATGGTCTGATTGATGCTTATATCAACGTGCTCAGAGACGAGCAAACTGCCTTGGAGAGCATTCGCACGAACATAGACAGCAATCCTGAAATTGATGAGGCTTATGTGGACGGGTTTAAGCAAAACAGCTCGATACCGTTTGAAGATTATCCTGACCCCGTTGCGTACGTCAAGGGAATCGGCTTTTTTCAGGTTGCAACACTGAGCCTTTCAATAGACAAACTTCAATTTGAAATAGAATGGTTTGAGCGACTAAAAGATACATTGAAGAAAGAGAGACAGCTATGAATTCGTTAGATAAGCAGAAGTATGAGCTTGCGTTTGAAAAAATCTTTAAAAAACTGGTTCGGTCACCGATGATTCATGAATGCTCCATACACGTGGAGAATACACAGGGCGATTTTGTGTGGAGCAAGGGACATGGAGGACGAAGCATTGACTCACCAATCGTGCTGACCAGCGTTTCTAAGCTGTTTACAACCACATGCATCTTAAACCTGCTACAGCAGGGGGCGTTATCGTTGCAAGACAAGCTGTGCGAGTTTTTTGACCCTGCAACACTGCAGGGCATCCATGTGTATCACGGCGTTGATTATTCGAATGAATTAACCGTCAGCCACCTGCTGTTTCAGAACACGGGGTTTCCTGATGTCTTTGCAGTAGGTAAAAACTGCATCAATAAAACAATGGTTCAAAAAGATGTTTCCGTCTCGTTTGAAGATTACATAACCATTGCAAAACAAAACAAGAAACGATTTGCCCCCGGTACGCCCGGCAAGGCGCATTACTCTGACTTAAATTTTGAAATGCTCGGCAAAATTATAGAGCGTCTTGAACAAAGCAGTCTGCATGATGCCTACAAAAAATACGTTTTCACCCCGCTGGGGCTGAAAAACACCTATCTGCCCGAACAGGCTGATGACTTTATTCCAAGCATATATTACAAGAACCGTTCATTGTCCCTTCCGATGCTGATTCGCAGCATTCCTGCCAGCGGCGGATGCATCAGCACCTCACGCGAGATGATGCAGTTTATCAAGTGCTTTTTTGGCGGAACGCTGTTTGACAAAGGCATATTCTCACAGCTG
This sequence comes from Bacillota bacterium, assembly GCA_023413185.1. Lineage (GTDB taxonomy): Bacteria > Bacillota > Clostridia > Oscillospirales > Ruminococcaceae > Acetanaerobacterium. Next base: position 23,293 of record JAEZQD010000100.1, read on the forward strand.
CGCAGCTTTGCGACAATTCAATATGCGCCACCGCTCGGACAATATGGCGGCGGATTTGTTCGGCTAAACATATCGGGCGTTGCCAGCTTATATCAATGCAAGGGTGAGCTGATTGGGCATATGGGAGCAAGCGGTGCCTTTGCGTACTACTATCCCGAAAAAGACCTGTATTTTGTAGGCGACTTTAATCAGCTTTCAACTCCGGGAAAACTGTTTACCGTCCCGCTGCAGCTGGCAAAGGCGGTATCGGATTAGCTCCATCAATCCGTAACGGTTGGTGTGTATTGCTCGAATAAACGCGGGCTTGAATGCTTTATATACTTCATAAAAGACACGCTTTCCTCATAATGGGAAGGCGTATCTTTTTTTGTGCACACAATAATGTTATAATATTACTGCAAAGGGATGAGCCGAGCAGGTACCGGTGGCAAGGCGCTCGGTTTTTGAGAGGTATCGGCGCAATCAGTTTCTGGCTTGCGCTGCCCTTTTTCATCATTGCGATTGTTGTATGAACGTTATGCTTGATAGGTGGATATATGGATTTTATAAGCTGTATTCAGAGTCAGCGCGCCGTTTTGATGGAAGGCGCATTAGGGGAACGGCTAAAGCGAGAGTATTCGTTAAGCCCCGACGATGCCGTTGCGTGGGCAAAGCTTGTATATCACGAAAACGGACGCGCTGCTTTAAAAGAGCTTTGGCAACAATACATTATTATTGCAACAAGGTACGAGCTGCCGTTTTTGGCAACCACGCCAACCCGCCGTGCAAACAGGGAGCGCGTGGCATGGTCGGGCGGCGATTCGAGCATCATCTTAGACAATGTTGCGTTCCTTCGCGAAATACAGCGGGCAAGCAGCATAGAGATGTATGTTGGCGGACTGATGGGCTGTAAGGGTGATGCGTATACGGGCGACAATGCGTTGCCGCAAAAGGAAGCCCAAGCATTCCACACATGGCAGTGCGACCTGTTTTGCAAAGCGGGTGTGGATTTTCTGTTTGCCGGTATTATGCCAACCCTGCCGGAGGCAAAGGGCATGGCACAGGCTATGTCGCAAACCGGTCTGCCCTATCTCATCAGCTTCACGATTCAAAAGGACGGAAAGCTGGTGGATGGCACCACAATCGCTCAGGCTATTGCCGATATTGATGCCTTGGCTTGTGCAAAGCCCGTCTGTTATATGACAAACTGCGTCCATCCAAGTATTGTTTACGAGGCGTTATCGCAGCCCTTTAATCAAAACTACACCGTGAGAAACCGCTTCTTAGGTATTCAAGCAAACACCTCGCCTCTGTCTTACGCTGAACTGGATAACTCGTCGGATTTAAAGTGCTCCGAACCACTGCCCTTTGCACAGGAGCTGCTTTTGCTTCGTGACATCAGTAATATTAAGATATTCGGAGGCTGTTGCGGTACCGACAGCAGGCATATCGAGCAGATAGCTCGCAGATTATAGGCACCCTGTTTTATTTGGCACCCACTCTATTCTATCGTCAAAGGAAGTGTTATCAATGGAAAAGCCGCGTATTTTTTCAATGCCGTTTTCAACAATCTATCCCCTCTACCTGCAAAAGGCCGAGAGAAAGGGCAGAACAAAAAGCGAGGTGGATGAGATTATTTTTTGGCTTACCGGCTACGATGAAAACACCCTGCAGCAGCAGCTCAGCCGCAACGTGGACACCCAGACCTTCTTTGCGCAGGCGCCCCATTTTAACCCGAACGCTTCACTGATTAAAGGCGTTATCTGCGGATATCGGGTAGAGGAGATAGCGGATGAAACGATGCGAAAGATACGGTATCTGGATAAGCTGATTGATGAGCTCGCCAAAGGCAAAGCAATGGTGAGAATACTAAGAACATAGATATAGATATGGAAGGTAACAACGGATGAAAAGCAAAACGGTCATCAAGACCTCCGTATTCCCCGCGACGAAACAAGAGGTGTTCGAAAAGCTCAAAGCCATTCAAACTTTGCAGTATATCGCGTACCCCTATGCGACCTTTACCCCCGTAAACGCAAGCGAGGAGTTTGTTTGGCAGGCGGGGAAAACCTTCTCGTTTCGTTTTAAGCTGTTTGGTATCATCCCGTTTGGGGTACATTCAATCAACGTGATTGAATTTGACCAAACAACAGCCCGCATTTACACAAAGGAAGAAAACCCCCATGTGCCGGTATGGAATCACCTAATCCTACTAAAGCCGTTGGATGACAGCCGCTTGCTGTACACGGATGAGGTGGAGATCCTTGCCGGCTGGAAGACGCCGTTTGTGGCACTTTGGGCAAAAAGCTTTTATGCGCACAGGCAGAGGAAGTGGCTACGGCTTTTACGTAATCAAGGCGCATCACTGCATACTACGCCATAGCAAAAGGACGAGTGTAAATGAAAAGAGCAGCGATGCCATGGGCAAGGCTATACTGGGTTGGTACGATCGTGCAGATGCTTGTTGTTTGCTCATAGATACAGGCGACATATGCTTATAAAAGTCGTCAGTTATTTGTTATACGCACAAAACAAACTTGGGGGGTTATACATGGATATTAACAGTTACGAGCTTGCCATGTGGGAAGCGGCAAAAAACAAGGATGTTGATGGGTTTCAAAAGCTGGTTTGTGACGATGCCGTAATGGTTTGCGGGGGGTATCGGTGCACCGGAAAAGAATATGCGCAGTACATTGCGAGCTTTGGGATATCCGACTACTCGATACTGGTGTATGAAACCATATACGCTTCGGAAGAACTGGTTCAAAACCATTACGTTGTTGAGACTAAGGTTAACAAACCGGACGATGCCGATATGGCCGGAACCTTTCATGTGACGTCCTCTTGGAAGAGGTTTGACGGCGATTGGCGGCTAATATTCAATATGGACAGCCGCATCATCAAGTAAAATGAGCGGTAGATTATTGCGTTAGCAGCAATCCACGCAAGGTGTTTGTTATAAAGCCAAGGGCATGATCGACCCGATGCTGCGTAAGCGTTTCACTACGACAACAGGGTTAGGAGAGCGTTCAAGATGACTATCATAAAGGCGACCGATGCCGAGCTGGATATGGTTGTGCGCATCCGGGTTGAACTGTTAAAAGCGGTAAACCACTTATCCGAAGACACGGTGTTTGGCAAGGATTTTATTGATGCTACCACGGACTACTTCAAAAACTCTCACCAAACCACCGTACTGACGGTTGATCATGGGGAAGCGATTGGGTGTGCGACTATCTGCTACATCCATGTTATGCCGACCTTTGACCACCCAAGCGGGAAAAGGGCGCATATCATGAATGTATATACACGTGGTTGCTATCGCAGACAGGGACTTGCTTTTGAAATGATGAAGATTCTCATCGAAGAAGCAACGCAAAAAGGAGTTACCGAGTTAAGCCTTGATACGACCGAGGCAGGCAGACCGTTATATGAAAAATGCGGGTTTGTCGCATCACAAGAAGGCATGGTTCTTTGTATCAAGTCAAGATAGTGCTGTACGTATTGGGCGCAAGCTGTGTCATAACGCATCGGGCTTCTGCTGCTTATGATGCGGTACTGTTCATAGCGCACCGATACACAGGCAATTGACGCATAGGAGGATAAAAACAATGAGTACACCGTTAAACAACGCACTGGACATCATTGAGCAGCGGTCCAGCTACCGAGGACGCTACAAGGACCTCAGCGTGCCGCGCGATGATTTAATCACAATCCTAAAGGCGGGGCTTGCCGCGCCGTCGGGCTGCAACAAGCAAACCACCTCGCTCATAGCCGTGGACGACCCCGATTTGGTGAAAAGGATTAAGGGGCTGCTTGATCCCCCCATCTGTCAAACCGCCCCCGCGTTTATCTGCGTTTTAACGCAAAGGATTATTGCGTACCGCGACAGAAGCTATTACGTTCATGATTATTCCGCGGCGATACAGAACATGCTTTTGGCAATCAAGGCGCTGGGCTACGAAAGCTGCTGGTACGAAGGGCATATCACCGACGAGGATGATATCGCGGGACAGATAGCCGCGCTGCTGAATGTCCCCGAAGCGTACCGGCTGGTCTGCCTGCTGCCGGTGGGCACAGCGGCGCAGGAGGTGAACCCCCGCACCGATAAAAAAGGCTTTGCCGAGCGGGCGTGGTTTAACGGGTTTCAAGGCACGCAGGGCTGAATTTCGCCCTCTTTTCACATACCTTTTGCTTGAAACATTACCCTTTTTATGGTATTACTCTCCTGCCGCAATCACCATGCAGCGGGGTCAGACGCGCACCGTAACCCTCGACGACGCAGACGCTTCGTTTGAGCTTGATAACCTGCTTACCTCCCCTGCGTTAAATGCCGAAGCGGCGGAACCGCGCAGCGCCACCATCCACCCCTTGCAAGCGGGCAGCTACACCCTGTCCTTCCGTGGGATGGTTGGTCAAGAGGAAGCGTTAATCACCCTGAACATCCCGGTGACGGTGACAAACCCCCCGCCGAGCAACCCGGGCTCACCTTCCACCCCTGTGGAGCAGGAGGACGACCCGCTGTCTTCCCAGTCCGTTCCGTCGATTCCCGAGACGGGCGCGGGAAACCTATTGTTTCTTCTTCTCCAATACCTATTTGATATTTAGCACATCGTGTTACCCTGCGGCGGGGCTTGCGTATCACCTACGCAAGCCCCGCCGTTATTGCGCAGATTTTCGTCTGAAGTGCTATCCGAGCTTGTATAAAACCTCAGTGACGCAGTGGCACCGTCTTGTTAAACAACAGCGTTGCCGAAAATAATTGATATAAACTATAAAACATGGTAGTATTTTCTTGCATGACACATTTGCAAACAAAAAAAGGGGAGAACAACGATGTTATGGAAAATAACGGATGCCAAAAGGCTTATTTCGTTATGTGTTTCACTGGCTCTGCTTCTTTCGTTAACGCTTGTCTGCCCGCCCTCGGTGTTTGCTGCGGATACATCAGTATCAAGCGAGGATGCCTTTCGGGCTGCCTATTTTGCGGCGACGGTAGGCGACACAATTGTGCTTACAACAAACCTAACCCTGAAAAGAGACCTGCGGATCAACAAGAATGTGACGATTGATTGCGGTTTGTTTGTTCTTCGAATTGAGTCTGCGGTTGAGTGCTCGGCAGGCACTATAACGGGCAACGGCAGCTCGTCTATCCTTTCGGTTCTAAGCGGCGGCACATTGTCGCTTACAGACAATGCCACGGTCACCACCGCCACAAGCGCGGCGGCAATCCATGTTGAGGCGGGCGGCATCGCCTTATTGTATTCGAAGGTATCAAGCGGCGGTCACGCTGCGGTATCGGACGGCTCGCTGACGGTGGGGCAGGGTGCGGATATCAGCAGCGGCAACGTTGCAATCGCTGTGGGCAGTACCGGCTCGGCTACTATCAGTGGCGGCAGCATTACGGCGGGGCGGTGTGTGGTGCAAAACCGCGGCGGTACCGTCACACTAAGCGGCGGTACACTTACCGCTACGCAGGACAACCCAGTTGGTGTGGACTTGACTGACGGGGCTAGCTTTGCAATGAGCGGCGGGCTGATTCAGTCAAACGGTGCAGTGGGCTCTCGGGGTGTGGTGGTAAGCCAGTTGAGCACGGCGGCGTTTTCTGGCGGAGTAATTCAAACCGATTCCGGTGTTGTTGTTGTGAGCGGCAAGGTTACAACCTGGGTGCCTGTAGAGCAGTTTGGCGGCCTTTACAAGTCCCCTTCTTCTCCGCTGATTACCGCTTCCCCCGAGGCTTTTGCCATGCGTGGGGGGCAGACGCGCACCGTAACGGTAAGCACCACCCATCATCCGTTTGAGCTCTATTCCTCTCGTACGTCCGCCGGATTAAACGCAACCGCCGCGGGCGTGGGCGGTGCCACCATTATGCCGCGCGAAGTGGGTGAATACACCCTCTCCTTCCGTGCGACGATTGGAGATGGGGATGCTTTTGTTACGCTGAATGTTCCGGTATCGGTAACCAGCTCAAGCTCGGTCAATGATGCGACCTCCTCCGAGACCGAACAGTATGTGTCTAAGCCGGTGCCTCCCATTCCCGAAACGGGCGCGCGAACGCTGTTTTTACTGTTGCTTTTCTCCCTTTACGGCGTTTAATCCTTTGATGCTGAATGCGGCGGGGCAGTGCGGGTACAAGCCGCATTGCCCCGCCGTTTACGGCTTGCGTGTAACACAAAGCTGCCACAAAACCGATGTAACGTGACAAGAATGTGCCATATTCGGTCAAGATTTTGGCTTGTGCGGGCAAGCAGATTGCGGTATATTTAGGAAACACACACGATACATTTGAGGAGGCATAACACCATGAACATCACCCTTCGCCCGTGGCGGCTTTCCGACGCCAAGGATCTGGCGGCGGCGCTCAGTAACACAAAGATTCTTGACAATCTGCGGGACGGTCTGCCCTACCCGTATACCGAAGCAGACGCGCAAGGGTATATCACCGCCATGCTCTCGGCACCCAAGGACGAGGTGTTTGCCTGGGCGATTGCAGTAGACGACAAAGCGGTGGGTAGCATTGGCGTTTTTCGCAAGGACAACATCCATCGCCGCACCGCTGAGATTGGCTACTATATCGCCGAGGAGCACTGGGGTAAAGGCATAGGCACCTTCGCCGTTAAAACAGCTTGCGACTTTGTGTTTGCAAACACCGATATTATTCGCATCTTTGGCGAGCCGTTTGCGTACAATATGGCGTCCTGCCGCGTCCTTGAAAAGGCGGGCTTTGTGTACGAGGGCACGCTAAAAAGCAATGCCGAAAAAAACGGCAGGGTGCTGGATATGGAGCTGTACGCAAAGGTTATCTAGACGGTTGTATCGCTTTTGCGGCGGCGTTGCTGCCTTTGCTATGTAAGAAGCCGATGACGTTTGTCATCGACTTCTTTGCGTATTTATGGTACGATGAAATGACATAAATAGTAACAAAAATAAACGGTAAGGGAGAAGACATATGATTCACGCACAGGATATTACGAAGAAATACCGCAAGATGGTTGCCAACGATAAGGTTTGCGTCGATGTTGCGCCGGGGGAGCTGGCGGTGCTGCTCGGACCAAACGGAGCGGGAAAATCCACGCTGATCAAATGCATCTGCGGTCTTCTGCGGTTTGACGGTGTCGTTACCATCGACGGGCACGACAACCACACCCCCGAGGCAAAGCGTCTGCTGGGCTACATCCCCGAGTTCCCCGCGCTGTACCCGATGCTTACCGTTTACGAGCATCTTGAGTTTATCGCCAAGGCATACCGCCTTACCGATTGGAAGGAGTATGCCGACGAGCTGCTTGCCCGCTTTGAGCTGGACGATAAGCGCAACAAGCTTGGCAAGGAGCTGAGTAAGGGCATGCAGCAAAAGGTAAGCGTCTGCTGCGCGCTGCTGCCGCGACCCAAGGCGGTAATCTTAGACGAGCCGCTTGTGGGTCTTGACCCACATGGCATACGGGAACTGAAGGCGGTGATGACACAGCTTAGGGATAGCGGCTGCGCCATGCTGGTAAGCACCCATATGATCGACAGCATGGAGGATAACTGGGACGCCACCTACATTATGACCAAGGGCAAGGTGGCATATGTGTGCCGCCGCAATCAGATGGCAGAGGGCGAAAGCCTCGAGAAGCTGTACTTTGCCATTACCGAGGGTGAGGAGGGCGCGCAATGAACGCACTGCTTTATATCCTTGCAACAAGCATAAAGAACCGCTTACTGGAGCTGTTGCGTAAGCCCATTAAGCTTGTGCTGTATGTGGTGTGCATCGTCGGCATGGGTGCGCTTGTTGTACTGCCGCTAATCACAGGCTCGCAGAGCACCGCATCCATGGACCTAATCTGGCTCAAGGGCGGATTCTTTCTGCTTTTAACGATGTTTGTGGTCATCTCGATTAAAACCGGGCTGTCAAACGGCAATACCATGTTTGAGATGGAGGACGTGAACCTGTTGTTTGTGTCCCCCATAAAGCCCCAGTCCATTTTGCTGTACGGTCTGGTACAGATGGCAAAAACGGCGTTTTGGGCCGGCTTTTTTCTGCTGTTTCAAGGCAGTACGCTCCGCAACGTGTTTGGCAAGGGGTTTGAAGCGATACTCGTTTTGTTTTTATGCTTTATCCTCAACACGGTGCTGATGTCCATCGTGTCTCTGGTCATCTATAACCTAACCAACGGGCGCCCCGCGCGCAAGCGGCTGGTTTGGATTATTACTGCGGCTTGCTTTGCGCCGCTGCTTGTTTACGCGGGGGTACTGTTTTTGCAAAGCGGTAATCTTGCGCAGGCAGCCGAGAGCCTGCTGCGTTCCCCTGTCTTTTCGTGGTTCCCCGTTTCGGGCTGGGCTGCCCAGGCGGCAACCTCGCTCATAGCCGGAGAGCTTGGTGTCGGACTGCTGTTTATCGGGGTGATTGCGGTATCGGGCGGCGGGCTGGTAACCTACCTGCTGCTGGGTAAGGTGGATTACTACGAGGATGTGCTGGTAGCCACCGAAACGGCGTTTGAAAAGAAACGCGCCGTTGCCGAGGGTCAGGTAAACCTCGAACGGTTGTCCGCAACCAAAACCAAGGTTTCCAAAACAGGTGTGGGCGGGTTTGGCGCAAGTGCACTGCTGTATAAGCATCTGCGTGAAAGCACCCGCGCCAGTGCGTTGGGGCTTTTGTCGGTGCCAAGCCTGTTCTTTATCGCGGGTGCGGGTATACTGGCATTCTTTATGCGCGGCGAGGGCGGCGTAACCATGCTTGTTTTGCAGATTATGGTGTGGATTCAGCTGTTTTTGATTGGCACGGGGCGGGGTATGAAGGAGCTGTTTACCCATTACATCTATCTGATACCCGAGACGTCCTTTCGTAAGATTGTGTGGAGCAACATGGAGGCAGTGGCAAAGATACTGCTCGAAAGCATTCTCATCTTCGGTGTCGCCGGGGTGATAGCGGGCGATTCGCCGCTGCTTGTGGTTGGCGGCATTGTGGTATACACCCTGTTTTCGCTGATGCTGCTGGGGGTTAACTACCTTTCCATGCGCTGGCTGGGTACCGACATCAGCGAGGGAATCCTTATTATGCTCTATATCCTTGCCGTACTTGTACTGATGGCACCCGGAGTGGTCGGCGCGATTATTGTGGGTATGGCAATCGGTGAGACCTTGGGCATGGCGGCAGGCTTTGGCGTTGTTGCCGTGTGGGAGCTTTTGGTGTCACTTGGGTGCTTTGCATTGTCAAAAGGGGTGCTGCATCACTGCGATATACAGGTGCGCAGCAAGTAATACCCAAACGACTTTTCGGTCGGGCGTTTGAATAGGAGGATGCTTCATATGAACACCGGCTTAGGAATTATTCTATGGCTCATCGGGGGCGGCATGGCGGTACTGTCACTGGTGCTTTTATCGGGCAGGGGCAGCGGGCTTATAGCTGGCTACAACACCATGAGCCCCGACAAAAAGAGACGGTATGATGAAACGCGGCTGTGCAAAACTATGGGTGCGGGGCTTGCCGTTACCACCGGGGTGTACCTTGCGGGGCTGATATTCGAGTTTGACTTTCCCCACAAGGCGTTTGTCTATGCTTGGGTGGCGGCTCTTATACTGCCGAGCGTCGCAATGCTTATCCTTGCCGAGACGGTATGCAGAAAGAAACGGTAACGCAACCCGATGTCAAACCGGCAGGGAGAACCCATACCAAACCACACAAAGGGGGAGAGACAGTTGTGAAAAAGGCACTATACCTTGTGCTCGGGTGCCTCGGCTTAGCGCTGAGCGCGGTGGGCGCCGTGCTGCCGATGCTGCCCGCCTTTCCCTTTTTGGTGCTTGCCGCCTTTTCGTTTGCAAGAAGCTCCGAGCGGCTGCATACGTGGTTTGTGTCAACCAAGCTGTACAAAGAGAACTTAGAGTCGTTTGTTCGCGGCAGGGGAATGACGATTAAAACCAAGCTGCGCGCCATCGCGGC
>JAEZQD010000017.1 GCA_023413185.1 Bacillota bacterium
AACAGAACCGCACCGTAACATGCGGCATAGGGGGCACAGCACCATGACCCAACGCTTAAACAACAACAAAGGGCTAACGCTGATGGAGCTGCTGGTCTCTATCGCTGTGTTTTCCATATTGTTCATCGCAATAACGATGTTTGTATTTCCGACCATGACAATGTTTGCAAAGACACGCGATATTGCGGAGGCAAAGGCGATGGCAAACCTTGCAATGGATTACATTGAGGGCAGTGTGTACTCCACCAATGAATTGACGCTTCGTCCTTATACCGCAAGCCCCGATACGGAAGTGCTGCCCGCCGACGCGCACCTGCTCTCTTTTAATGCTGGCAGGCTACAGCTGTACCGCCAGACCACGCCCGTTACCCCGCGAACCGACGCGATTTCGCAGGGGATTACCGCGGGCTACACGATGGATATCTCGTTTTCGAAGGAAAAGGCTGCAACAAAGATACTGCGGGTAACCATTACGGTAGAAAAAACAAATACCCGCGAGCGGCTGTTTGAGCTGACAAAGGACATCTTTTTGACTAATATGCTAGGCGACACCGACACCATAGTGGGAACTGATATTGCCCCGACCACGTACCCGGAGATTCTGTTCTACCGTCCCGATGGCTCGGAGGTTCTTACACCACCGTAGTAAGCGACAGATAAAAGGGGTGTGAAACATGACCCTGAACAGCGCGGCAAGGGTATATTTTTCGTGTAAAACAAGGGAGAACTGCGCGCTGGTAACCGAGGCGGCCGAGCCGCTGGTGCGGCATTTTGCGTCGTTGTACGGCGGCAGCTGCTGTAAGGACGACCTGTTTCAAACCGGGATGGAGGGCGTGTTAAAGGCGCTCGCCACCTACAAGGAGGATGCGGGCGCGTCCTTTACCACATGGGCAAGCGAGTGCATCATCAGCGCCATTCGCCACTATGTGCGCAAGGAGATGAGCTACCGCCGCCCGGGCTGCGTGATGGAGCTGCAGGCTAAGGTGGACCGCTCTATCCAGCGCAGTGTGAAGGAGTACGGCGAGATCCCCACCGCCGAGCGCATTGCCGACGAGCTTGGCGTTACGGTGCGCAGCGTGCGCGAGGTGATGCGGGCTGGGCTTGTGAGCATTGACGAGATTGATGTGTCCAATATCAAGACACTGCACTATACCTCGTTTCATCTGCCCATCGAGGACCATATTACCCTCTATCAGGCGTTGTCCAGGCTCAGCGAGATGCAGCGCAGGGTCATACGCGCTTTGTTCTTTGGCGGCATGACACAGGAGCAGGTGGCAAAAAGCCTTGGCATCAACCAAAAAAAGGTCAGCCGCTTAAAGCTGAGCGGGCTGCAAACCATGGCGAAGGAGTTAAAGCACGAAAACTCGGCGCGCCCCTAATACGCGGTGCGGACGAAAGAAGCGGTCAAGCGGCGTGTGCAAAAACCCGAGATCAATCAAAAACGGACGCGTTCGCGTCCGTTTGTTTATACCAATTTTGGTTAAAGGAACATCCCCAGATACCACGACAGCAGCTGCCCGCCCCACAGCAGGCAAACAAACATCCCGCCCGAAAGAAACGGCACAAGCGGCATCTCGGCACCCTTTTTGCTGCGTTTGGTCAGCAACAGCACCGCGGCATACACGCCCCCCGCCACCACCGAGACGAGCAGCGACAGCAAAACAAGTCGCCAGCCGAGCACAAGACCGCACACCGCCATCAGCTTAATGTCGCCGCCGCCCATGCCGCCGCGCGTTACCACCGCCACCAGCAAAAAGGGCAGCCCCCCCACCGCAAGACCGATTAGCCGCTCGGTAAACGGCACATCCCGCAGCACAAACAGGCTGACCGCGCCGAGCACCAGAATAAACACGGTCAGGGAGGGCGGTACCAGCATGGTGTCGAGGTCAATCATCGCCGCCACCAGCAGCACCGACGCAAACGCGCAGTAGATAAGGCTTTCGGTCGTAAACCCAAAGCGGAGTGCCACCAAAACCCACGCGGCGGCGTTTGCCAGCTCGATAAGGGGGTACCGCATGCTTATGCGCGCATGACACGCACGGCAGCGTCCGCGCAACAACAGGTAGCTCAGCACCGGAATCAGGTCGCGGGGGTGAATGGGTGTGCCGCAGGCGGTGCAGTGGGACGCACCCGTTACCACCGACTCCTTTTTTGGGATGCGGAAGATACATACATTGAGGAAACTGCCAAACAATAACCCCAACACACCGGCGAGCACCGGCAGCAAAGCATCGTCAAACATCATCGGTACACCATTCCTTCTATTGCATTCGTCTGGTTTCGACAGTCACAGTAACAGACAATGCGGATTTTTGTTGAATCTGCACTGGCTTTATTCTATAATAGAAGTGATAATTTGGCAAATAGTATTTTTATTAAAATTGAGGAAAAAAGGGCGGGGTTAATAGGATGCAGCAGGCGGGACAGCGAAAGAATCTACCCATCGGGCAGGTGCTGCTTGAGGGTGGCTATATTACAAACGAGCAGCTGACAAGCGCGCTTGCCGAGCAAAAGCGCACCCCGGGCAAGCGGCTGGGCGACGTATTGACCGAGCTTGGCTTTGTATCCGAGCGGGATTTGATGTTCTGCCTGTCTCAGCGGTTGCGGGTGGAGTTTATTGACCTTGACAGCATCTCGATCTCTGCCGATGCGGTGCACAGCATTCAGGAGAGCACGGCAAAAAAATACACCCTAATCCCCATCTTGCGGTCGGGCAGCATGCTGACGGTGGCGATGAGCGACCCGATGAACTACTACGCCGTGGAGGATGTGCGGTTTGAGTCGCGCTGCGAGATTAAAACGGTGCTTGCCACCGCAACGCAGATTAAAGGCAAGATTGATCACTTTTACTCCCAGCAGCACGCGCACGAGGCGGCAAGTGACGTAGACGAGGAGTTTTTCTCCCCCAGCGAGATTGCCGCAATGACCAGCGAGATGGATGAGCGCATCGACAGCGCGCCCATTGTGCGGCTGATTAACTCGATTGTATCCAACGCCATACAGCTTAACGCAAGCGACGTGCACATCGAGGCGACCCGTACCGTCACCAAGGTGCGCCTGCGCATCGATGGTGTGCTGGTGGACCAGATGAAGCTGAACGTTGCGGCGCACAACACGCTGATTACCCGCCTAAAGATTATGGGCGGCTTAAATATCGCCGAACGGCGCATCCCGCAGGACGGCCGCTTTGAGATGAACGTAGATGGCAAAACGGTGGATATCCGCCTTTCCATCCTGCCCACCGTAACGGGGGAGAAGGCGGTGGTTCGTGTACTGGGCACACAAAACACCTCTACCATGACCATACGCGAGCTGGGCTTTTCGCAGCAAAACCTTACGTTGTTTGACAATATCATCAAAAGCCCCCACGGCATTATCCTGGTAACGGGACCCACAGGAAGCGGTAAATCCACCACCCTGTACGCGGTGCTGCGCCAGTTAAACACCAGCGATGTGAACATCATCACCGTCGAAGACCCGGTGGAATACCGCATGGAGGGCGTAAATCAGGTGCAGGTAAACCCCAAGGCGGGGCTTACCTTTGCAAGCGGTCTGCGGTCTATTCTGCGTCAGGACCCCGACATCATCATGATTGGTGAGATACGCGACGGCGAAACGGCACAGATAGCCATCCGCGCCGCGATAACGGGGCATCTGGTGCTCTCCACCCTGCATACCAACGACGCGGTTTCCGCCATCACCCGCCTTGTGGATATGGGCGTGCCGGAGTATCTGGTTTCCAGCTCTGTGGTGGGCATTGCCGCGCAGCGTCTTGTAAAAAAGCTGTGCCCCAACTGCAAAGAGGCGTACGAGTCGTCGCTGGAGGAGAACGTGATGCTGGGGATTGACCAAAGCACGACACTGTACAAGGGTAAGGGCTGCCCCTACTGCAACGGTACGGGCTACAAGGGCAGAACCGCCATCCACGAGGTGGTTGTTATCGATAAAACGGTGCGCGCCATGATAACCAAAAAGGCAAGCGATGATGACATTCGCGAGTATGTGGTGAAGCAGGGTACCTCCTTCTTAAGCCACAACCTGACCCAGCTGGTGCTAAAGGGCACAACCACAACCGAAGAACTGATAAAGGTAACCTACAGCGTATAAGCACTTCTATACTCAGCAAACTTCAAAACGAAACCGTTTCAAACCGCACGAAAAACCGTGCGGCGCCCACAAATGTGGGCGGTTTGTGGAGTCTATAGTCAATAAACACGCCATCAGGCGTGTGTGGGAAGTACCTGCCGCTTGAAAACAGGGACTGTTTTCAAGTTTATTGACTATATCATCGGGATACTGTATTGGCATAACAGTGCGGAGGGCGGGATCAAAATGGATATTCAAGAACTGCTTACCCGGGCGCGGGAGGAAAAGGCAAGTGACCTGCACATCACCGTGGGCAAGCCGCCCATTGTTCGTGTGAACGGCGATTTGATGGAGCTTGCGGAGTATAGCCCGCTGCTGCCGGAGCAAACCGAGCGCATCATATCCGCCATGCTTACCGAAGACCGCCTAAACACCTTTAACAAGAAGGGTGAGGTCGATTTTTCGTTTGTCATGCCGGGCGGGCGCTTTCGCGTAAACGCATACCGTCAGCGCGGCAGCTTTGCCGTGGCAATCCGCCTGCTGGTGCAGGAGATACCAACCCTAGAGCAGCTTCATATGCCCGAGTGCCTAAAAACACTTTCAATGAAGCAGCGCGGGTTGGTGCTGCTTACAGGACCCACGGGCAGCGGTAAATCCACCACCCTTGCGGCGATGGTCAACTACATCAATCAAAACCGCCGCGCCCATGTCATTACCATCGAAGACCCCATCGAGTACCTGCACCGCCACAACCAGTCCATCATCAACCAGCGCGAGATCGGCGAGGATACAGGCTCCTTTGCGGCAGCCCTGCGCGCCTCGCTGCGTGAGGACCCCGATGTGATTTTGGTGGGCGAGATGCGCGATGTCGAGACGGTAAGCGCGGCGGTTACGGCGGCGGAGACGGGGCATCTTGTGCTTTCCACCCTGCATACCAACGGCGCCGCGAACACGGTAGACCGCATCATCGACGTGTTCCCGCCTCACCAGCAGCAGCAGATACGCATCCAAACCGCGAGCATTCTGGAGGGGGTAATCACCCAGCAGCTCATCCCCGTGGCGGACGGCAAGGGGCGTGTGGCGGCACTAGAGATTATGCTTGCCACCGACGCGATTGCAAACCTAGTGCGCGAGGGTAAAACCCATCAGATCAACTCCTGCATCCAGACTGGTGTATCCATGGGCATGCAGCCGATGGATTTTCACCTTGCAAAGCTGGTGAAGTCGGGTATCATCACCAAGGAGATGGCGTATATCCGCACCATGGACGCCGAAAACCTCAAGCGCTACCTTGCGTCGAGCATGTAGCGGATGGGGGACAGGGCTTTGCTGATACAAAAAAGCGGCTCGGATACGGCGTTGGTCATACTCCATGAGATATACGGCGTCAACCGATTTATTACCGACCAATGCGACCGCTACGCGGGCGACGGCTATGACGTTTACTGCCCGAATATCAACGGCTTGCCGCCGTTTGGGTATGCCGAGCGGGAGCACGCGTACCGCCATTTTATGCAGCGCGGTGGCTTTACACAGGCGGCACGTGTCAGGCGCATGCTAAAAAAACTGCGCCCGCACTACGCAAGGGTAATCCTTATGGGGTTTAGCGTGGGGGCGACGCTCGCGTGGCTGTGCAGCCGGCGTGACCTGTGCGATAGGGTAATCTGCTGCTACGGCTCGCGCATTCGCGATTACACCGACACAACGCCCGAGGTTCCTACACTGCTGTTGTTTGCCGAGCAGGACTCGTTTGACGTATACGCAACGGCCAGTGCCGTAACCGGCGACAACACCTCCGTACATATCCTTGCGGCGGGTCACGGCTTCTTCAACCCCTACGGCAACAGCTACGACGCATTATGCGCGCAGGAGGGATGGGAGAGCGTCAGACGCTTTATGGCGGGCAGTTAACACGCGGCGGCATTTAAAAAGAAACAGGGCGGGTAAAGAGACCAAAGCTCTTTACCCGCCCTTTCGAAGCAGGAAGCTGTATTTGGTTACTTGGGCTGCACGCGAATCCATACCTCCACATAGGGTTTTTCGGTCTTGCTCCAGTAGTAGATCTCCATGTCATAGCCCGACTGCTCCACATAGCTTGCGGTGGGGAACCACTCGCGGTAGATGCGCTTGTAGAGGTTTTGGCACGCTACAGTCACACTGCCGTCGCCGTCGTTGTACGGCTCGGAGCGAAACACCGCCCAGGTGGAGGCGGGCACAACTACCTCGGTATAGCCTGCGGGGTTTGACCCTGCCGTCTTTTCCACACACAGCATGTAGGGAAAGCGCGCCCCGTCCAGCTTGCCGTAGCTGCAGATGGCACCCACAGGGCACCGCCCGCCGTCGCTGCCCTCGCCGTTCTGTGCGCCCAGAGACAGGGCAAGCTTATCCACCTCACCGTTCTGCAGGCACTCCTGCCAAAACTTTGGGATGTCGTTGAGGTTTTGGTCGTTTGTCATGTCAAACATCCGCTCGATGCCGTACACCGTAAACGCCTCGCGGTTTACAATCTGGTAGTCCATTCTGGTCACTCCTTGTACTGTAATTTGTAAGGAGAGGCGGGGGTAGGCGCTTAGTGCGGTGCCTGCCGCACGCGCCGCCGTGGGGGAGACACCGTGAATGGACAAAAACGCACGCGCAAACGCCTCGGGCGATTCGTAGCCGTACTTGAGCGCAACGTCAACGACCTTGCTGTCGGTGTTTTGCAGCTCAAACGCCGCAAGGGTCATTCGCCTGCGCCGGACATACTCACTGAGCGGCACCCCGATTAAAAACGAAAAGTTCTTTTGAAACTGGAACTGGGAACAGCAGGCGATGTGCGCAAGCGTTCCGTAGTCGGTCTTCTCGGTCAGATGCTCCTCAATGTAGTCAAGCGCGCGGTCTAGTCGGTTGATTAAGTCCATACTCCGCCCCTCCTTTGTGTTAAGGATAAACCCAAATGGGAATTTTGTCCTAGCAGTTGGTGTACGATTTGGCTAGCTTACTGTTTCACCATCCATTATATCCCCACAGGGGTTTGCGCACAAGAACAAAAGGGAATGCGGCATTTTTCTGCCGCACTCCCTTTAATCACTTAGGCTAAAACGTTAAATTTGTTTGAAGGAACCGTATCACTAGCCGCCCTGCAGCTGGCTTTTAATCTCTTGAACCTCTTGGTCGGGCGCTATGGTTGCGGGCTGATAAAACCCCTTTTGCTGGGCAAGCTGATACAGCTCGAACTGTGAGGTTTCGCAGCTGTTTCTAATCTGCTGGATGGTGGAACGCAGGTTGGGGTTGGAACACTCCGAAATGGCATTTGCGTAAAACGTCAAGCTGCTTTTTACACCGCTCAGCGCGTCGTTGGCCATCACTTTATCCTGTAGCATGCGTGTTTTTCCTCCTTATTAAGCTAAGAATGACATCAGCTTTTGCTTGGTTTGCTGTGCGTCCTGTGCGGATTTTTCAAAGTACTGCTTAAGCTGCGGGTCCTGACACTGCTGTGCGTAGGTTTGCATTTTCTGCATCGAGGTATCGTGCGAGCCGATTAGATGCCTTAGGTTTTGCAGCTCCATATGGTTTAGTTGAGACATAATAAAACTCCCTTCGCAAATCATTAAAAAGGGGTTTGAAGGTAGGATGTAGTGGTAAGACACAAACCCCGTAGTTAGTATTGATAGTAGAGGCGTTATTATTCTTGTTTTTGATTTAGTAATGTTTGAATAATCGAGAGGCGATTTGATGTGCAAGGTTTTGCAAAGCTTTTGTCACCGCTTCTGACAGGGAGATGTAATGCTTCGGGTAAAAGAAAGGTGCGGGCATAATAAAGCGGGCCGTCTCGAAGACAGCCCGCAATCAACTCTGGGTTTTTTTGTGATTAAAACGGATTTTTCACAAACCCGACCTTGTGGTACACCTTGTCGAGCGTGCGCTGGGCAAACTGTGCCGCCTTCTTTGCACCCTCGGTGTAGCACTGCTCAAGATACGCCTTATCCTGCATTAGGCGGGCGTGGTTCTCGCGCACTGGGCGCAGGTGCTCGGCAACCGCCTCGCCCACGGCAAGCTTAAAGTCGCCGTAGCCCTTGCCGTCAAACTCGCGCTCGATCTCGTCAAGCTCCTTGCCCGTTACAATCGAGTAGATGGTCATGAGGTTGTTGATGCCGTCCTTGCCCTCGGCGTAGCATACGCGGGAGTCGCTGTCGGTCACGGCGCTTTTAAACTTTTTTACAATCAACTCAGGCGCGTCAAGTATCGAGATAAACGATTTCGGGTTGTCGTCCGATTTGCTCATCTTCTTGGTCGGCTCCTGCAGGCTCATCACCTTCGCACCGAGTTTGGGAATATAGCCGTCCGGCACCGCAAAGGTGTTGCCGAACCGCCCGTTAAAGCGCAGGGCGATGTCGCGCGCAAGCTCGAGATGCTGCTTTTGGTCTACACCCACCGGCACAAGGTCCGCCTGATACAGCAGAATGTCCGCCGCCATCAGCACGGGGTAGGTGAACAGACCCACGTTCACGTCGTCGGCATGCTTTTGGCTTTTGTCTTTAAACTGCGTCATGCGCGAAAGCTCGCCGAACTGTGCGTTGCACCCAAGCGCCCAGGCAAGCTGTGCGTGCGCGGGCACATGGCTTTGTATAAACACAAGGCTTTTTTGCGGGTCCAGCCCGCAGGCAAGCAGCAGCGCGTAGGAGGATAAGGTCTGCTGCCGAAGCAGCGCGGGGTCCTGCCGCACCGTAATGGCGTGCATGTTTACCACCGAGTAGATGCAGTGGTATTCCTCCTGCAGCTTTACCCAGTTGCGCAATGCGCCGATATAGTTGCCGAGCGTAAATACGCCGGTGGGCTGTATTCCGCTGAATATGACCTTCTTTTTTGCGGGGGAGCTATTCTCCTGCATCGTATTTATCCGCGCCTTTCTTTAAAACGTTGTGGCAATCAGATCGGATAGAATGGCAACGCCCTTTACAATCTGCTCGTCGGTGGGGGTGGAGAAGTTCATGCGAAACGACACCGTTTGGTCGCCCGCTTCGGGCATAAACGCGCTGCCCGGCACAACCGCGACCTTACGCTGCACCGCCTCGCGGCAAAAGCCCATCATATCAGACCCCTCGGGCAGTGTGCACCACAAAAACAGTCCGCCCTCGGGGCGGGTGTACGCCACCTTGCCGCCAAAGCCGCTGTCCATGCCACCCAGCATCAGCGCGCTCTTTTTGCGGTAGATCTCACGCAGGCGGGCGATGTGCTCATCAAAGCTGACGCGGGTTAAGAACTGCGCGCAGATCATCTGCGAGAGGATGGAGGTGTGTACGTCGGATGCCTGCTTTGCCACCACAATCTTCTGCACCACGGGGGAGGGTGCCAGCACGTAGCCCACGCGCAGCCCCGGCGAAAGCACCTTGGAGAAGCTGCCGCAGTAGATGACAATACCGTCCTCGTCAAAGCTCTTGATGGAGGGGATGTCCTCGCCTGCAAAGCGCAGGTCGCCGTAGGGGTTGTCCTCTAAAATCATGGTGCCGTACCGCTTGGCAAGGGCGTATACTCCCTTTCTTGTTTCAAGGCTCATGGTGCGGCCGCTCGGGTTTTGAAAGTTGGGGATGACATAGATTAAGCGCACCGTGTTGTGCTTAAGCGCCTCTTCCAGCTTATCAAGGTCCAGCCCGTCGCCCACGGCGTCGATGCCGATAAGCCGCGCGTTGTAGGATTTAAACGAGTTGATGGTGCCGATGAAGGTGGGGCGCTCGCAGATAATTGCGTCGCCCTCGTTGCACAGCACCTTGCACGCAAGCTCAATGCCCTGCTGCGCACCCGAAACGCAGATCAGCTCGTCGGTGTCACGACCCACGCCGTACCGCTGCTTTAGCATGGTTTTAAGCAGCTCCCGCAGGGGCGGGTAGCCCTCGGTCAGGCTGTACTGCAGCGCGGCGATGGGCTGCGACGCAAAGATGTCCGCCGTAATGTCGGCAATCAGCTGTACGGGGAACGCGTCGGGCGCGGGGTTGCCCGCCGCAAACGGAATCACCTCGGGGTCGGCGGTGAACTTTAAAATCTCACGAATGGCCGACGGCTGCAAGGACGATATCTTGTCCGAAAACTGGTACTGCATAGGTCAAATCGGTCCTTCCTGTCTGATATAGTAAAATAGGTTTAAAGATGTCCGAAAAAAGTGGTATCGTTTCATAATGACAACTTCTTTATTCTACCACAAACACGGCGGTTTTAAAAGGTATAATGATAACACGCAGAAATGACGAGGTTGACTTTATGGCATAGCCCTGGCTCTTCGTTTTTTACGCAAAAAATAATGCCGCCCCCACTATTGCGAAGACAGCACCCCTGGTGGACGATGAGGGACTCGAACCCACGACCCTCCGCATGTGACGCGGATGCTCTACCAGCTGAGCTAATCGTCCAAATACAGTATTCAGTTGCGGTTTTGTGCATGTCGTTTTAGGCGACAAAGGGAATTATAGTACATTTTGTGCGCAAAAGCAAGTCCCTTTTGGCGGTGTGTGCAGAGCGCGGACAATCTTTGTGCACTCGGCACAAATACGCCCCGACAATTTGTAAATATTACGTAAATAAAAAAGGGGAAAACGGTCGCCTTGCGCATGCGCGGGAACGGCAAGCTTTGTTGCGCCGGCGTGTGCGGCTATGGTATAATAATACCAATTTGCCACCCCAAAAATAATGGCGGCGTTTTGCGGTGTGGCATTGCACGATGCACATAGGGCGTGGGTGCGAATTTGCTTTACCTGTTTGGCTCGGTCGCCGCAAAGCGGGATACAGGCAGATTCGTTTTGCTCGGTTGTGTGCTGCCGCATGAAATTATTGCGCGACAATTCAACACAAACCTAAGGCGTTTGTGGTATAATAGTGATTTAGAACAATTTATCGGAGGGACGCGGATGGTCATTTTAGGCATCGACCCCGGCTACGCCATTGTGGGCTGCGGCGTGATTGATTACACCGCAAACCGGTTTAAGACCATCGATTACCGCGCGGTGACCACCGACGCGGGTACGCCGTTTACGCTTCGGCTTAAACAGATCTACGACGGGGTGACCGCCTTGATACAGACCTACCGCCCCGACGCGGTGGCGGTGGAGGAGCTGTTTTTTACCACCAACCAAAAAACCGCCATCGCGGTGGGCGAAGCGCGCGGGGTTATCCTGCTTGCGGCGGTAAACTGCGGGGTGCCGGTGTTCGAATACACCCCGTTGCAGGTAAAGCTCGGGGTTGTGGGCTACGGCAAGGCGGTAAAAAAACAGGTGCAGGAGATGACGCGGGTGCTGCTTGCGCTGGAGTGCGTGCCAAAGCCCGACGACGTGGCCGACGCGCTGGCGATTGCCATCTGCCACGCGCACACCTCCGGCTCGCGGCTTATGGGGCTGCCTTCGCGCAGATAGCGGTACGTCGCACCCGACAGAAAGGTGTAAACCATGCTGTATAGTGTAAAAGGAAAGCTGATTCACAAAGAACCCTACCTTGCCGTGGTGGAATGCGGCGGGGTGGGCTTTAAATGCGTTACCACCGCGCTTGCGCT
>JAEZQD010000077.1 GCA_023413185.1 Bacillota bacterium
CCGTCATTTTTTCGGTTACCCGATTACACCCCAAACCGAGCTTTCGGCATATATGGCAAAGCGCATGCCCAAGATTGGCGGAACATTCCTGCAGGCAGAGTCTGAGGTTGCTGCCATTAACATGGTGCTGGGGGCTGCCGCTGCCGGTGTTCGTGCAATGACCTCCTCATCCTCGCCTGGTATCAGCCTAAAGTCCGAAGGCATATCCTACATTGCGGGCTCCGACCTTCCGTGCGTTATCATCAACGTGCAGCGCGGCGGTCCGGGTCTTGGCGGAATTCAGCCGTCCCAGGCGGATTATTGGCAGGCGACAAAGGCGCTGGGTCATGGCGACTTTCAGCTGATTGTCTACGCACCATCCACCGTGCAGGAGATGGTTACCATGCTGTTTCGGGCGTTTGACAAGGCGGACCAATACCGCGTACCGGCTATGATTCTTGCCGACGGTATGCTTGGGCAGATGATGGAACCGGTGGAGTTCCCCGAGAACGCCGAGGTTACCAAGGTCGAAAAACCATGGGCTTCAAACGGTCACGGCGGCAAGCGACCGCATAATGTAGTCAATTCTCTCTATTTAAAGCCGCAGGATTTGGAAAACCATGTGGTGGAGCGGTTTGAGCGGTATAATAAGATAAAGCAAAACGAGGTGCTCGTCGAGGAGTTTATGATGGACGACGCCGAGATTGCGGTGGTTTCTTATGGAGCAACCTCGCGTATTGTAAGAAGTGCGGTGAAAACCGCGCGTGAGCAGGGCATTAAGGTCGGCGCAATTCGTCCCATCACCCTGTGGCCCTTCCCCGAAAAGGAGATTGCCGCCGCAGCACAAAGGGTAAACCATTTTCTGTGTGTCGAGATGAGCATGGGGCAGATGGTAGAAGATGTTCGCCTTGCCGTCAACGGTGCAAAACCGGTATCCTTTTTTGGTCACACCGGCGGCGTCATTCCTACCCCCGACGAGGTGCTCAAGCAGATTATTACACTAGCGGGAGGTGCCAACTGATGGCTGTCGTATTTGAAAAACCAAAGGCGCTTGCAGACGCGCCGTTTCATTATTGCCCAGGCTGTACCCACGGCATTATTCATCGCTTGGTTGCCGAGGTGTTGGATGAGCTGGGTGCAGAGGGCAAAGCGGTGGGTGTGGCGCCGGTAGGCTGTGCCGTTATGGCGTACGACTACTTTAACTGCGACATGGTGCAGGCACCCCACGGCAGAGCACCCGCGGTGGCAACCGGATTAAAACGCGCGCTGCCCGAGGGTGTCATCTTCACCTATCAGGGCGACGGCGACCTTGCCGCTATTGGCACCGCCGAGACCGTTCACGCCGCCTCAAGAGGCGAGAACATTACGATTATCTTTGTCAACAACGCCATATACGGTATGACGGGCGGACAGATGGCGCCCACCACACTGCCGGGACAGGTGACACAGACCTCACCATACGGACGTGACGTTGCTTCGGCAGGTCATCCCATCCGTGTGTGTGAGATGCTCTCTACCCTTGACGGCGTTGCTTATGCCGAGCGTGTATCGGTAGACAACGTTCCCAATGTGCGCAATGCGAAGAAGGCTATCAAAAAGGCATTTCAGGCGCAGATAGACAAAAAGGGCTTTACAATTGTGGAGGTTCTCTCCACCTGCCCGACCAACTGGGGGCTTTCTCCCGCAGATTCGTTTGATTGGCTCCGTGCGAACATGATGCCCTACTATCCTTTGGGCGTGTATATGGACAGAACAGAGGAGGGCACACTGTAATGGATAACTTCAACATCCTGCTTGCGGGCTTTGGCGGACAGGGAATCCTGTTTGCGGGTAAGGTTATGGCGTATGCGGGTCTTATCGAGGAGAAGGAGATCTCTTGGCTCCCCTCCTATGGTCCCGAGATGCGCGGCGGCACCGCCAACTGCAGCGTGTGCATCTCAAAAGAACCGATTGGCTCGCCGCTTGTATTGAGCCCCAACGTACTTGGCGTCATGAACGGACCGTCCTACGAAAAGTTCATCGACACGGTTGAGCCGGGAGGAATTGTCGTGATTGACAGCTCCTTGATTTCACAAAAATGCGAGCGAACCGATGTCTCGGCATTCTATGTGGACGCAACGGCGCTTGCCGACGAAAAAGACCTGCATGGTCTTGCCAATATGATCGTTCTTGGCAAGATCATCAAAGAGAGCGCATTCGCATCTCTGGATGCGGTCAAAAAGTCGCTTACAAAATGTGTTCCGCCCAAAAAGGCGCAGCTTATGGAGAGCAACATCAAGGCAATCGAGCTTGGTATGAGCCTGTAAACATGCTGCTTCAATACAAAACCCGTGCAGTTTCATGCTGCACGGGTTTTTGGTTTATTATATTAGTTTAACGGATGAAGTGAGTCCTAACCCTTTGTTCATTCATAGGCAGGGGGATATTCGCTTTTTTTCCCGCCTCGATGCAGTGCAGAAGCCAAGCCATATTCCGCCCGAGCTGGCGCATCGTCTGCATCCCTTCTTCGTCCTTTCGCACGTCGTCCGGGGTAAAGCCATGCACGCCGTTCCAGTAGTTCGAGGACACCACCGGCATGCTGCGGATGGTAAAGTACTTAATCAGCTGGTCAAACGCGGCGGTAGTGCCGCTTCTGCGCGCGCTTACCACACAGGCGGCAGGCTTGTTTTCAAAGTTCTTGCCCGCATAGAACATGCGGTCCATCAGGCATACAAGCTTGCCCGCGGCACCGGCGTAGTGTACGGGGGAGCCGAATACAAAACCGTCTGCACCATCCGCAAGGTCAAGCATGCGGTTGACGGCGTCGTCAAATACGCAGCGTCCTGTCTTTGAACAACCGCCGCAGCCGGTACAGCCGTTTATCGGCTCGCTGCCTATGTGCACAAGCTCGGTGTCAAGTCCCGCCTTCTCAAGCTCGCCTTGCACCTCACACAGAGCCGTGTAGGTGCAGCCGTTTTTGTGCGGGCTTCCGTTAATGAGTAAAACCTTCATGTCATATACTCCTTTCGATTATGCTTCGATACTTAGTCATTTGTGCTCCTTCAAAAGCACTTATTTCTCGCCCAATGCCGCGAATATACTGATGCGTGCCGCCTCATCGGAATCAAGTGAATCAGCGCAGCAATCGCAGCCCACACAGGTTACCTCTGCAAGGGTAAACCCCGCGTCGGTAAGCCATTGTTTTATTGTATTGCGCTCAAAGCCAAGCCATACATCATGCTGTTGTGTTTGCAAAAATATGTGGTTATGGGCATCGAGGTCGGTTATCACTAGCCTTCCGCCTTGTTTCAAAATGCGATACATCTCCTTGATGGCGGCTAACGGGTTTTGCGTATGGTGAAGGTACATATTTGCAAACACATAATCTACCTGCTGGTCTGGTATTGGAATACTTTCGCCGTCCGCCACAACGCAGGTAATATGCCCCTTGCTTTGCAACTTTTGCTTGAGTAAATCAAGCATCTGCTGCGATTGGTCTACGGCATATACGTTAATCTTATGTGTAAGCAGACCTTCGGTGATAAACCCGGTGCCGGAGCCGATATCTGCGGCGGTCGAATGGGGCTCAACCTCTGCAAGACGAAACGCGGTTTCTCGCACCTCATCAGAAAAAAACGCGCGCTGCATTGTATCCCAG
Organism: Bacillota bacterium; assembly: GCA_023413185.1. Lineage (GTDB taxonomy): Bacteria > Bacillota > Clostridia > Oscillospirales > Ruminococcaceae > Acetanaerobacterium. The sequence continues at coordinate 3,617 of JAEZQD010000077.1, forward strand.
TCTCCGGCAATCGTGTCAAAATACTCCTTGCTTTGCATCCCTATTCCTCCTGTTTATCAAGTTCAAAGGCGACGTTTAACGTGTTGAGTGCATGCACCATCTTTACGCAGTCCTCATCGGTTACAGTTTTTAGTATTCGGGAAAAGCGATTGCTCATATCCTGCTCAATCTGCTCAAACAGCACCCGCCCTTGTTGAGACAGCGAGATAGTTACGCTTCTCCTATCCGAGTCTGCTGGTATTCGCTCAAGCAGCCCTTTTTGCACCAGCCCTTCCACCGCTTTACTCACCGTACTGGTGTCCAGCATAAGGATACTGGCAAGCTGTTTGAGCATCAGGCCTTGGCTGCGCCCTATCTCGACAATCGCGTGACATTGGGTAAGGGTTATGCCCTCGCAGCACGGGTCGCGCCCCAACAGCTCCAGATGTCGGGTCAAAACCCGGAGCGACTCCCTGAGTTCCATCGCTACGGCTGTTTTCATCTCATCACCTCATGCAAACAATACCACAAATAATTGAATGATGCAATAGTTGAAATAACAAACAATATAGCAATACGAAGCCCTGTTTCTTCAAACGGGACTTCGTATTAATAGGTGTTTATTCAGTTATGGTTTGATGGATTGCGAAGCGCTTGCAGTTAACGTTTTGGTCGGTCTGCTTACAAAATAAGCACTTAAGATAACAACCGCCGAGCCGATAATCTGAAATACCCCGAATGATTCTTTCAGGATAAGCACGCCCGCGAAGATGGAGATTACCGTGGTGATATTTGCAAAAATAGACGCCTTTGCAATGCTGATGTGGGTAATGGCGTAGTTGAGCAGCAGATACGCAGCCACCGACGACACACCCCCAAGGAACAACACCGATACCCAAAAATCGACACTGCGCAACGGTACTAACAGCGCCTGCATATTGCTATGGTACTCAATCAGCCCCAAAATCGGAAACACAACGCTGCCCATTAAAAACATAATGTAGGTACGCTCAACGGCACTATACTGCACCGATATCTTGCGGCTTAGTACGTTGTACATTGCGGCTGCAAGTACCGCCAGCAACGCAAGCAGAAAGCCCAGCCAGTTGAAATTCTCAACCTTCTGCCCAAGGGTGGTGATAAAGATTCCCACAACCGAAAAGCAGGTCCACACAATCTGTAACGGCGTTACCCGTTCGCCAAGAAAGATGAAGCCCAGTGTTACACTGATTACAGGGACAATCGCAATGACCGTGCCGATAATCGAGGTGGAAATGAGCGTGACGGCATAATTCTCCGCAATAAAATAGATGACAGGCTCAAATAGCCCAAGCAGTAGCAGCATTCCAAACTGGGGCTTTATCAGCTTGATTGGTATTTTTTTCACCGCAATAATGGTATTGAGTGCCAAAAACGCCACGAGAAACCGAAAGCCCAGCAGAATAAACGGGCTGGTTAGGTCTAACGCGCGTTTGGAGAAAAGAAAACTAAAACCAAATATGGTATAGCCTATAAACACCGAAACGAGCGAGAATGATTCCTTTTTAGTATTATTCACCGTTATACTCCCAATGAACACATTAAACTACGGCATAGACCGTATCTTGTTCTGTTTTGTTTTAGTGCAGAGTGTTTGCTATTTTATCCTTCTTGCTTCCAGGTAAAACCGTTTTTCACTGGGCTCGCCCATCGAAAAGGTCTTGCGAGGCAGCGCACCGTCGAGAATAACCGTGCGAAACAGCTCGGTTTTGGACATGCTGGGCAGCACAAAGCCGATGTTGCCCGGCTCCTTTGCAAGTCGCTGTACCACGTCCTCGCCGTGGATGTAGTCCACCTCTCCGCCATGACGGGAGACATAGTCGTCAATAAATGCCTGCAGGGTACCCACAGCAAGGTTGCTTTTGGGGTTTCTCACCGTTACCGTGCCCGCGCGTTCGGGCGTAACAAATCCAAACACCTGCCCGCAGGACGAACCGTAGGCGCAATCGTAGTAGTCAAACAGCGTATCGAGCATCTGCTCGGGGTCTACGCCGAACACCACGCGGTGAATCGCCTCGAACTCGAGCGATTCATCATGCAGGTTAACCACCTCCACCAGCGCATACCTTGCGGGGTGGCGAAGCGCTTCTTCGGGCGAAAGGGTGCTGGCTATGCGGTTATAGCATTCCTTTGCCGCGGCAAGGGAGTGGTTTCCGTCGCCCACCGCAAACAGCAGGGGAGCGCGCCCGCTAACGTCGTAGCGGCTGTCAAACGCGTCCTGTTCACACAGTAAGGCAAGTGCCTGTTCAATCGAGCCATGCAGGTCTTTGGGGACCTGATACCCTCGAATCGTCCCGCCGCCCTGCATCAGGTCAAAGTGATACAGCGGCTTCATGCGGTCTATCTGCTGTGTGAGCGGTGCTATCACGCTGTCGGTGCGATCGTCAATCAGCAGCATCACGTGGGGCAGCTCAAGCGGCGCATTTTCGCGGATAGATACCCGTGCAGGGATGCGCTCCACCACTGTGCCTTCGGTCGCGCGAATCAGGCTTTGGGAGCATTTGGAGTAATCGTATGCCAGCAGGTCAATCTTGCCCATAATGCCCTTGCGGGTTAATCCGCTTTTTACCGTGCGCTCCACGTACACAAAGCTGTCGGGGATCTCGCGAAATACACCGTCTTGTATGTATCGGTTCATATGCTCGTTAATCCGCGCAATGCGGGTGTTAAAATCGTTGCCGTGCAGGTAAAGCTCGGGAAAAACCAAATGGTAGCACGAGTGAGCGTCACACACATATTCTTCGGTAGCTTTCCAATACTGCGGTTCGGAGGTATATTGGTCACAAGCAACAACGCTCCATTTTGTAATGTCACTAACCTCAGGCAGTAGAATATCAGCAGGTGAAAAGGGCGTTTGCTTTGTCATGGCATAATTCTCCTTTACGTAATCGTACACCACATTATATCATTGCTTTTGTGGATAGGCAATTGTCACAACACAAAAAGGTCATGCGAAGCTGTGCAAAGCCCGCATGACCCTTTTGCTAAAACAAGAAGTATCGAAAGGTGTTGTTGTTAAATTAAAGACCTTTTAAGTGTGAGTGAATACAAGCGGCGCGTCCTTTACGGTGGACTGCCGAACAATCAGCTGGTGCGGCATCGTAATAAACTCGGTGGGGGAGTTTACATCCCCAAGCTTTTTAAGCAGCAGCTCCATCGCTGTTTTGCCCATCTCAAATCGCGGCTGCGAGATGGTGGTGATGGATGGCGAGTAGTACTCGGTAATGCTGGTGTTGTCAAAGCCGATTACGGCAACGTCCTCGCATACCCGTATCCCAAGCTGGCTCAGTTTTTTCAAAGCACCAAGCGCCATGCTGTCCGAGATAGTAAAGATAGCGGTGGGGGGATCGGGTAGCTTCATCAGATGCTCACACGCATGCATTGCGCGATAGGTACTGTAGTCGGCGTGCAGTATGTAGTCGGCACGCAAGGCAATCCCCGCCTCCGCCAGTGCCGTCGCATAACCCTCGGTGCGTTCAAGCGAGGTTGCGTGTGTCGCGCCTGCCGCGATTAACGCAATCTTTTTGTGTCCGCAATCAAGCAGATGCTTAACCGCATCGTAAGCCGCAACCTTGTTGTCAATGCTCACGCGAGAGGCGTTTATGCCTTTTTTAAACTCGCAGCATTGCACGATGGGGTGCATTGCCGCTATCTCATTTAAGCGGTTGGTGCTCTGCATCGTTGAAAAAAAGATAATCCCATCCACCAGACGCGTAAACAGCATGTTGATGTAGTTGTCTTCCACGTCGTGGTCCCCGTGCGTAGAACCGATAATCACGTTGTAGCCATTCTCCTGGGCGACATCCTCAATACCCAGCGCAACACGGGAATAGAACTGATTCGTCAGTGTGGGCAGCAGTACAAGAATCTTCTTGCTGCTGCTCATTCGCAGATTTCTGCCAAGATAGTTTGGCGAATAGTTCAGCGTCTTCATCGCCTGCATAATGGCCTGATGGTTTTCGGGCGATACGTTCTTGTTGTTGTTGAGCACCCGAGATGCCGTTGCAACAGAAACGCCTGCCAGTTTTGCGACATCCTTTAACGTAGCCATATAAGCAGATCGACCTCCATGACATGAAATCGTTTACAACTTAAAAAGTATCGTATCATCTTTTGGGGCAAAAGGCAATAGCATATGAGCTGTTTTGTGTTAAAATCATAATAATCCTGCAAAATATCAGGCAATTTAACTTGCGTATATTTTGTACATAACACTTGATATTCGAATTAAGCTGTGGTAGTATGTGGTCATTCGATTGTTTGCCAATCGGTTTTTTATTGGGACACAAAGTAATCGATTACAAAAGAGATATTGGGAGGCTCAAATGGAAGACAGGATAAGGGTTGGTATTATAGGCTGTGGCGGAATCGCGAACAATAAGCATATGCCCGCGTTAAAAAGGCTTGGGAATATTGATATGGTTGCGTTTTGCGACATTGAACAACCGCGCGCGCAAAAGGCATGCAAGCAGTACGGCACCTCTGACGCCCGCGTTTATACCGATTACAGAGAGCTTTTGCGCGATGAGCGCATTACTGCGGTTCATGTGCTGACCCCAAACCGCTCCCATGCCGATATTACAATAGACAGCCTTCATGCAGGCAAGCATGTTCTGTGCGAAAAGCCGATGGCAAAAACTGCAGCCGACGCACAGCGGATGCTAGAGGCGGCAAAGCAAACGGGAAAGGTGCTTACGATCGGCTATCAAAACCGCTTTCGCGCCGACAGCATCTACCTAAAACGGTCGTGCGAAAACGGTGAGCTGGGCGAGATATACTTCGCAAAGGCGCATGCCATCAGGCGCAGAGCGGTTCCCACCTGGGGCGTATTCCTCAACGAATACGAGCAGGGCGGAGGCCCCCTGATTGACATTGGTACTCACGCACTGGACCTGACGCTATGGATGATGAACAACTACGAGCCGAAGGTGGTAATGGGCAGCGTTTACAAGAAGCTGGGTGACCAAACACAGACCGCCAATGCGTGGGGTGACTGGGATCCAAGCGAATACACCGTAGAGGACTCCGCCTTTGGTTTTATCACCATGAAAAACGGGGCATCCATTGTGCTGGAATCAAGTTGGGCGCTCAACAGTCTGGATGTGGGTGAGGCAAAAACCACCCTGTGCGGGACTAAGGCGGGCGCCGATATGCGCGACGGATTAAGGCTAAACTATGTCAAAAACAATACGCTCGTAACCGAGGTCCCCGCTTTGGATGCTGGCAAGGTCGATTTTTTCGATGGAACGAGTGCAAACCCGGAGGATCTGGAGGCAAAGGGGTTTTACGACGCCATTATAAGCGGCACACCACCCGTCGTTCTGCCCGAGCAGGCGGTTGCCGTCACCCGAATCCTCGAGGCGATCTACGAATCATCTAAAACAGGCAAACCCGTTGTATTTGAGTAAGCCTACTTCACGCTGTAAAAAGAATGAAACGATAAACAGGGGGTCATACAGTGAAACGACAATTGTTGCTTCAGCTATATACATTGCGGGAAGAATTAAAACAAGATTTTGCCGCAACGCTTGAAAAGGTTGCAAGGGTTGGCTACACCGGGGTGGAGTTTGCGGGGTTTGGCGACCTGTCAGCCGAAAGAATTTCCGCGCTGCTAAAGGAAAACTGGCTTACGGTATGCAGCGCACACATCGGTATTGATGAGCTTGAGACAAAAACGGATCAGGTGCTCAGCTATCTCAATGCAATCGGCTGCCGCAATGCGGTAATCCCTAACTACACCTTCCAGTCAAAAAGCGATATCGATGTGCTTGCATCGCGCGTTAACGCACTCATACCTCGGGTCAAAGCGGCGGGACTAAACCTTGTGTACCACAACCATGTGCCGGAGTTTGAAGCCGTGGAAGGGGTTAGACCCATCGACGTTTTGCTCAGCGACACCCAAACCATGCTGGAGCTCGATACCTTTTGGGCACACACCGCGGGGGAAAACGTTGCCGCGTTTATGCGCAAGCACCGCGCGCGGATCTCTATCATCCATCTGAAGGATGGGACAAACGCAACGCCCTGTGCAATCGGGGAGGGTACGGCACCCTGCAAACGCTTCTACGACCTTGCGCGCGAACTGAACATCCCGCACATACTGGTGGAAAACGATTTTCCGTCGCCCGACGGCATTGAGGATATTACAAGAAGTATGCGCTATATCACACAGAATTTTTAACTGATTGGTGCGATAATCTACGGATTATTGCGCAAGCTGCCTGCAAAAAGCTTACTTTGGGTTGATTTTACGTAGTATTACGGTTATTCTTAGGAGAGGGATGGGTGGTTAATATGAAATTGGGAGTATTTACGGTGCTGCTTGGCGCAAAACCTCTGGATGAGGCGCTTGCTTACCTTAAGGATAAGGGCGTGCAGATGGTTGAGATTGGCTGCGGCGGGTACCCGGGTACGGCGCACTGCGACCCTGCGGTTCTGCTTCGCGACCAAGGCGCACTACAAGCGTTTTTGGATACCATTACGCACTATGGCTTGCAGATTTCTGCGCTGTCGGTGCACGCAAACCCCGTTCACCCAGACAAAGAGGTGGCAAAACGTTTCGATGCAGAGATGCGTGACTGCGTGCTGCTCGCCGAAAAACTGGGCGTTGCCCAAATCAACACCTTCTCCGGCTGTCCGGGTGACAGCGAGCATTCCCAGTACCCCAATTGGGTTACCTGCCCGTGGCCGGAGGATTACCAAAAGGTGCTGGAGTGGCAGTGGAACGAGGTGCTCATTCCGTATTGGAGGGAGTTCGTCACGTTTGCGCGTGAGCATGGCGTTACCAAGATTGCCCTTGAGCCCCACCCGGGCTTTTGCGTATACAACACTGCAACCATGCTTCGGCTGCGCGCTGCGGTGGGTGAGGAGATTGGCGCAAACCTTGACCCGAGCCATCTATTGTGGCAGGGCATGGACCCGGTTCGCGTCATCCGCGAGCTTGGGGACTGCATCTTTCACTTCCACGCTAAGGATACAAGGATTGACCCCTACAACACCGCGCTTAACGGCGTACTGGATACCGGACACTACGGCAACGAGAACGCCCGTTCGTGGATATTTCGCACGGTGGGCTATGGCAGCGACCATCAGCTGTGGCGGGACATTATGAGTGCCCTGCGCATGGTCGGCTACGACTATGTGGTGAGCATCGAGCATGAAGATAGCCTGATGAGTCCCGACGAAGGGTTGAGTAAGGCAATCGCATTCTTAAAACAGGTGATGATCACCGAGGAGTCCGGCGGTATGTGGTGGGCATAGCCATAATAACACGGCATAAACAAGGAGAATTGCAATGAATAACAAAATTCGAGTTGGCATCATCGGCTGCGGCAATATCTTTCCCATGCACGCGTCGTCGGTCATGGATATTGACGGATGTGAGCTGGTAGCGGTATGCGATGTGAAACCGGAGCTTGCAGAGCAGCGCGCAAGGGAGTGTGTCTGCGCGTTTTATACCGATTATCGCGAGATGCTTGCGAGCGAGCACCTTGATGTTGTTCATCTTTGCACGCCGCACTACCTGCATGCGCCCATGGCAATCTATGCCGCGCAAAACGGGGTGCACGTTCTAACCGAAAAACCCATGGCAATCCGGTTCGAGGACGCGGTAGAGATGGTTGAAACCGCAAAGGCTTGCGGCGTAACCCTTGGGGTAATCTTTCAAAACCGCTACAATCCCGCCTCAACACTGATTAAAAACGCACTGGACAGCGGTATGCTCGGTAGAATTAACGCGGCACGGATGTCGGTGACATGGGATCGTTCGGACGACTACTATAATAAGAGTGATTGGAAGGGCACCTGGGAGATGGAAGGCGGCGGCGTCATCATAGACCAGGCAATCCATACCCTTGACCTGATGCGCTGGTTTATCGGCGGAGAGATTGAGTATGTAGATGCGTCTCTTGCAAACCGCGCCCACACCTACATAGAGGTCGAGGATTGCGCCGAGGGTATAATCAAGTACCAAAACGGCATCATCGCATCGTTTTATGCCACCAATTATTACAGCTGCGATGCCCCCGTAGAGATTGAGATTCATTGCCAGAAAGGTACGGCAAATCTGGCAGGGGAAAAGGCTACCATTACGTTTACTGACGGAAGACAGCTAATCGCCGACCGCAACCCAAACGACACCTTTCACTACGGCGACGGAAAGCAGTATTGGGGCGTCAGCCACGTCAAACAGATTACGGGCTTCTATCAGGCTCTCAAAAACGGTTCTCAGCCCGAAATCACAGGCGAGGAGGCTCTGTTAACCCAAAAGATCGTTTGTGCCATCTACGACAGTGGCAAAATCGGCAAGCGCATCTTGTTTTAGCTTGTATAGCCATCGCGTTATAAGGGGACGGTATAAAAAACCGTTCCCTTTTTTGCTGCACCATCAAAAACGTTGCAGAATATCGCAACCCACAGGAGAAATACTATTCTGGACGGACAGAATGAAATGGTGTTCAATCACAGATTAGGGGAGATGAATCAAATGCCGCAAGAGGGTAACATGTACAACAAAACCTATCCCGACGCAAAATCCGGTCAGAAAAAGCTTCGCAATCAGCAAGCCGCAACACCCGGTTCGGAGCTGTATATCAACGAGCAGCACAATGCCAGAAAAGAGGCACTGGGTCCAAACACAAAACGCAGAAAGGGCTAATTCGATACTGCCTTATCAACGTCGGAAAGGGGAAGTAACAGCCATGGCAAAACAGAGCAAGCAAAAGAGCACGAAAAACGCAAAGAAGCAAGACGGTACGTTCCGCTCCAAAAAGATTAAGCACGACCCGCAGTCAGAAAGCGCACGCGCCGTGTTCGGTCTTGCCCCCGAAACACAGTCAGATGAGCACAGGTAACCGCCTGTTTGCAGAGATAGAGCAGCATCTGCTTGGGGATGAACAGCCGTCACGATATCTTATCAATCTGTCACAGCGACCTGAATTTTCCCGTTTTCCGCTGACAATGCTTGGGCGGCTGATGACCACCGAACAGTCCCCTGTTCACCATCCCGAGGGAAACGTGTGGAACCACACCCTGCTTGTGGTGGATGAGGCAGCCAAGGTAAGAAGCCAAAGCAAAAACGCACGTGTGTTGATGTGGGCGGCGCTGCTGCATGATACCGGTAAGCCCGCGACCACCAAGGTGCGAAAGGGTAAAATCACTGCATATGACCACGATACAGCGGGCGAAAAGCTGGCTAGGGAGTTCTTGTCGCATTATACGGACGACAACGCGTTTATCGACGCGGTGTGCGGCATGGTACGGTATCACATGCAGATACTGTATGTCGCAAAGGGGTTGCCGTTTGCAGATATCAAGGGAATGAAACAGTGCACCGATATCGGAGAGATTGCGCTGATTGGTCTGTGCGACCGTCTTGGCAGGACGAATGTGGATAAAGAAAAGGAAGAAGAGAACATCCGTCGGTTTGTCGAGCGCTGCAATCCCCAAACTCCACGCGCTACTTGATAATTATTCCTTTATGCGTCTTGTTTGGGCTTCATATTTTCTGTTAGCGGTAGTATACCGAATAAGACGTCACAATCGAGTTTTAATCTATGGGATAGACACCCTTCGCCATAATAAATAATAATGGAACAGGAAAGCGAGCATGTGCAACACCAATCTCGCTTTCCTGCATATCATCAACGTGTTTGCTATACTTTTGGGGATATTTTTTGAAAATAAGACTGGACAATCTAAAGAAATTGCATTATAATAAATAAAAAGAATATTTAATGATTTATAAGCTTTAAACGCAGGATTATTACAATGGTGTAATGACGTACTTGGGACGTCATTATTTTTTCATTTTACAGGGAATTGCGGTTGCATCAGAATCGCTATTTGGAAAGGAACGATTTACCTATGATCAAAGTGGAGAACGTCGATAAGCACTTTGGCAAGCTGCACGTGCTCAAAAACATCAACCTACATATTAAGACGGGTGAAAAGCTTGTCGTTATCGGTCCCTCCGGTTCAGGTAAAAGCACATTGATACGCTGTATGAACTTTCTTGAAAAACCCTCAGCAGGTCGTATTTTTGTTGACGGTATTGAGATGACCGCACACAATGCGCCCATTACCAAGGTGCGGCAGTCTGTCGCCATGGTTTTTCAAAGCTTTAACCTTTACCCTCACAAAACCGTGCTTGAGAACCTCACCCTTGCCCCAATCAAGGTGCAAGGTGTAAGCAAGGCACAGGCGGTAGAGACTGGCATGCAGTACCTGCAGCGCGTCGGTCTTTCCGAGAAGGCAAACAGCTACCCGTCCCAGCTGTCAGGCGGACAGAAACAGCGCGTGGCGATCGCCCGCGCACTGAATATGCACCCGAAGATTATTTTGTTTGACGAGCCCACATCCGCACTCGACCCCGAGATGATTCAAGAGGTACTTGACGTTATGGTAGGGCTGTCCAAAGATAATATCACCATGGTCGTGGTAACGCACGAGATGGGCTTTGCCCAGCAGGTTGCCGACCGCGTCATCTTTATGGACGAGGGCGAGATCGTGGAGGAGGGGACACCCCAACACTTCTTTAACAACCCGTCAAGCGACCGAACCAAACTGTTTCTAAGTAAAATACTTAGATAACATAGAGCCAAAACCGGCTCAACTGTAAATATGGAAGGATGGAATGAATATGAAAAAGAGAGTATCATTGTTACTTGCCGGATTGCTGCTGCTAGCGGCATTTGCAGGCTGCGCGCCGGCACCGGTTGCGCCCTCCTCGCAAGAGCCCGCACCGTCGTCCGAGACACCTTCTTCGCAAGCAGCGGGGGATACGCTGCCTGCAGAGCTTCAGGCAATTGTGGATGCCGGCGTACTGAAGGTCGGTACCAAGATTGACGTGCCAAACTTCGGCTACACCAACCCCGATACCAACGAAACCGAGGGTATGGAGATCGACATCGTAAAGCTGATCGCAAAGGACCTTTTGGGCGATGAGAATGCTTACGAGATTCAGGGCGTTACCGCAGCCACCCGCGGACCGCTGATTGATAACGGTGAGGTTGATTTTGTTATCGCTACCTTTACCATTACCGATGAGCGCAAGCTTTCGTACAACTTTACCCGTCCCTACTACACCGACGCCATCGGATTTTTGGTGAAGAAGGATCTGGGTGCTACCCAAATCGCAGACCTTGATGGCAAAACCGTTGGTGTGGCACAGTCCGCAACAACCAAGGACGCGCTCGAAGGGCTTGCGACTGAAAAGGGAATCGCGTTTAAATACTCGGAGTTTGCTTCCTACCCCGAGCTGAAAACCGCGCTGATTTCCGGTCGTATCGATGCCTTCAGCGTAGATAAATCCATCCTGCTCGGCTATGTTGACGACAGCACCATGATTCTTGAAGAGGGCTTCAAGCCTCAGAATTACGGTATTGCAAGCAAGCTGGATAAAAAGGATCTTGCCGCTTATCTTGACAGCTTCATCGCTGAAATAGAGGCTGACGGCACCCTAGCAGGCGTTGTCTCTAAGTGGAACCTAGGCTAATTGCTAGCGTAGAATGGTAACGGCTTCGCCGTTTGCTTTGGTTGGGGCGCCAAACGCGCTTCAAACAGTCAGACGGCGAATTTGTTCCGTTTTTGGTTCGTTTACTGACTAATCTTTGTATTCTGTTCCATCACAACCTCTTTCGTAATTCATCAAATTTTGAATTAATTAAAGCAAGAGGTTACTCTCCGTTTTTGGTTTTTGGCGCGTTATTCATGCGGTATACCTATCTGTTGTATTATTGAAGGTTGGTATTTGCACGCCCGCTGCCTTAAGCCCTACCCATTGGAGATTGACTTGTGTCAGGCTATATGTGAAAGGGATGAACCGCATGTTTTCTGCTACCGGGGCGTTTGCCTTATTTAAATGGGAGGCGCTGTTTCGGGACTGGCCCGTTTTTGCACAGGGATTTGCCTACACCCTGCTGATTGCCGCGGGAGCCTTAACCCTGGCACTTGCGCTGGGCGTTATATTCGGTATGTTTTCAACCTCCTCTGTGGGTATTTTGCGGGTCATCTCCCGTATATTTGTCGAGGTATTTCAAAACACACCGCTGCTTATTCAGGTGTTTTTCCTGTTTAACGGACTTCCGCTTTTGGGCATCATTCTGGATGTCACCACCATCGGCATACTGGGCGTGGGAATATACCACGGTGCTTACATATCAGAGGTTGTTCGTTCCGCGATCGGTTCCATTAAGCGCGGTCAGTTTGAGGCCGCCTATTCACAGGGATTTAACTATTGGCAGACGATGCGCTACATCATACTGCCTCAGGCACAAAAGATTATGCTGCCGCCCCTTACGATGCAGGCGGTAAACCTTATTAAGAATACCGCAGTCGTCGCCATCATCTCGGGTGCCGACATTATGTTCACCGCAAAATCCTGGTCGAGCGGCAACATTTACTACGGTCCCGCTTATGTTGCGGCGGGCATATTGTATTTTATCATCTGCTTTCCGCTTGCCACCTTTGCAAAACGCATGGAGGACAACACAAAGTTTGCTCCGGTAAAAGAGGGCAAAAGCGCTGCGGCTGCACGCTAAAAGCACTGTTGTCGTTTGAAATCTATAAACATGGAAAGTTGGGATACAATGAAAGAGCTGTTTACGCCAAACAATATCGCGTTTATGCTTAAGGGCTTACAGCTTACTTTATATATATCGGTAATCTCAATCGGGCTAAGCATGGTGTTCGGAACTGTTTTGGGTGTGCTTAGAAGCTCGGTCGGCGGCGTATTGGGTAAGCTTGCCGCGGTATACATTGAGGTTGTACGAAACATCCCCAACCTGTTGTGGATCTACGTGGTCTTTATCGCATTTCGCCTGCCCTCGCTGCAAGCGGGAATCGTCAGCTTTACCATCTTCACGACGGCGGCAATAGCCGAGATTGTGCGTGGCGGTCTGAACTCCGTGGGCAAAGGGCAATGGGAAGCGGCGCGTTCACAGGGCTTTAATACGGTTCAGGTGCTTATCAATGTCATTCTGCCCCAGGCGCTGCGCAGCATGGTTCCTGCACTGGTATCGCAGTTTGTGACGGTGATTAAGGACACCTGCTTCTTGTGGTCGGTTGTCGCAATTCAGGAGTTCACCGGTCAGGTCACCATCCTGATGGGACGGTATTACCGGGTGGATCAGATCTTTATGCTGTACGGCATACTTGCTCTGGTATACTTTGTAATCAACTACGCAATCTCGAGCTTCTCTCGCTGGCTGCATAATAAATGGGCTTACTAATACCTTTTTGCTCACAGAATAACGTAAAAGGACTGCACCTTGGTAACGCCATGATGCAGTCCTGTTTTTATGCTTAATGGGCTTAGTGCGTTTCGGGCACGGCGTCCATATACTCCTTCATCGCGAGCACCGAATCGGTGCTGATGACATGCTCGATGGCACACGCATCAAGGTCCGCGGTAACGGGGTCGATGTGGAGCACCTGTGTAAAAAAGGCAAGGATGGTCTGATGCTTCTTGGAGGTTGCCTCAGCAATATTCCGACCCTTAGCGGTGAGATAAATCTCCTTATACGGCTCGTAGATAACAAGCTTTTTGTCCGCAAGCGAGCTCATCGCGCTGGTGGTGCTTGCCTTGGTTACACCCAGTCGCTTGGCTATGTCGGAGATGCGCGCGCCCTTGCCGTCGAGAGAAAGCTCGAAGATTGCTTCGAGGTAGTTTTCCATTGTGAACGTCAGTTTGTGCATTCTACCGCCTCCCATGCAGGGAATTCTATGGTGAGCTTTTTTTATTATAACGCACACAACTGGAAAAGCGCAACGAAAAGATTGTCAATTTTCTAGCAATTTTTGCGCATTTTCTGCCTGAAACAGTAGCTGCAACCCGAGCAAACCAACCAGTTACTCGAACACAGTTTCCACCAGCTTTGGGCAGCTGTCGGGGGAGTACCGGAATCTGTCGATATGACCCTCCGTTAAATAGTAATGGCAGGAGGGTGTATAAAAACCCGGTTCAAATGCATCAACGATAATAAGCTTCACCTTCATCTTCTCGGGGAGCAGTGATTTTATGTAAACGCTTGCGTGCTGTCCCGCATATACCTCGTCTTTTAGCTCCGCAAGCCCTGCAAAATTCGGTGTGAGTTCCACAAACACCCCGTAATCCTCAACCGATCGTATGATGCCGGCAACCGTCTGCCCGGGCGAAAAGTATGCCGCGTTGTCCTCCCATGTTCCGAGAAGCTCCTTGTGGGTTAGGCATATTCTACCTACCGCGTCAATACTGCGTACTACCGCAAAGATATCCTGCCCGCAATGAAAGCGATCTCTGGGGTGCCGAATGCGAGACACCGAGATGCTGTCGATAGGAATCAAGGACGAGATGCCGCACCCCACATCCACAAACGCACCAAACGGCTCAAGGTGCGTTACTCTGGCAGGGATAATATCGCCGCAGCGCAGGTGGGCTAGGTACTCCTGCCGGCACTCCTCCTGCGCCATCCTGCGCGATAGATAGGCGATGGGGTTGCCGCCGTCATCGGTACCAAAGCCCGTCACCTTAAAACACACTGCCTTGTTTACCCGCGATATAATGGCAATATCCTTCGTGCTGCCGTCCTCAATCCCAATTGCTCCTTCACAACGAGGTATAATCCCGCGCATCAGCCCGAGATCTACAACTAGATTGTGCTCATTGTCACACAGCACCGCGCGGGCTTCCAGTGTTTTATTCTGCGCATACGCGTCCTGAAGTGCGGCAAGGCTGCGCAATCCCTGCCTGTTTTCCGCGCTTTCCCATAGTAGCCCCTCCGGCCTGTAGCTGCTCATTTATCGGCGACCTCCCATTTTTGTTTTCCCCATGGTAAGAATCAATTGCTCGGTAAAGCCTCTCTGTCAAACGCCTTAAATACGCAGAGGGATTTTTTCCGTATTCCTATTTAAATCAATCGGGCGAAAACACGTTCTGGATTTTTTTGTACTGTTCTTAAACCAAACCGTGGGCTTTGTCCGAAGGCAATTGACTATTACAAGCTGTGTAGTACGCAGTCATCTAAGAATGTCCGCATCATAATCGTCACAAAAGCCGTCAATTCAAGCGTTTGCTTTGTCGATTCGAACATTTACTAGATAAATGCTACAACATTTATATGATGACTAGCAGGGGGAATAGACCATTGCGCTTGCCGTTTGGAGTGTTTATACTCGGCTTGCGGCAACACGGGGATGGTTTGGGCTTTTTGAGCGGCCGAGAGGCTGCGATATTTCTACTAAAAAGGAGCTTAAGGCTGCGAATGGGTTGTTTCATCAAACTGCAATATGCGCGGATCTGTTAAAAAACCACCGTGTCTCTGCCACCCGCATTGATGATGATGCTGCGAACCCGTTCTTTGGACTCTTGGGGCGCAACAACCTCCACGACGGCATCCTGATTGTGTATATCATCGTCCTGGTCACCCTCTCCCGCAGCATATCCTGCGTCACCACGCATGACGAATGCGGTTGTTCCAACCCCCATTGTGTTGGGGTACTGTGAGTTAATGGCAGGCGCAAAAGCAAAGAAGTTTTCATCACCATCTTCGCTTTTCGGTGCGATCAGCTTAATTTCCATAACAGGGCACTCTGATTCGCGAATGCGCTTGATGCAGGCCTCAGCACGCTCAACGCTATCAAAACGGGTTCTGATTAAGATATCCATACGGTTACTCCTTTGTGTTTTGATGTGTTCATAAAATACTGTGATTCATCAATTATTCTGTCCGCTCTTTGCCATATTAACAGCATATACAACCCGCCAATTTATTCAGATGCAGACCGAAAAATCAAATAAACTTATGACGAATACGGTAAAGATAGCCGCACAAGCAAACCAATCGGGAATACAAACCGTATTGCCAACCCGATAAAAGGTTTGATTTATGACTGATTTTAGTGGTATAATAATCGAAAATGATAATTGTTTATGCGCCTAAATATGATGGGGGGAGGTAACGGCTGTGGACGTTCGTCCGGGTGACATCCTGGAGATGAAAAAGAACCATCCCTGCGGGGAAAAGCGCTTCTTGGTAACCCGTTCGGGCATGGACTTTCGCATCCGCTGCCTAAAATGCGGGCGCGAGGTGCTTGTTGCCCGCGCGAAGATAGAAAAGAACATAAAAAAGATAATCAGGGAGCCGGAGCAGTAGCTGCGCTTGTTACTTAATACAATTTAAACCGATATATTACCGGAAAGGCATGACGATAGAATGATGTACGACAAGCTGGAGTTTGTAGAGCAGCGCTATAACGAGATAAACGACCGACTGATGCAGCCGGGTATTGCCAACGATCAGGAGGCATACAAGTCGCTGATGAAGGAGTATAAATCACTTACCCCCGTTGTGGAAAAGTACAAGGAATACGCCAGTGCAAAGGCGGATTTGGATGAAGCAAGAGAGATGCTCGACGCGGGCGGTCTCGAGAAGGACTTCCGTGCCATGGTAGAGGAGCAGCTTGTTGATAGCAAGCAACGGCTCGAAACCCTAACCGATGAGCTTCGGATGTTGCTTCTGCCCCGAGACCCCAACGACGACAAGAACGTTATCATCGAAATTCGTGGCGGCGCGGGCGGCGAGGAGGCGGCTTTGTTTGCAAACTCGCTGATGCGCATGTATACCATGTATGCCGAAAAGAAACGCTACAAGTGGGAGATCCTTAACGTCAACGAGACCGAGCTTGGCGGCATTAAGGAGGTTAGCTTCAGCATCGAGGGGGACGGCGCGTATTCTCGCTTTAAGTATGAAAGCGGCGTACACCGCGTACAGCGTGTGCCCGAAACCGAGACGCAGGGGCGCATCCACACCTCAACCGTTACCGTTGCGGTGCTGATTGAGGCGGAGGAGGTCGAGCTGGAGATTGCCCCCGGCGACCTGGATATCGCTACCTTCCGCGCGAGCGGTGCGGGCGGACAGCACGTAAATAAAACCGATTCGGCTATCCGAATTACCCATCTTCCAACGGGCTTGGTGGTTGAGTGTCAGGATGAACGCAGCCAGCACAAAAACAAGGACCGAGCAATGAAGATTTTGAGGTCTCGCTTGCTTGAGGATAAGCGGCGCGCCCAGGAGAGCGAGATTGCCGCGGAACGCCGCTCGCAGGTAGGCACGGGTGACCGCTCCGAACGCATCCGCACCTATAACTATCCCCAGAAGCGGGTGACCGACCACCGCATCGGACTAACCTTATATCGCATCGACGAGATTTTAAACGGAGACATTGATGAGGTTGTTGACGCGCTGACCACCTACGATCAGGCGGAAAAGCTCAAGAATATGGGCGAGGAACAGTAATACAGATGAAAACACAGCTGATTCATATAGACAGGGATTGCCCCCAGCAGCATCTGGTG
Organism: Bacillota bacterium; assembly: GCA_023413185.1. Classification (GTDB taxonomy): domain Bacteria; phylum Bacillota; class Clostridia; order Oscillospirales; family Ruminococcaceae; genus Acetanaerobacterium. Next base: position 20,967 of record JAEZQD010000077.1, read on the forward strand.
GATGCGGCGGGCAGTCTGCTTGCAGGGGGTTCGCTCGTTGCAATCCCCACCGAGACCGTGTATGGGCTGGCGGCAAACGCGCTGGATGAACAAGCGGTTTGCGCTATCTTTGCCGCAAAGGGCAGACCGCAGGATAACCCGCTGATTGTTCATATCGCCGATATCGACGACCTAACGCCACTGATTGAGCATCTGCCGCCGCAGGCGAAGATGCTTGCCGAGGCGTTTTGGCCGGGACCGCTAACCATCATTCTTCCGCGCGCAAAGGCGGTTCCCGATGTCGTCTCTGCGGGGCTTGATACCGTCGCGGTGCGCATGCCATCTCATCCTGTGGCTCGCGCCATCATCCGCGCTGCGGGTGTGCCACTTGCCGCCCCGTCGGCGAACCGTTCCGGCAGCCCCAGTCCAACCACCGCGGAGCATGTACTGCAGGACATGGACGGCATAATCCCACTGGTTGTAGACGGCGGCGCATGCGGTGTGGGTGTAGAATCCACCGTGCTGTCTCTGGCCAATGACACGCCGGTTATCCTTCGCCCCGGTGTCATCACCAAGGAGCAGCTCGAGGCGGTTATCGGTGCCGTAGGCATAGACGGTGGGGTGCTCGCCCGAGTATCGGATGCGGTGAAAGCCAGCTCCCCGGGCATGAAGTACAAGCACTATGCACCCCGTGCAAAGGTCTATATGGTGGAGGGGGAAGACGATCGGTTCTACAATTATGTTAACTCAAAAACCGACGCTGTCGCCCTTTGTTTTGAAGAAGACAATCCACACCTGACGATAGATTATGTTAACTACGGCGCGCAGGATGATTCCGACTCGCAGGCGAGACACCTTTTTGACGCGCTGCGTGAGCTTGACCGAAAGGGTGCAACAATTGTCTATGCAAGGGCACCGAAAAAGACCGGTGTCGGGCTTGCGGTGTATAACCGTCTGCTTCGCGCGGCCGGTTTTGACGTAATTGAACTATAGTCGACAAAAGGCGGTGCGAAATGGGTAAACTGATTATTGTAGGTCTTACCGGTCCGACCGGTGCGGGCAAGACGACGGTTTCAAAGCTGCTGACACAAAACGGGTATCGCATTATCGATGCGGATTTGGTTGCGCGCGAGGTGGTGCTACCGGGTACACCATGCCTCGCCGAGATACAGAATGTGTTTGGGCAGGTCGTTGTAAACGAGGGCGGCACACTAAACCGCCGCGCACTGGGAGCGGTGGTGTTTTCCGACAAACAGAAGCTCAAACAGCTCGAAGGCATACTGTATCCAGCCATCCTTGCACGCATTAACGAGATGCTTGCGCAATGCGAGCAGGAAGGGGAAACGCTCGTCATTCTTGACGCGCCGACGCTGCTTGAGAGCGGAGCTGACAGCCTGTGCGACTACATTATTGTCGTCATGGCGCCGCAAAGCGCCAGACTGATGCGTATTATTGCGCGCGACAACCTCACCTTTGAGCAGGCGATGCAGCGCATCTCCGCCCAGCAAGGCGACTCCTTTTACCTTGCTAGCGCGGACTACGTTGTGGATAACGGTACCCCCAGCCCGGATTATGGTGCATTGCTCGGTTGGTTAAAGCAGATATAATGTAAAATTTCGCGCGGAAATCTGGTACTAAACGCAAACGAAACGGCAACAATGATACCATCCGCGACTGATAATACTGATAGGTTGATTTGGATTAAATTGACCGGAAAGGCCTGACACAGATGGAAGAAGCAAAAAAATCAGCTGCAGAACAGCTAAAGGAAAAACTGCTGGTTAACGCCAAAAACGGAGGACTTACCTTAAGCGAGGAAGAGATCGCCCGCAGTGAGGTGTTTTGCGAGGGCTACAAAACGTTCTTAGACACCGGCAAAACCGAACGGGAGATTACGGATAACACCATCCGCCTACTCAAGGACAAGGGCTACTCCGAGCTTAAGCCCGGCGCAAAGTATTCGGCAGGCGACAGGGTGTACAGCAACAACCGTGGTAAGGCGCTGATACTGGCTACCATCGGTTCCAACCCGATCGAGCAAGGTGTTCGCATCGTCGCCGCGCACATCGACAGCCCCCGCCTTGATTTAAAGCCAAACCCGTTGTACGAGGACGCGCAGCTCGCGCTGTTTAAAACGCATTATTACGGCGGCATCAAAAAATACCAGTGGACGGCAATCCCGCTTGCGCTGCACGGTGTTATCGTAAAGGCAGACGGATCGATTGTTCAGGTTAATATCGGTGAGGGTGAAAACGACCCGGTGTTCTGCGTAACCGACCTGCTGCCGCATCTTGCGGAGGAACAGGTCAAGCGTCCACTGCATCTCGGTATCAAGGGTGAGGAGCTAAACATCCTTATCGGCTGCATGCCGTTTCGCGACGACAAGGCGAGCGAGGCGGTTAAGCTGAATATTATGAATATCCTCAACGAAAAGTACGGCATTGTCGAGGCGGATTTCCTATCGGCAGAGCTCGAGGCAGTACCCGCCGGTAAGGCTCGCGACCTCGGTTTTGACCGCGGCATGGTGGCTGCATACGGTCACGACGACCGCGTATGCGCGTACACCGCGCTGATGGCGGCACTGGATTGCGAAAAGCCCGCATATACCACCGTGACGGTGCTTGCCGATAAGGAAGAAACGGGCAGCGAAGGCAACACAGGGCTTGACTCCTCCTATCTCAAGTATTTTATCGCAGATTTGGCTCAGCCGTACGGCGTAAACGGACGCACGGTGCTCAGCGCGTCGAAATGCCTGTCCGCAGACGTCAACGCGGCGTTCGACCCAACCTTCCCCGACGTGCTTGACCGCCGCAACTGCGCATACCTAAACTACGGCGTCTGCCTGACCAAATATACCGGCTCGCGCGGCAAGGCAGGCACCTCCGATTGCTCCGCCGAGTTTTTCGGCGAGGTACGTAACTTATTTAATACAAGTAAGGTGCTGTGGCAAACGGGAGAGCTTGGAAAGGTAGACCTTGGCGGCGGCGGGACCGTGGCTAAGTATATTGCGGGTCTTAACGTGGATGTGCTTGACGTAGGGGTGCCGGTGCTTTCCATGCACTCTCCGCTCGAAATCGTATCGAAGCTCGACGTGTACTGTGCGTACCGTGGATTCTTTGAGTTTTTAAATGCACAATAATGAATAGTGATGACTGCCTTTGTTGCAAACAGGGGCAGTCATTTTCTGCAAAGACAGTGCACAATCAAACAATATTGACAATTATAAATATAGTGAAGATATGCTTTAAAGGCAGGAGGCCCGCTTCAAAAATGAAACGGACCCCTGCCTTTTTTGAGTAAAGATGTAAAAAAAGAAGTAAGCGGTTTAATTTTACGCTGGGTTACAGGATATACAATGCAACCATAATAAAGTGCATCAACGAACCAAGTAGCACAAAGACATGGAAGATCTCGTGGAACCCAAGTTTGACGCTGATGTTTGGGCGTTTTATGCCGTATATCAATGCGCCGATGGAGTAAAACGCTCCGCCCAAAATAAGAAACAGCCTGCCCCCGAACGAGAACAGCGAGATGGCGGGAATATCAAGAAGAATTGACCAGCCCAGCATAAGATAGATGAGTACCGATATAATACGAGGACAGTTAATCCATAGAATCTTCAAAATCACACCGATAATAGCAACCGCCCAAATTCCTGCACAGAAGTACGCGCCCTTGGGTTGGGTAAACACAACCAGACAAACCGGTGTATAGGTTCCGGCAATCAAAACATAGATCATCGAGTGGTCCAGCTTGCGCAGCAACAGCCGAATACCCTTTGTTTCATCGGCGTAATGGTACGCGGCACTTGCACTATAAAGAGCGACCAGAGATGTGCAGAATATAATCGCAGCCACAAGCTGTAACCCGGTAATATCAGAAAAAAAGAATGGCTTTGCCAATACAAACACCGTTCCGGCAACACCCAGTAGTGCACCGATAAAATGTGTTAGAAAGCTCACCTTGTCATTTGCTCGACGATACATATAACAAACACCTTCTTTGAGTCAATATAAAACTCAAAACATAGTTATAAAAACTAGATAATATAATTATTGTATCATACATTTCGCAAAATGCAAGAGGTTTTCTGTGCTGCATGAATTGTTTTCTATTGACCGCTTTGTAATGCCGATACCTTTTTAACAGTAGGCGCATATTATGGAATGGTTGCCTTACAAAGAAAACCCAAACTTAATTCGAAAAGAAGGTGTATAGTTTTATGGAGGCTACGTTTAAATCGGCATATGAAGATGCAGTTAAGCAGGCGGATGAGATGCAAAACGCAATGAACATAATTACGAACGCCGCGCTCAAGCAGCGGCTAATTCAGTCGCTTGCCGCGGTAAAAGAGCAGATAACGACAGTAGAAAAGGTTAAGGCAAAGGTGATAACCAAAGCGGATTATGAGGCACAGATGGTTAAGCGCATTGCCGCACTCGGTCAGGCACTCGGTCTGGTGACAGTTGCCGCAAAGAAAAACGCGTTAACCGAACGTTTTGGGCAGCTGCAAAACAGCATTAACCAAATGACCGCATTAGTAGGAAATGTGCAAAGACCGCAGCAGAATAATAACCGTTCAAGGCGGGGCTATCGCTAACGCCCGCGCCGCTTTACAACCCGTTTGGTTTGCCGTATACTGAAACAGTAAAATGCAAGGAACAACTATGGGGTGATTTGTTTGAACGAACTAAAGATCGAAACAAAGCGGTTGCTTCTGCTTCCGATATCATACGGATGTATGACCGAGCTGCTTGACGGCACACAGACGGAGCTTGAAAAACAGGGATATCTCATATGCGATGATTGGATTACACTTGATGTGTTGCGATACTTCGATATCATCCGCTCCTTTATGCCAAAGGACCAGCCGCCGAATGGCTTTTACACCTGGGCGATAATTGAACGGGGCAGTGGTCTTGTCATCGGCGATGTGGGGTTTAAGGGTGCCCCCAATGAGCTGGGGGCGGTGGATATCGGCTACGGCATTGCGCCGTGCGCGAGGGAAAAGGGTTATGCAACCGAAGCGGTACTCGCAGCGATGGCATGGGCGTTTGCGCAGCCCGGTGTTAGGCGGATATCGGCGGAATGTCTGGAAGATAACACGGCGTCGATACATATCCTTAAAAAGTCGGGTATGAAAGAGCTGATTCGCGACGGTAACGTTATTTTGTGGGAAGTTAAGCGCGAGGATTTTATGTTTAACCAATAACCGAGCAAGCGCCAATCCGAGAATGGAGCGGCGCTTTTTTATTTGCGGCTTACTGCTGTTGCGTATAATTGTTTACAATTCTTCACCCAAAACCGCTAAACAAATCCCGAATCCTGCCGATAAATTCAGTATAGAGATAACAACACATCCAATTACAGAAAATATCATCCTCTAAAGGAGGTACCCATATGTTCAGTTCAGTTGCTGGAATCGGCACAAATGCATCGACCGCGAAAACAAGCGCATACGGAATTGCAGGGTTGGTTTCGGGTATTGACACAAACTCGATCATCAAATCCCTTACCACTTCCGCGCAAACAAGAATCGACATGGCGATGCAGAAGAAGCAGAAGATTCAGTGGAAGCAAGACTCGTACAATTCAGTCATAGACAAGCTCAATTCATTCAAAAGCAGCTATTTTGATGTACTTGGTACGACCAACCTGAGCAGCACCTCCGCCTTTAACACCTGGAAGACGACATCCAGTTCATCGGCGGTAACCGCTACCTCCACCTCTGCCAATACCGGCGCAAAGATTGTAATTTCGGCTGTCGAGCAGGTCGCAAGCGCGTATACCGTGCAAAGCGGTTCGGCGGTGTCGGGTCCGATTCTTGCTTCGGGCACAATTGATTCGTTTAAAAACAAGACACTGACCTTCACATTGGATGGTGTCAGCAAAACCGTGAACTTTGGAGAAAACCCACAGGCGGCGCTGGTGTCTGCCTTTGGTATGTCCTCATCCGAAGCGGCACCCCGTGTCCAATTGACCGAACCGTACGGCGTTGTGCAGATTTCTGTTAGCGGCAGTAGTAAGCTGGTTATCTCCGGCGATGCTGCGACCCTATCCTCCCTCGGTCTTAAATCGGGGGTATCCAACCGTGTTGATATTACAAAAACCGTTGCGGGCACCTCGTTTGCGGCGGAGCTTGTCGGCGATACATACGAATTTACGATTAATGGGACAGAGTTTAGCTTCAGCTCTTCGAGTTCCATTATGGATATTGTCAACACCATTAACTCCAGTACAGCGGGTGTGAAGCTTACCTATTCCGACATTAGCGACACCTTTACCTTGTCCTCCAAAGCTTTGGGCACGGGAGACAACGTCACCATAAACCAAACAAAAGGGAATCTGCTTTATGCCATGCTCGGTGTGAGTGCCGCAGGCGTAACAAAGATAGACGGAAAAACGGTTGCCGAGAAGTCCATCGCGTCGTCCCAGTCCGACCTTTTGACGACTGACTGGGGCAGCCTTGCGGGTAAGTCGTTTGACATCACCATTGGCGGCGTGACCAAGACCATTTCACTCGCCGAGCCGGATGGTGCATCAACGGATGTCGAGGAATTAGCAGCGGTTACAGCATCGCTGAACAATCAGATTCAATCGGCTTTCGGAATATTGGATGTTAGGTTTGAGGTAACTGGCTCCACCCTAACCCTCGCATCCAACAACAACCGCGCTGTTGCCTTAAGCACCGTTGATGAAGCAGGTGCTGAAACCGCACTGCTTGACGCACTGGGCTTTGCGAACGGCGTATCCAATGCCTCTTCCGCGGGCAGTACGCTTGCCGCGCTGGGTATTACTTCAGACGGTACACTCACCATCGGCTCCGAGACGGTTGCGTATACATCCGGTATGACTGTGGACGAGCTGATAAACGAAATCAATGCCCATACCGCAACAACCGGCATAACCGCGTCGTTTGCGGACGGATTGTTCGCCCTGCAGACGGATGGCAGTACGCCGATGGTATTCTCGGACAGCGGCAGCGGCATGAGCACGCTCTTGGGTACCGCTGCATTTAACGGCGCGGCGTCCGGCGCGGTTGTCACTGCGGGCACCAATGCGGTTATCGAAATGGTAGACGGCACGGTGATTGAGCGAAACACCAACAACTTTTCCGTGAATGGTGTATTACTCCAGATTAACGAAAAGGCGACAGACGAAACAATAACAATCTCATCCACTCAGGATATGGATACGCTTGTTAACACCATGAAGAAGTTCGTGGATGATTATAACAGTATGTCATCTGCCATTAAGACCCTTGTGAGCGAGGAGGTATTTAAGAGCTATGCCCCGTTAACCGATGCCCAGCGCGAGGATATGACCGAAAGTCAGATTAAGCTGTGGGAAGAGAAGGCGAGAAGCGGCGTACTCAAGAACGATTCCACCCTAACTGCCTTACTCACCGAGATGGAAGACCTGCTCAATTCCGTATCCGAGACTAGCGGTTATTCATTAGAAAAGATGGGTATTGAATTTGCGGTAAGCCTGACAGAGGGCACAAAGCTTTCGCTCAACGAGGAAAAGTTCCGGCAGGTGGTGAATGAAGACCTTCAAAGCGTAACCAGTTTCTTCACCCAATCAAAAACTGGCTTTTCTGACCGATTTGCCACGCTCGTCGACGACTATGCAAAGTCCAGCCTGGTAGACCCCGGCAAGCTGGTGCGCACAGCGGGCTCCTCGGTTTATACGGACGGTGAGTATAAAAAGCAGCTTGAAGAGCTGGAAGAAAAGATTGCGCAGCTTAAAAACAAGCTTATCGAAGAAGAAACGCGCTTGTGGAAGCAGTTCTCCGCTATGGAGACCGCGTTGTCTCAGTTAAACAATCAAAGCGCTTGGCTCACCTCTTTATCAGGCACCGGTTCGTAGCTTTCATTTTATATTTCACGCAATCCGTTGCAGTCCGGCTAAGCGACGGAACAAGGAAAAAATACATTCTGCGCCGGAGAAATGGGGACAACGATGAATACGTCTGCATATGCCCAGTACAAACAACAGTCTATCGTAACGCTCACCCCGGGCGAAATAATTGTTAAGCTCTACGATGAAGCGATTAAGCGTTGTAACTTCTCGGTGAAATACCTGGAGGAGAAGGATTTTGAGGCGGCGAACGTATCACTGAAAAAGGCGCAGGATATCGTGTCCTATCTCAAATCCTCGCTCGATTCAAGCTACGATGTCTCAAACAACCTATCGCAGCTGTATGACTATTCCAAATCTCAGCTTGTGGCGGCGAACATTAAAAAGGATCCGCAGCCTGTGTTGGAAGTCATTCCTATCTTAAAGGATCTGCGTGAGGCATTTGACACGGCAGAAAAGTCGACCCGTAAAAACTAACTGGGGGGAAACGCAGATGGCAATCAGCACCAATGACATCACGGCGTTGACCGAGGGCCTAAACAATATGCTTACTGCCATACGCGGGTATCAGCAGCTTACCGTACAGCTGTTAAACTGCGATATCGAACAGGCGGATGACCTGCTCAAGGAGCGTCAGCGGCTAATCGATGACATCAACCTCATCGAAAGCGGTGTTCACGAGGTGCTGTACCGTGTTTGTGGTGCTGCATCCGATGACAACTTCGGCAGGGCACTCGGCAAGCTCAAGAACGCAACGCAAACAGAACTAAACGGTGTCATCGCACTCGCAAACCAACTCGCAGAGACGTTTCGTGATGTGGGTGTTATCGATGCCAAGCTGATAAGCAATGTGGAACGGCAGCGCGAGGCGATGTTGGAGGAGTTAAAGGACATCACCGATCGCCGCCGCGTGGCGCATGCGCCCTACTTTGACGTAAAGGCGCAAACGCTTGGCACTGCCTACGACAAGAAGAAATAGCCATGACTTGTTATAATAAAACGTGTCCCGTACCGCTATCGGCACAGGACACGTTTTTAATTTATAGCTGCAACCAAGCTCAGTGCGATAGCCCCACTGCATTACGCAGTGCGTGTGCCTTGTCGGTTTTCTCCCAGGATACGCCTAAATCCTCGCGCCCCATATGCCCGTAAGCGGCAAGCTGGCGGTAGATGGGCTTACGCAGATCCAGCTGCTCAATGATAGCGGCAGGGCGCAGGTCAAACAGACGCAAAACCGCATCGGCAAGCACCTCATCCGATACAACGCCCGTGCCAAAGGTGTCTACCATCACCGAGACGGGGTGCGCAACGCCGATGGCGTAGGCAATCTGTACCTCGCAACGTTTGGCAAGCTTTGCGGCTACAATGTTTTTTGCCACATAACGAGCGGCATATGCTGCGGAACGGTCCACCTTAGTCGGATCCTTGCCCGAGAATGCGCCGCCGCCATGGCGGGAAAATCCGCCGTAGGTATCCACAATAATCTTGCGTCCGGTTAAACCGCTGTCACCCTGGGGACCGCCCACCACAAAGCGCCCGGTGGGGTTAACAAAATATCGGGTGTTGTCATCGAGCAGTCCGGCCGGGATGACGGGGCGGATAACCTGCTGAATCACATCAGCGCGAATCTGTTCGAGCGTTACCTCGGGGTTGTGCTGGGTGGACACGACCACCGTATCCACGCGCACGGGAACGCCGTCAAGGTATTCCACCGTTACTTGTGTTTTTCCGTCGGGACGCAGGTAAGGCAGCGTGCCGTCCTTGCGTACCGCGGCAAGGCGTTTTGCAAGACTGTGCGCAAGAGAGATGGGCATAGGCATCAGCTCTTTGGTCTCGTCGCACGCGTACCCGAACATCATGCCCTGATCACCCGCGCCGGTGTCGTTGGCATCGCTGTCGCGGGTTTCCAGCGCACGGTTTACACCCATCGCGATATCGGGTGACTGCTCGTCGATAGAGGTCAGAACCGCACAGGTAGTAGCATCAAAACCAATCTTTGCGCGGTCATAGCCGATATCCTGAATTACCGAACGCGCAAGCTTTGGAATATCCACATAGCAGTTGCAGGTGATCTCGCCCATCAAAAGGGTCATTCCGGTGGTGACAGCGGTCTCGCACGCCACCCGCGCCTGTGGGTCGTTTGCCAGAATCGCATCCAACACGGCGTCTGAGATTTGGTCGCACACCTTGTCGGGGTGACCCTCGGTGACCGACTCGGATGTAAAAAGCATCTTGGACATATCAGTTTTCCTCCATTGCAAATTGTTTATTTCGCATCATAATACCAAATCAGCTTAAACTGTCTACGAAATAATTCAGTAAAGTTAAGGTTTCAGCTTTACTTAATTATTTCAGACATAATAAAGTTAATTTGCTTTCGTTTTGCTTATTAATCGGCTGCAGATACGCCGATTATACAAGCAAACGCCCCAACCGATAAGGCTGAGGCGTTTAAGTTCATTTTGAGCCTCATCTATCGTTTTACGCTGGAATTGGCACCTTACATCTGCAGGTTGCCGGGTTTCACAGGGCCAGTCCCTCCACCACTCTTGATAAGGAAATATTCAATTGTCTAGTACCATTATAGTATGAAAGGGCGGATACTGTCAATAGGTAATACACTAAACCGGTATACTTGCTCGAATCAGGTGCGCGAGCTTTTTGTAGCTTAGCATTGTCACAAACGA
>JAEZQD010000130.1 GCA_023413185.1 Bacillota bacterium
CCGTCATCTGTAAATTTAACTGGCCAACACCTTCGGTATCCCAGCAGACACACTTATACTTTGGTGAATTTCTAGAACCGATATGAATAAGCATAGGTTGTTTAAAATAGCCCATATAGGAGGAAAGAATCAACAAATCGGCACTTGTTTTGTCCATTATCCTCTCAAAATCATCAATAGAAGTCGGTGCTATTATCTGCGCTTCGCAACCTGCTGCATTAAAACCCCACAAAATATCGCCCGCATAAAGTTTATCACAATAAATTATTACCTTATATTTCATAATGATTGATGCCTCTCTGACACGCGGATTTTAACAGTACACTAAATTATATGAAATAAAAAGTCAGTTGTTACTTAGGCTTGTCGACGTTAACGCAGCTGCGTTTTGAACAGGAGCCATATGTCAAAGCATCAAGCCAAATTATTGTCTTTTTACTTAGATAACAATATAGGTTTGTTATCACTACTATTAAGTCGATTTATCGTTATAATCGAAGGAAAAAAGCCAGCATCCATACAGATGCCGGCTTTTTTATGTTGATCGTAGAATGAAGCGGTTTATGTGGCAGTTTTACGGTTAAGCAAACGGATTTTCACCGGGATACGGCAGCGTTTTGGGCTGATTGTAGGCAATGTCGGTTATTCCAAGGTATTTAAATACCTCAAACAGCGCCTTTCCGTAATGCCCGAATGCCACAGCTCCGTGATGTGGGTAGCACTTTGCAATTAGCACATGGCGGTAAAACCGATCCATTTCGGGAATGGCAAATATGCCGATAGAGCCAAAGCTCTCGGTGGGCACATCAAGTACCTCTCCCTGCGCAATGTATGCCTTAAGCTCCGTCGCTGCGGTGGATTGCAGGCGGTAGAACGTGATGTCGCCCGCCTTGATGTCGCCTTCAAGGGTACCGCGGGTGATGTCCGGTTCGGGGAGCTCGGGCTCAAGGTCGCGCTTCATAATAAGCTGATACCCCATATGCGGGTCGTTGAGCAGGGATGAGCAGGTGTTTCCGCAATGGAATCCCATAAAGGTCTCGGGAAGCTTAATGTCATACTTGCCCTTGATGGATTTTTCGTACATAGAGGAGGGCACCGTGTTGTTGATATCGAGCAGGGTTGTCGGCTTACCGGATACGCAGATGCCGATATACTCGCTCAAGGCGCCGTAAATGTCCACTTCGCAGGAGACGGGGATGCCGGAGCCGGTCAGACGGCTGTTGACATAACATGGTACAAAGCCAAATTCGGTCTGGAACGCAGGCCAGCATTTTCCGGCAATCGCAACGAACTCACGCGTACCTTTGTGCTGCTCAATCCAATCAAGCAGGGTTAGCTCGTACTGGGCAAGGCGGGGCAGTACGCCGGCATATTTGTTGTTGGGACCCAGTTCTGCCGCCATATCCTGCATCACTGCCGGAATACGGGGGTCGTCCTTGTGCTTGTTAAAGGCAACGAGCAGATCCAGCTCGCTGTTTTCTTCGACGGCAACGCCAAGGTCATAAAGCGCTTTGATGGGCGCGTTGCAGGCAAGAAAATCATCGGGGCGGGGACCAAACGCAATAATCTTTAGGTTCTTTACACCCAGTACCGCGGTTGCAATAGGAACAAATTCTCTAATCTTTTGCGCAACCTCTGTTGCCGTTCCGACCGGATACTCTGGTATGTATGCAGTTTTATGCCGCAGGCTTAGGTTGTAAGAGCAGTTGAGCATACCGCAGTACGCGTCACCGCGCCCGTCGTATAGGTCGCCGTCGCCCTCGGCAGCCGCAACATACATGATGGGACCGTCAAACCAATCGGCAAGCAGGGTTTCCGGTGTTTCGGGACCAAAGTTGCCCAGATACACAACCAAGGCATTTACTCCTTGCGCTTTTACATCCTCCATCGCCCTTTTGGCGTCGAGTTCTGACTCCACAGCAACGGGGCATTCATACAGCTCCTCGCCATAAGCCATCTTTACCGCCGCGCGACGACGTTCCGCCAATGCCATGGGGAAGCATCCTCGAGATGCCGCAATAATGCCGAGTTTAACCTTTGGAATGTTCTTCATACATAATTTCTCCTTTTATACGGGATTGAGATGCTGTTATTCGCATCCTTACGACGCAGATACTTTAGACAATGAATCTTTATGTGTGATACCAATCAATTATTATAACAGTGTTTTATTCACCTGCTAAATAAATCGGTATTACAATGAGATTCATCGAACCATCTTTGCGGAGCATGGTTCACTTAACTAATTCTTTACCCATAATAATAGAACCATTTTAAAGCACAAAATTCAAGTTAAATTGTTTTGTTTCGTCGTTTTGTAACAGTTACTCTTTGAATTTTGGGTAATATATAGATAGTTCAACCGTTTTTTCTGCGTGCATTGTTACAAGGTGGCACAAAAGCACGTTAATGTACGTCATTTTATTCCACAATATGACGATTCACAAGTTATACTGTTTATGTTCAACAGTTTTCGTTGCCGCCTAAAGCACTTCATCGTTACAATGACTTCGTTGAATTAGCCGTGTTGTTTATGCTATAATGGCATAGATTTTGTTTTGAACAAAGCTAACGATGTAGTAAAGAAGGATAATTAAACTATGCAATCATCAAACACACCAATACGTAAAACAGATATGACTGTGGGAAGCCCACTCAAGTTAATATTGTCGTTTACCATTCCCTTGCTCATTGGCAACATCTTTCAGCAATTGTACAATGTGGTTGACAGCATCGTGGTTGGCAACTATGTAGGCAGTGTTGCCCTTGCCGCTGTAGGAACTGCGTTTCCCGTTATCTTTATGTTTGTCTCACTGTTTATGGGCATCGGCATTGGTGCTACCATTATGATTGCGCAGTATTTTGGCGCCGGTGACAACGACAAGGTTCGCAAAACGGTAGACACAATCTATTCGGCTATCATGATCGGTGCTATACCGCTCACCGTAATCGGTGTGCTTTTTAGCGGAACGTTTCTAAAAATCATGCAGGTACCCGCAGACACCTTCGCTGACGCGCATCTTTATATCACCATTATCTTTCTTGGAATAATTGCGTCGCTTGGCTACAATGTAAACGCGGGTATTCTTCAAGGTTTGGGAGACAGCCGGTCTCCGCTCATTTTTTTGTCCATCGCTACGGTTATCAACATTGTTCTTGATGTATTATTTGTGGTGGTGTTCGGTTGGGGTGTTGCGGGCGTTGCAATTGCAACAATTATTGCGCAATTTAGTTCGTGGTTGTTCGGCATTTTCTATATTAATAAAAAGTACCCCAACCTACACATACGCCCGTTTCATTTTTCGTTTGACAAAGCTCTGTTTTTACAGGCAGTAAAACTTGGCGTACCTGCCGGAATACAGCAGGCAATCTTTTCGATTGGTATTATGGCGATGCAGTCGCTGGTTAATAGCTACGGTTCTGACTTTATGGCGGGATATAACGGCGCAAGCAAGATTGATACGTTTTCATTCTTGCCTATTCAAAGCTTTGCCACTTCAATTACCACCTTTGTTGGTCAAAACATTGGGGCAGGCAAGATGGATCGTGTCAAACAGGGCGCAAAAATCACTATGATTATGTCAATCGGTTGCAATTTGGTTATCAGTGCCCTTTTGCTTTTAGTCGGGCCGTGGCTCATGCGTCTGTTCAGTCCATCTGAACCGGTCATACAGGCAGGGCTCGTTTATATGTATCGTGTTCTCCCTTTCCATTGGCTGCTGGCAACGATGTTTATCATTAACGGCATTATGCGCGGCGCGGGAGAGATGACAATTCCGCTTCTATCGACTACATTGTCGTTGTGGGCGGCTCGCGTACCAAGCGCGTACCTGATTGCGCACTATATCGGTCGTGACGATATCTTTTTTTGCAACCCGATCGGATGGGCGCTTGGTGTGACGCTAGCGCTTAGTTATTACCTCTCGGGTCGATGGAAGAATAAAGCCATCGTATCAAAGAAAGCGTCACTTGCCCAATCGATTGACTAAACGAATACGAAACAGCAAATATAAAGGAGTGATTAACAATGCCTAACCTCACAAGAGAATTGGCGTGGGAGCTGCTTTCACAGTACAACAAGGAAGAGTTCCATTTAAAGCATGCTCAGATTGTCGAGGGCGTCATGCGTTATTTCGCCCAAAAGCTCGGGTTTGGTGACGAGGTGGATTTTTGGGGGATAGTGGGACTGTTACACGACCTTGATTTTGAGGAGTACCCCGAGGAACACTGCATAAAGACACAGGAGCTTATGCGAAAACACGGCGTAGATGAGCGTATCATCCGTGCCGCAGCAAGCCATGGATATGCGATTACTGTGGATATTAAGCCCGAACACACGATGGAAAAGGTGCTGTACGCAACCGATGAGCTTACCGGGCTTATTGGTGCGGTCGCACTGATGCGTCCTTCCAAAAGCGTCATGGATCTTGAGCTCAAATCGGTAAAAAAGAAATACAAAACGCTGAATTTTGCGGCGGGTTGCTCGCGCGAGGTCATTGAACGCGGCGCGGACATGTTGGGCTGGGAACTTGATGAACTTATTGCCCAAACCATTCTTGCGATGCGCACTCTAACCGGCATTGTTGCGTAGTCTAAATAATCGCCATGCAGTCGTTATACAACAAAAGGAGACACCATTCATGAAACAAGATCAGTTTTCCAGAACCCGTCTGTTGATTGGTGAAGATGGGGTAGAAAGGTTAAGCGGGGCGCGTGTTGCGATGTTTGGTTTGGGCGGCGTAGGCTCCTATACCGTCGAGGCACTTGCCCGCGCGGGCGTAGGCTCGTTTTCTTTGTTTGACGACGACAAGGTATGCCTGACCAATATCAACCGACAACTGATAGCCACCCACTCCAGCGTGGGCAGGTTAAAAACAGAGGTGATGCGCGAACGAATCCTTGATATTAACCCAAACGCTGAGATAACGGCTTATTCCTGCTTTTACACCCCGGACAATGCGGATGATTACGACCTATCGCAGTACAGTTACATTGTCGATGCCATCGACACGGTCTCTGCAAAGCTTGAGCTTGTCACCCGTGCCTCGCGCCTTGGTGTCCCTATAATCAGCTGTATGGGCGCGGGCAATAAGCTGGACGCCACACGGTTTGAGGTTACCGACATCTATAAAACCGAGGTCTGCCCGCTTGCGCGTGTGATGCGGCGCGAACTGAAGGCTCGCGGTGTCAAATCGCTGAAGGTCGTGTACTCCAAAGAGCCTGCGATTACTCCGCGTACTGAGGGTGCGGGACCTGACTGCAAAACGGGCTGTGTATGCCCTCCGGGGGTTAAGCGACACTGCACAGCGCGCCGACAGATACCGGGCAGCGTGTCGTTTGTGCCCTCTGTAGCAGGGCTGATTCTCGCAGGCGAGGTAATTAAAGACCTGCTTGTGTAAAACAACAGAAGATAAACAAAACCACTCATCTTCGGCGGTACCCAAAGATGAGTGGTTTTTTGCTATACTATTGCTCAACGCTTAAATGCATGCGTAATGCTCGGGCAAGCCTTCGCATGCCGCCCTGGTGTAATACACCTTACCCCCAAGGTATTTGCCCCGAGCGTCCGCTGCGTTTTTTGTGTCGGCGGCTCCTTCAAACGCGGAGGTGATATATAACGTCTTTAAGTCATCATCCCCTAGGCATACGCTCGAGGTCTGGAGTGCTGGGGTGTCAATCCGTTCCACAATCTCTCCCTGAGGGGAAAGCCGCAAGACACAGGAGCCGCCCCAACACGCAAGCCACACCTGCCCTTTTCCGTCAACCGTCAACCCGTCGGGAAGACCGTAAAGACTGTCGAGCACAAACCAACCACGGGGATTAGTAATTGCACCGGTCTGCAAGCAATAATCGTAAGCGGTCACTGTCCTTGTAATGGAATCGGTGTGGTAAAAGGTCTTTTTATCGGGCGTAAAGCCCATGCCGTTGGATATTCCAAGTCCATCAAGCAGCACCTTGGGTTGTTTTCCCGACTCAAATTGATACAGCTTGCCACCCCGAAGGCTCTTCTTCATGGTACCCGCAAGCATCCGTCCGCAAGCATCGGCAATTGCGTCGTTAAAGCGCTCCCCATCAGTGAGCGAAACCGAAAACATCGTCCGCTCGTTTTCGATGTGGTATCCGTCCTCCGTTTTGGGAACCGCCTTGACTCCCTGCTCGGTAAACAGTACGAGCGTATCATCCTCGGTGAAGAGAAATGCCCCGGTTTGATACCCGCTTGATAGTTCAAGGATAAGTTCACCCGTGCTCGGACAAAACGAGAAGATCTCACCGTTTATAATATCGGTCCAGAACAGCTTTCTTTGACGGACATTCCAGAATGGACCCTCGCCTAATTGATTGTCTTTGTTACCTAACGTTTGCATGCGGTTTCTCCTTTATGTGTTGCTTCGAGTTGTGTCGGTTGATTCCTGTGTGCCAGCCACTGGTACAGCAGCGAGCCGCTAATAATCACTGCGCCGCCCGTAATGGTAGCAACAGTGGGAAACTCCGAAATAATCAGTACGCCAAGAATGCCGGAAAGCAGTGGGGTAACAAACATAAAGTTCGTAACCGTGGTGATTTTCTCCGCCTTAGACATCGCCTTTGACCACAATAAAAAGCCTACCGCACCGGGGAATATACCAAGGTATGCAATATTGATGATATCAAGCACAGGTGTGACTTTGAGTTGAGCGAGTCCGTCTATCATAAAATAAGACATCAGTATGGTTCCTGAGAAGATGCTGTACGCAGTAGCCTCAAACGTTGTATATGTTTTAAGTAGTCTGCGCTGCAGCACATTATATACCGCAATCGCAAGGGCGGCGAGCACCATCCAAATAATACCCCGGTTAAAAGAAAGCTCGCCACCGCCGAGGGCGATAATAACAATCCCACCAAACTGTACTGCTATGGCAAGCCAGCAAGGCGGGCTAATCCGTTCCTTGTAAAACAGTGCGGCGAGCGCGGCGGTAAAGATGGGTCCTGTGCTGATTAGTATACTTGCAGTCGCCGCCGTGACGCGCATAGAGCCCATATTAAAGGCATATGCATAAAACGCAAATCCCGCAAATCCCGACGCAAATATGACGGGAAGATCGCGCAGGCGGGGCAGACGAGTGCGCTTTATCAGCGCTATGATGAGCAAAAACAAACTGGCAAATAAATATCGAACAGCACCTAAGGTTTCGGGAGTAAGATGCTTTAGGGCAATCTTTGTAAATACAAACGCGCTCGACCACAGTACAATGGTTAAAAACGCAAGGACAAGTGCCGTTGTGCGGGATTTCTCTGCTGATACCATGATGTGTTATTTCCCCTTACACAAATTCGTTTGTGGGTAGTTGTTGGCTTTCGCCGTCTTCAGTTAATATGAGCATAATGGATGATGTCGCAGAACACGACGGGTATTATACCAGGATTATGGTAGGAGTGTGAAACATCCGCCGCAAAACCGATTGCGTGCTGCGCAGGTACATGGAAGGTTTTATCATCAATATATACATTCAGGTCGCCCTCAAACACCGTGATATACTCTCGGGTGCCCGCTTGGTGTGCTTCGGAGGAGGACCCCCCGCCCGGCATAATCTCGGAATAGAAGATCTCAAACCCGCGCTCATTGGTGCACGGAAACATCGTGTATATCCGAAAGCTGTGGTCCTTACTGGTAATTGCGCGCACGTCTTTAGTGCTCACTACAATGGTGTCGGGTTGGGGTTCGCTGACAAGCTGTGACAGCGAGATTTTAAGCGCGTTGGATATCTTGTAAAGTGTTGTGATAGAAGGGCAGGATTGCGCACGCTCCATCTGATAGAGCATACTCTTGCTGACACCGGTCAGTTCCGCCATGCGATCGAGCGACAATCCCTGTGCTTCTCGAATACGCTTTAGGTTTTGAGAGAGTATCTTACTGATTGCCTCCATAGTGCAACCTCCTTTTGTTTTGTTCAATAAACTGATAATATCATATCAGTTTATTGAACGCAAGAAGCACATGCTATAACAGTTGTTGACATGCAGGTAAAGCCATTATAAAACCAACAACATTAATGATACAACAAAACCCGCCTGACTGGCGGGTTTTATGGTAAAACTAAGTGCTATATAATGCGATAGCCTTCATCCTCAACAGCTGCCTTTATGGCTGCAAGCGAAAGCACCGCATTATCAAACGTTACAACTGCGTTTTTATTCTCAAGGCTAACCTCGACCTCTTTTACACCCGGGAGTGACCGAATTGCACTACTGATGGCATTCTGGCAGTGAGAGCAGGACATTCCCTCAATATTGATTGTTTCAACCATAGCGCATCCTCCGTTTCATAAAATTAAAATCATCTGCGCAGCTTTATAGTCAGCAAATCATTACCGTTTCCAATTTACAAATAATTCAGTTGCCTGGGTAAGTGTTTCTAACGGGATGGTTATGCCGGTATCCGAAACGATCTTGTTGTTGTCGGTGATTGGGATTGGGTTGCAACCGCTGTGAACCACCCCGACGTCGACCATGGAAAAGCGGTTACTGCAGTTTTCGCATACCAGTTGGTCGCCCTTTTGGGTGTAGTAGCCCTTACCAGACAGGTAGCATACCTGACAGGTGTTAAACGCTGTACGAACAGTACCGTCCGGTGCTTTTAGTGCAATGACCTCCATCTCGGTTCCCTTGACAACAGCCGGATAGAAAGCGGCGTTTTCAGTAAGCTCGTTAAGGGGTATTAGAATGTCGGCATCTGTTACCGTTGTCCCACGGGTATTCTGCGCTTCGCCGCCTGCACCCGTCAAAAGTTTAAGCAGTAAAAAAATGACGAGCGCCCCCGCAGCAATAGCGAGCATAATCAGATACTGAGGCTGTTTAACCTGTTTGTCGGATTGCTTGTTCTCCATCTTTATTTTTCCCCCATCACATAAATATATAATGCATTAACATTGTTTGAGAAACGGAATAATCACAAGGTTTAAGAGTTTTATTATCAAGTATTTATAATATACTATTATGATAGGGTATTGTCAAGCTTGATGATTGCTCGACAACTGTGTGCTGTTGATAAAAACTGTGTCAGTATTAAGGCAAAAAGCGTCCCCGCATATTCGGCGGAGACGCTTTTCATAGTGCTTTGAAGAGGATTAAGCCTTTTTTACGGGTAACCAAACCTCACACTTGTAATCCGGTGCCTGCTGGTTTCCCTCAAAGTACAACTCAATATCAGGAGCGTTCGCGTACTCGTAGCCGGAACTCGGCAGCCACTCAGTCACAATGCGCTTTTGAAGATTCTGAATGGCATCGGGCATTGCGCCTACACACTCAAAGATAGCCCATGTGCAGGCGGGAACGATGTATTCGTCCATGCCTTGGGGCACCTTTTTATCAGTTGCAACGGCGATGTAGTAATCAAAGTTACTGTTATCCATACTGTAGCTTACACCCAATACGCCGGAGGGGGATTTGTCAATCAGCTCGCAAAGCTGAGTAATCACGCCGCGCTGTGCAACTTCCTGCCAAAACAAAGGAACGCTTGCAAAGCCCTCTTCCATGCTGCCCGAAAAATGTCTTTTTGCGCCTACAATTCGAAATTCCGGCTTGCTTTCAATCCTGTAATTCATCTCTGCCTCTCCCTTAATCGTAATTTTAAAGGTGATGGGAGGGTAGGCCTTCAGCGTGATCCCCGGGTTTCTTGCCGCAGAAGGGGAAACGCCGTGTATGGCTTGGAATGCCCGGTTAAATGCAGTAGGGGAATCGTAACCGAACCGCAGCGCAATGTCGATCACCTTTTGGTCACCCTGTTGTAGAAGGACCGCTGCCTTTGTCATTCTTCTTCTGCGAATGTATTCAGACAGCGGTACCTCTGCCATGTAGGAAAACATTCGGTGAAAATGAAAGACCGAGCAACAAGCAATCTGTGCGGCACGTTCCAAATCGATGTTATCATCTAGGTGTTCTTCCATATAGCGCATAGCATCGTTCCAAGCAGTTAGCCATTGCATACAATCAGCTCCCATCAATGTCATTTTATCAAAGAGGTGAAATGAATTCCTCGCATTTTGTGCCCGAAAAAGAGAGGGGACGGGTGATTACCCTTGCAATACCAATCAGTCAATCCTCTTAAGTCACAAACCAATCCGTCTTTTCACGAGAGGTTTTCGGTGATTCGCATCAGCATCTCATAGAGCTTGTTTTTTTCCGATGCGCTAAAATCCATAAAGCTTATCTCTTCCAGCGCATCTACAATTTCATTTACTTTGAATGCGCAGGCCCTGCCGCTTTCGGTAAGGAAGATGCCAAAAGCTCGTTTTCCGCCCGAAATATACACAGTTTCTTTACGAATCAGTCCATCTGCCTCCATTCGCCGCAGCAAAGAGGTCATTGTTGCCGGCTCAACCTGACAAACTCGCGCGAGCTCTTTTTGCACCGCACCGTCGTTATCGAGTAGTTGTGATAAAACCTTCGGTTGTCCTTCGGAAAGATTAAGCACTTGAAACTCCTGCCGACCTCTTTTTTTGTGTGCGGATAATGTGTTTATCAGTGCTACGTGCAGTTTCTCGTTTATGGTGGACACCTCCGATTTTGTGTTCCATCGCAGTTCTGCGGCGTGGATGTTTGCCCGAAGGCAGTAGAAGCATGAACTGTTTTGCGCGATGTGTTATTTGCACTCGAACCGCAGAACGCTCCAGGAAAGCTTATTAAGTTTAGCAGTTAGCTTGCCGTCTTTATAATTTGCGTCGGAATTTATTACCGGAACTACCGCATCTGGGTTCTCAAAACTGTTTTTTAACCACATATCTTCACTGTAAAGCGTTATGTGCTCGATAAACCGAAACACGCCAAAGGCGCTGACATCAAGCTCCAGTTCGCAGTCCTCTTCCCAATTGCGGTTAATTACAAATACATTTAGTTCTCCGCTTGTTTTGTCATAGGCTGCGGCGGTATCGATATAGTTGATTCCCGTACGGGTGCTGTATTGCGAGGTATCGTCAATAGCGTAGCCGGGAATATCAAAGGTGTCGCAGTCAACAACGGTCTGGAGTGATACGCCCCGCCCATACCGCATAAGTTGCGTAAAGGGATAATGTGCGGCAGGTTTCCAAACATGCTCACGGTCGGTGTTGACCACTAGGCGAAGACCGCCGGTCATGCAGCCGATCTTCACGCGGTCCGCATGGCGGAGGAATGCAAGCAGGGTGGAGGCTGTGGTAAGCGCGTCCAGCATATCGCTGCTTTCAAGGAATATGCTTGGCACTGTCATGTTATCCGGGTCATGGCGCACGTATTCGCGTTCGGGATTAAAGACATAGTGCCTTGCCGCCAGATTATGAGGACCTCTTCCGGGATGAAGCTCCCCAAGGGGACGCGGGAACGTGCCATACTCATCGAAGGAAAGCATGATTTTTTTGGGCGAGCGCATTTTGGCTTGTATAAAATCACACAGCGCAATTTCGGTATTGATGTAATCCTCAAAATAACAGGAACCGCCCAGCAAAGCCGCATAATCCCCGCTAGGGGCAGAGTGATAATGATGCAGCGACAGATAGTCTACCGTCTCATAGCATTCCTCAAGAACCTCCGATTCCCATCTGGGGTAGTGATCCAAAAACGGGGAGGAGGATGCGCACACAACCGTTTCTATGGTTGGGTCAATCCATTTCATAGCCTTGGAAACCTCATTGGCTAAAACGCCGTAGCCCTTGGGGTTCTTCTGCCAAGAAGCAATCTGCCAGGGTCCATCCATTTCATTGCCCAGATACCACGTTTTCACCCCATAAGGGGTCTCGCGTCCATACTTGCGACGCAGGTCAGACCAGTGTGTCCCACCCTTATGGTTGGTATACTCAACAATGCTCATCGCATCATTGATGTTTCCTGTTCCGAGGTTAATGGTGTATAGAGACTCCATGTTGCACAGCTCTGCCCACCTCAGATACTCGTCATGACCGACCTCGTTGGTGATGTACTGAAACCAGGCGGGGTCAAGATGTACCTTTCGCTGTTCGCGGGGACCGATGGAATCCTTCCAATCCCAGCCGGAGATGAAATTGCCTCCCGGTAAACGGACGGCGGGAAGGTTTGTAGATTTCAGCAGGTCGATATAGTCATGGCGAAAACCCATCTCGTCCGCCGTAGGGTGCTTTGGGTTATACATACTGCCGTTAACCATGGTTCCGATCGGTTCCAAAAACACGCCATAAAGGCGAGGCGAGATGTGTCCAATCTGAAATGAGGGATGAACGAGAACCTTTGCCTTTTTTGACAATTACTCCATCTCCAATCATAATGCCTGTTGCCAAGGCCATTTAAGACCTTGGCAGCCTATTTCCATCACTAGTTCGTTATGCGGTTACTTAATCAGTCCATAGGCGGCGGCGCGCATACGCAGGTGATAATACTGCTCCTCGTTAGGCATCTGATTGTGCATATACACGATAGACACTCCATCCTCGGGATCCGCTTCGCACCAGCTGCCAAAACCGCCGGTCCACCCAAATGCGCCCAAAGAGCCGTTGTGATTGCCTTTGTACTTGTTAATCAGGGTGCGAACACCATACCCATAGCCGTAGCCTGCGTTATACAGATCGTCAAAATCCTTTTGCTGTACATCGTTAAGACCGTTTGCGCGCATTAAATCAATAGTTTTGCGACCTAAGATCTGTACGCCATTATATACGCCGCCGCATGCAAGCATCTGCATCAGCTTGGTATAGTCGGTGCCGTTTGAAAACAGTCTTGCCCATCCGGCTTCGTGCTCTTTGCCCGGGTTATGCTTGTCATCAAGCTCGGAGGTACCGTGACTGAGCTTGCCGTCAGGGCCTTTTTTGTATAGCGTAACCATACGCTCCTTAATATCACCAAAATAGTGCGCCCGAGTAGTGTCCATACCTAAGGGTTTAAATAAAAGCTCCTCGAACACATCGTTTATGGGCTTATCGCAAACCGCTTCGATAATACCGGCGGCAAGCTCACTAGAAAAGCCGTAGAGCCAATGGGTTCCCGGCTCAAAAGCGAGTGGGGCAGAGGCAATTGCTGCAATCTGCTCGCGAAGGGTATAATGACCCTTCTCCCACAGGGGCTGCATACACTTCTGCATCGCGTTGTGGGTAGGGTTATCTGTCTGCATGGGGAAATTACAATAGGGCAGCCCGCACTTCATAGAAAGTGTGTCGCGGATTGTAATGGGGTGCTCGGTAGGAACAATTTCAACGTCACCGTTTGGTTTTGTCACAAACTTATTTGTGCTTTTCCACTCGGGGAAATAGAGGTGAATGGGATCGGATAACAAATATTTACCCTGTTCATACAAGGACATGAGTGTAATGTAAAGCGGAAGCTTGGATAAGGAGGCCTGACGAAAGACGGAATTGGATGTTAACGGTGTTTTGGCATCAATATCAGCGTAGCCAAAATAACCTTCGTAAATCGTGTTGCCTTTTTGCGCAATGTGTAGGGAGCATCCCGGCAAGCCGCGATCTACAAACCCTTGTAGAAGTGAATCAAGATCTTTTGCAGTAGACATAGGCACCTCCAAAAAACTATAAATGAATTAGAAACCTAATTAGAGTATATACCAACTAAAATAGCATTGTCAATTCCTTTAAGAATAATAGTAATTATGTAAGTGCTTTATATTACTAACAATACAAGACTATCTTGACAACAAATAAAAAATAGAATACAATAAGCTAAAACGTAATAGCTTTGCTGCAGAGGGACAATATGAAAAATAGTGGAACAAACATACAGATAAAAGAAATCGCCGAGAAACTGGGTGTTTCTGCCGGTACGGTTTCAATTGTTCTAAACGGTCGCGGGGATGCTATGCGCATTTCAAAGGCGACGCAGCAACGTGTTTGGACTGCAGCGAAGGAAATGAACTATCAACCCAATATCTATGCAAGACGGCTCAGAAGCGCTGGAACGGAAGCCACCGGTAAGATTATAGCGGTGTTTTGGAACGAGGAATTTACCGATGATTATATGGGGCGGTTCTTTCGTGGCATGAACCGCGCGGTGAAGGAAAACAACTATAACGTAGAATTCAATGTACAAATGTTTGAGTATGACCGCCTGCATAAATTGAAGGATATTATGACCTCCGGTCGCTACAGCGGCATTATTATAGCCGGTTCGGCAGACGGCGATATGGATTTTTTAAATGCAAACAGTTTTGATCTTCCTATTGTTTTAATAAGCCGAAATGTTGATAAGTTTCACTGTGTATACATCAACGATTACGAGGTGGGCAAAAACACCGCAAGGCTTTTTCAGCAACGGGGGCACAAGAAGGTTGGTCTTATCTCGATGCAACGAAGATCCTATTCATCTTCAGTGCGCCAGCTTGGTTATCTTGAAAACTGCACCCAGTACCAGCTTGAGGTAAAGGATGACTGGATACAGGAGGGTGAGGGAAGAGATTATGATTCCGGTTATGACGCGACAAAACGCCTTCTTCAAGGAGACGATTGGCCCACGGCCATTTTTGTACTTAGTCCGGGTCAAGCCTTGGGCACAATGAATGCTTGCAAGGACGCAGGTCTATCGGTTCCAAACGACATTGAGGTGCTCACGTATGGCGACAGCGAGATATTCTTGTATTCTTCCCCTACGGTAAGCTCGGTTTTTTTTCCTGTCGAGAATATGGCAGAGAATGCGTTGAACCTACTTGTTTTGATTTTGGAGAATGGCATTACCATGCCAATGGGGCGATTATTACAGGCGGAGTATGAATTTAGAGAAAGCTGTGGCGGTTTTCCGCAAGAAATCAGCTCTTATCAAGATTGATAATCACCCGAAGATTTTGTCATATTCTTATATAACTTTAAAGGAAACTCCCCTAACGATGGAGTTTTCTTTATTGCCAAAAGCTAAAACGAAATAGCAAATTTAGCAAAATATCTGAAGGGCTGGAAGAAAATGAATGCAAAAAATAAGGCAAAACTATTTAACAAAAACTACATTCTGTTGATGCTGGTGAGCTTAATCACGTCTTTGGGATACAGCATGATCTCTACGCTGATATCCTCCTATGCCGTGGATTTGGGTGCAAGCCTTACGGCCGCGGGTGCGCTGGCGGGTATCTATTCCATATCCGCGCTGGTGTCTCGACCGTTTAGCGGTTATGCGACAGATAGACTGAACAAACGCAATGTATGTATCTTCTCCACATCGTTGATATGCCTTGCTATGGTGTGCTATGCAATTGCGCCCGGAATCAACACGATGTTTGCCGTTCGTGTGTTGCATGGTGCGGCTTTTGGGCTAAGCGGAACAGCGAACATGGCCCTGGTCTGTGATTATGCACCCAGCGAACGGTTGGCAGAAGGTCTTGGATATTTTGGATTGGGGCAGATTATTTCGCAGGTGTGGGGTCCCAGCTTGGGCATGGGGATAAAAAATGAGCTTGGCTACAAGTGGCTGTTTTTAATCATAGCGGCTATGACAGTATTCGCCGTTCTGGTGTTGCTTGGTATTGACCGCAAACAAAACCAGAATGCTCAGCCCAAGGAGCGCAAGCCGTTTTCCTTTAACAGCCTTATCGCAAAGGAATGCATCGTCTATGCCTTGGTTGGCGGCGCTTTTTCGCTCAGCAACGGCATTGTTAACTCATTCCTCATCTTAGTGGGAGAAGAACGATCCATTTTAGGTATTTCGTTGTTCTTCTCAGTCAATGCGGTTATTTTATTCGTAATACGGCTGTTTATTGGCAAGATTGCAGATAAGGGAAGTCTATCGTTTATCGTCAATATATCCTTAATTACCAGTGCAATATCAATGGCGGTACTCGGTGTTGGCAACGTACTTTGGGTTATTCTATTAGCGGCGGTTCTAAAGGCGTTTGGTCAAGGCAGCGCACAGATATCCCTTCAATCTGCCAGTATTAAAAAGGTGGATGCCCTGAGGGTAGGTGTGGCTGCGAGTACATATTATATTGGTGCGGACATTGGTCAGGGACTCGGTCCGATCATAGGTGGAAAGATATCGGAGCTGTTTGGATACCAAACAATGTTTTTCTGCGTCGCCGCAATCATCCTGGGTGCTGGAGTATTGTTCAATGTCTACGAGCGTTTTGAAAAAGCAAAAGCTTTAAAAGCACATAGCCAGGTGCAGTAGTATTCGATTAAAATTGTGTTATATCGGACCAAGTACAATATAAAACGCAACGCCCTTCCAGCATTGCCGGAGGATGTTGCGTTTTGGGTTTCTAACGTAAATTACACATAGCGTTTAAGCTGTTTCCATCTTCCGGAATAGTACCGTCCCATTATAACGATTGCGCGCAGGACTTGATCGGCTGAGATAGCTAACCAAGCACCTGGAAGCCCTAATCCAAACACGTTTACGGCAAGGATGGCTAGACCGGGGCGTAACAGCATTACCGTAAAAAACGTAAGTTTTGCAGCAAACTTGGTATCCCCTGCGCCGCGAAGCGCACCGGCAACAATGAATTGAGCGGATTGAAAAGGCTGAATGAGTGCCACAATCCACAGGATGGAGATACAGATTGCAATGCAGTCTGCGTCGTTGGTATATAAGGATGACAGCTGCCTACCGAATAAAACAAAAACGAGCCCTAAGACAATTGCGACGGTCGTTCCGCTTCGTTGGCAGCGACTCGTATAAAGTTGCGCCATATCATAACGCTTTTTTCCGATGCTCTGTCCCATCAAGGAGGTAGCCGAAACAGAAAAGACCTGCCCGTTCATCATGGTAAGGGTTTGAATGTTCATTAGGATTTGATGCGCGGCAAACTCCAACGTGCCTAAAGAGGCAATCGTTCTCGAAAATATCATCGTACCTGCGCGCATCATCATCTGCTCCAACGCGGCGGGAAGTCCGATGGATGAAATCTCCTTGCACTGGGCGAGCTTCGGCTTAAAATCGTCTTTTAGACTGATGTGTAGAAAGCCGTCTTTGTTTGTCAGTGCAGCCACCGCAAGGATGCATGCAACGACTTGACTAATCCCTGTTGCAAGCGAAGCGCCCGCAACTCCCATGCGGGGAAATCCAAAATGTCCATTGATCAGCAGGTAGTTTAAAATGATATTGACCAGATTTGCGATGGAATTGTAGTACATAGCCGTTTTTGAATTGCCGATACCCCTTAGCACAGCTGTGATTGTAGACGTAATGGCAAAAAAAACAAAGCTTGCCATCTGTATCTGAAGATAGATGGCTCCTTCCTTCAGTATGTTTGGTGTTTCGGCGCCCATAAACAGAACAAGCGCTTTGGCGCTGAAAAACCCGATAATCGAAAGCACAACAGCAAGCACCAGATTCATTATCAATGCCTGACGCATATACACGTTAGCCTTGTGTTGATTACCCGCGCCTTTGGACTGCGAAACCAACGCAGTGGCTCCTACGTTCATGGCCATAACCATTGTCATTAGAATAAACTTTGGCTGCGTTGTAAGCCCAACCGCGCTGATTGCTTCGGTTCCAAGGTTGCCAACCATCATTAAATCGACCATGGATACCAGCGATGTGAGTGCAAGCTCGATGCAGGTAGGGGAAGCGATGCGAAAGATATCCTTATAGAGCATTCTTGATGTAACACCGGGTGGTAGGGAACCGGTTACCTTCGTGGATGACGATGCAACACATTCCGTTCCGGGAGGGAGTATGTCTAATGTGATAGAGGTGGTGGTTGCGTTTTGTTTTTGCATTATCGTTTTGTTCAATCTCCTGTCTCGTTGATGAAAATTTTGCATTTATTCTAGCACGTAGACAGAAGCGGTGTCAAGGAAAAGCTAAATCGTAATAGCGTTGATTACCAACGCTATTTTCGCACAGAATGGGGATAAACACAGAAACGAAACCATATATAACACAACATTTGTTGAAATTGTGGGTTAAAGTATTGACAAAGGTACAGTTATGTAATACAATACAGTTACTAAAACGAAATAGCAAGGTGAACGGGGTGAAAAAAATCCCATAACCATGCTATATTCTTTCAAGGGGGTCAAAATTAAGTTATGGTAAAAATGAAACAAATTATTGCATTCTGTCTGGTTTTAACAATGGTAGCATTTTTAATCGGTGGATGTACACAGTCACAGGCACCTTCCGGTAGTTCTGCTCCCGATGCATCGCAACCCGATTCCGCCCCGGTGGAGGACTACAAGCCCGTTACAATCAGCTTCTGGAATGGTTGGAGCGGCAACGATGGTGATGTTCTTCTTGACCTTGTTGATGAGTTTAACAAAACAAACCCCTATAAGATTACGGTTAACATGGACATTAACCCCGAGTTCATGCAGAAGTTTGCTGCAACGGTTGCAGCCGATCAGGGCCCCGATTTAATTCTGGGTGTTAACGCGTTTAAATTTACCTACCCCAACGATCTAATTGACATGAACGAGGCGTTTGAGGTTACTTCCCTTAAAAAAGAAAACTGGGTGCCCAGTTACCTCGATTCCTGTAGCCAGGACGGCAAGCTGTATGTTGTTCCGTTCCAGGTAACCGGTCGTTTCATGTTCTGGAACAAGGACCTGTTTACTGCAGCTGGACTTGACCCTGAGGCTCCTCCTACTACATATGAGCAGTGGAGCGAGTATGCCGCCAAGATTACTGACAGCAGCAAAAACATTTACGGATCAGGTCTTGCTTACAGTGCGGTTTCCACGAACCTTCACATCATGCAGCGCATGGGCGGAGATTTCGTTTCCGAGGACGGAAATGGTAGCTACACAGCAAATTTTGAGGGAAATGCAGGATATGCTAAGTTCCTTAACTGGTTCAAGCAAATGGTAGATAACGGCGACAACCCCCTTGAAACCAACACCGACGGTATGATGCAGGCAGGACAGCTCGGTCTTTCGGCATCCGGCGCATGGCTCAATGCCGGCATGAGCAGTTCGGGCATTAACTATGGGGTTGCTCCGCTGCCCTACGATGCAGCTGGCGAGATGAACCCTGTTACGATTAGCGGATTCTCTGTTACCCGTTTTGCATCGGAAGAAGCAAAGATTGCAGCCTTCCGCTTTATTGAATGGTGGAACGAGGGCTTTGAGGACACCGAGACAACTGCGGTTCTCCGTTGGTCTTTGGACTGCGGCTATCCTACCTACTACATTCCTTTAATGGAGGACGAGCGCTACCTTGCAAGCGATATTCTGACAGCTATGACAGTTGATCCTTCTATCGATACAAGGTATATGGGACCCGACAGCTTCCCTGAGGGCTTCCTGTTATCCAATGAGGTTATCAACCCCATGGTTGAAGGCGTTATTATGAAGGGTGAAACTCCGGAACAGGCAATGAAAGAGGCTCAGGACAACGCGATGAAGATGATCCAATCAATCGCAAGCAAGTAAAGAGGGTATCTAGTACACATTATTGAATAAGGGGATGGGTAAACCACCCGTCCCCTTTTTTAGAAGCCAGTGTTGCCGCAGAGAAGTCTGCCGGTAACAGGATCGGAGATAGATATGGAAAAAATCAAGAAATTTTGGGGCAAACCTTCCCATGTCGCTTACCTGTTCATTGCTCCGGCTATGACTTTACTATTTCTCTTTAGCTTTCTCCCGCTGATATCTTCATTTGTTATCAGCACACTTGATGTCAGCATGACACTGGATTCGGCGAAATTTGTGGGTATTGCGAACTTTATTGAGGCCTTTAAGGATGCCCGGTTTTGGAACAGTATGGGTGTTACCCTAAAATGGACCGCAATCGAGATGCCTGCCCAGTTACTGGTAGCGTTGGTTCTGGCGGCATTCATCACGCGAAACACCGTTTTTAATAAGCTATGCAGGGCTGTTTATTTTCTTCCCGTTATCTGTTCCGCTACTGCGGTTGCGATTATGTGGCGAATGATTCTTCATTCAAATATTGGTTATGTTACCTATTTGGGCAATCTGTTGGGAATGGGAAAAATCAACTTTATGAACAACCCCGACATAACCTTTTACGTTATAGTATTTATGTCGGTATGGAGAAGCTTTGGTATTTCGACCATTATAATGGTTTCTGCAATGCAAAACGTTCCGCAAGAGCTGTACGAGGCTGCCGATCTGGACGGTTCCGGTAAAATTCGTACGTTTTTCAAAATAACCATCCCGAGCATTGCGCCGACCTTGTGGTACGTTGTAATGACCCGAATAATTGGCTCATTGCAGGTATTTGATATTGTATATACCACGACCGGTGGAGGTCCGAAATTCTCGACGGAAACACTGGTAACCTATGTGTATACGCGAGCATTTGATCTGAACCGGATGGGGTATGCAACAGCGGTATCTGAATGCTTGTTTGCCTTTATTCTTATTATCACGGCTGTTCTTTATAGCAGAATGCTTAAACAGGAAAAAAATTAGGGGGCAGAGCAAATGACGAAGAATAAAGTAAAGAAAAAACTACTGGATCATTTAGCGCATCTGCCGGTGTACATTCTGCTGGCTTTTGTTGTTGCACTGATTCTTGTTCCGCTTTTATGGATGTTTTTAAGCTCATTTAAGCCGGCGCAGGAGATAATGTCGTACCCGCCTACGTTTTTTGCAAAAAGCTTTACTTTTGACCACTTTAGTAGACTTTTACGAAGAATTTCTATTCTTGATTACACTAAAAACTCTGCTGTATATGCATTGTTTACTACAATTCCTTCGGTGTTTATCAATGCCCTGGCGGGCTATGCGTTTGCCAGAATGCAGTTTAAAGGCAAGAACATCTTTTTCTTAGCTACACTTGCTACTCTTATGATACCGTTTCAGGTTATCATGATTCCGCTGTTTTTGGTTGTTAACAAGCTGGGTATGTACGATACCTATCTGGGACTGATCCTTCCCAAGCTTGCAAATGCTATTGCCATTTTCATGATGCGTTCGGTTTTTGTCAGCATACCAAAAGAGCTTGAAGAGGCAGGCAGAATTGACGGCTTAAGTGAATTCGGTCTGTTCTGGAAGATTATGCTTCCCCAGTGTAAGGCGACTATTGTTACTCTGATTGTACTGGGTATTAACGGTGCATGGAACGATCTGATGTGGCCGCTGCTTGTAACGGGGGATACCCGTATGCGTACACTTGCCAATGGATTGGCTTTGTTTGTTGGAACAGACACCATCGAGTATGGACCGGCGTTTGCTGGAGCATTAATATCGGTTCTTCCAATGCTGCTGCTGTATATCTTCGGTCAGCGTTACTTCGTTAGGGGTACGGTTACCAGCGGACTGAAATAACAATTAACCCAAGAAGAAACTAGTTTGAAAGTTTATTTTTCAAACTGCAGAAAAACAGTTGTCGGAGCGCAGTTACTTCTGCGGCAAAGCCGCACAGCTGTTTTTTCGTTATGTGCCTTTGTGGTGCCGGAAAGGAATGGTCATAAAAATGAACGTAATATTCAAAGAAGTAGCTTCAATTAACCGCAGCATGTATCTGTATTATCCTCCGGGAGCTAATCGAACCCCATTTAAACGGTGCAGTATTACCGTGCTTCGAGACGAGGACGACGAAGCATCTGTAAAGCGCTTGCTTGATGACGGACTTCGCGAGCTTGCAGACAAGCAAGAGATTATCCTGTCGTTCCCAAACCCCGTCGGCGGTCGCTGGAACTTCGATTTTTCAGGTAAGACCAATGACATGCAGGCCTTTATTGCCTTTCAGGATGCAATGGATAAGCCGGACAATAAGCCGGTTGAGCGCTTACCCAACGGCATTCCGACCTATGAGTCGATGGTAAGCACATGGCACCCGATGAATGACGCGAGATATCTTATCGGCATTGGCAGCGGGGCAGATATGGTGTGCACGATTGCAGCCTGCGCCCCGGATAACATTGCCGGAGTTTTGAGCATAGGTGGCAAGCTGTCGAAAGAGGCATTGAAGAATGCTGTCCATGCCTTCATGCCAATCAGCCTGGTTCATAGCGACCAAGACACCTGCGATTATTTTGTAAAGGCGAACCAAGCAGAGCTGACCGAGCAAAATGACGCTCGTACAATCTATAAGAACGCGGCCAACCCACTGCAATGTGTAGTAGACGAACGAAACGATAATCCGTATAGCAGCCAATTGCTTCAGATTGTATGGGATAGAATGTTTAGCAAAACGCGTCGTACCAACACAGGACAACACGGTGACTGTGAGATGCGCATGGACATAAAGGAAGCCGGCTTTGAAATCTTTATTGACGATGACAGACTGGATGAAGAGGTTAAAACACCGCACACCTGGTTTACCCATGTGCCTAAGTCGGTAAAAAACAACGGCGTAAGTAAGGCACCGCTTTTGATCTTTTTTCACGGTGGGTCTGACAACCCTGCCGAGGGCGCGGATATGAGCAAGTTTCATGAGCTTGGGGAGAAGGAAGGCTTCATCACGGTTTACCCCTGGGGCACCAACAAGGCCCAATGGAACATGGTGATGGAATCAGCACAAACCGAGGGCATGTGCAATGCCGACGACGTCGGTTTTACCGTTGCGTTGATTCGTTATATGTGCGAAAACTACCCAGTTGACCCCCAGAGGATATACCTGTCCGGCTTTAGCAATGGTGCTGCGCAGGCAATGGTTGTCGCATTAACCCATCCCGAGCTGATAGCCGCAATCTGCCCCATTGATTCGAACTGGCCGGGCAATCGGGTCGGGCCTGCAGAGGTAAACTACGACGACATTACCCCGTTCCGAATTGCGATGGAGCTGAAACAGAAATTCGATTATCTGATGCCCGTTTGGTATACTTATGGTAACCGAGAGCCCTCTTACCCCGTGTACAAGGGCAGTTCGCAGCAGCATCAGTACGATTTTTGGAAGAGATATAATCACATTGAAGTTGTTCCAACGCCGGAGCAGGATCAGCCGCATCCCTGCGGTTGCGGTGTGCCGGGTGAGAAGTATGAATTATTAACACCTTCTGCCCGCCATCCCCATCATGAATATGATGTACAGCGCTTTTATACTAAGGATAGCGCTCATCTAAACCTTTACAACTATGTGTTGATGCGTGATAAAGGACATGATATCGCGGAGATGGATCCAGTACTGGGATGGAACTATGTTAAGCAGTTCCGCAGGTTATCCGACGGCAGCCTTGAAATTGTGCAGGAGGGCTAACGATGCAATCGAATACGAATATCGCTCTTCGCAGCGACGGGTTGTTCTATGACGCAGAGTATCTGAAGATGGAGCTTTTTACAGATGCGCAAGGTAACACCGGTCCGCGTCACGCGTTTGATGAGCCGGGCATTACCGTTAAGGAAAACGGAGAGGTACACTTTCGCTTTTATGCTCCAAACGCAAATTTAGTCCAAGTTGGCTTGGTGCCCGGTGAAGAGTTGTTCGATATGAATAAGGATCAGGATGGGTTTTGGACTTTAACGCTTACTGATCTGGTTGACGGCTTCTATTACCATGAATACCATCTTGACGGAACCATTGTGGTAAATCCAAATACCAACGTATCTTACGGCTGCCATAAGGTAATCAATTTCTTCGAAAAGGCGACCGAGGAAGAAAGCAAATTCTTTTTGCAGCGGGACGTACCACACGGTACCATTCACATGGAGCTGTTTGATTCATCCGTAACAGGGCTCACCAGAAACTGCTGGGTTTATACACCGCCCGGTTACGAGAAGAATGCGGATAAACGGTACCCTGTGTTATATCTTCAGCATGGCGGAGGAGAAAACGAAACCGGATGGATCTGGCAGGGCAAAATGAACTACATCATGGATAACCTGCTTGCAGAACAAAAGTGCTGCGAAATGATTGTTGTAATGAACTGCCTGTACTGTGTGGATACGAGAAAAGAACAAGCGTTTCTTTCCGGTGATTTTGACTCCATGCTGATTAAGGACTGCATACCGTTCATTGAAAGCAAGTACCGCGTCAAATCCGGTGACGAGAACCGTGCAATCGCGGGTCTGTCGATGGGTTCTTATCAAACTATTATGACAAGCCTAAAACATCTGGGGATGTTTCCGTATATCGGCATATTCAGCGGAAGTCTGGATAGGCGTTGGTACTGTGATTTTGACTATTTCCCGGTGTTTGACGATTCCAAGGCGTTTCGTGAAAAGGTAAAATGTCTGTTTTTCGGCATCGGTGAGCAGGAAGACCGCCTCATCAAAAGTATGAGCGAGTATCACAGGGTTCTGACGCAGGAAAAGGGTATTCCGGCAGTATGGTACACCTGCCCCGGCGTGCATGAATGGAAGGTATGGCGGAAGTGTTTATATGAATTCGCACAGCTCGCTTTCCAAAACCAAACATCCGCTGACTAAACCCGTGCGCAACTACTGGTAATTTATCGAGTTAGGTTGTTTGGAAGGAGAAACGAATGATTAGAGAAACAAGAATAAAGAGCGGACGGCTTCGCGGAATGCCGGCCG
Organism: Bacillota bacterium; assembly: GCA_023413185.1. GTDB lineage: Bacteria > Bacillota > Clostridia > Oscillospirales > Ruminococcaceae > Acetanaerobacterium. The sequence continues at coordinate 24,297 of JAEZQD010000130.1, forward strand.
CCGACCCCAGAGTATCCGTGTTTCGTGGCATTCCATACGCACAGCCGCCCGTCAATGAGCTGCGTTTTCGGGCACCTGTTCCCGTGCAGCCCTGGGATGGCGTGCTGGATTGCCGGGAGTTCGGCACCATTCCGATGCAGGATATTCCGGGTGGCGACCCCGAAGAGTTTTATGCAAAGGAATGGCATGTTGACCCCAAAATATCCATGGGTGAGGATTGCCTGAATTTAAACGTATGGACTCCCGCAAAAACCCAAGAGGAAAAACTGCCTGTATTCGTATGGATATTTGGTGGCGGCTTTCAATGCGGCTACTCGTCAGAGATGGAGTTTGACGGGGAACGGTTGGCAAGACGGGGAATTGTTGTGGTAAGCATGAATTACCGCGTCAATATTTTCGGGTTGCTAGCGCATGAGGACCTGTCGGCGGAGACACCGGACGGACCCAATACGAATTTTGGCATGCTTGACCAAATGGCTGCCATGCAATGGGTTAGGGAGAATATCGCGGCCTTTGGCGGGTACGCCGACAATATAACCATTGGCGGACAGTCTGCCGGGGCAGGATCTGTGCTCAATCATATTGCGTCGCCTATGACGGAAGGGCTATTCCACAAGGCGATTATGCAGAGCGGCGGCGGCTTAAGAACCAAGGTGTTTGTGCCACTTAAAAACAAAATGGATGCAGAGCAACTGGGCAAGGAATTCTTTGAGTTTGCCGGCATTCGTTCGCTGGAAGAAGCCAGAGCATTGAGTGCAGGTGAGTTGTTTGAAGCTTACGTGAAATTCAGAGATATACACGGCTATGTTTGTTTTCAGCCCTGTGTGGACGGACATTTCTTAGTGGAGGACCCTTCACAGGCTATCATTAATGGTCATCATAAGAATATTCCGTATCTGCTTGGTCATACAAGCGGCGAACAGTTTGGCATACCTGCAACCTTGCAAGATTTTAGTGATTTGATTCGGCGCCAGTATCCTGATTGCTGTGATGAGATTTTAAATGTGACAAAAGACTTTACAACAGAGCAGATGCAGGATTTGTTTCGCGGCGACGTCTTTAACGTGAGGCAGCTGGCCAATATCCTGTTCTGCAGGGTTCAGGTTATGCAGAACAGACATTCGCCGTTCTTATACTACTTTGCTCCGGACAGCATCCCGGGGGATAATGCAGGAGCATTCCATTCATCAGATTTATGGTTTACCTTTGAAACACTTGCTAAATGCAGCCGCCCGTTTCACGGTAAGCATTATGATCTGGCTCGTAAGATGTGCAACTATTGGACCAACTTTGTTAAAAGCGGCAACCCCAACGGAGATGACACGGACGGGGAACCGATGCCTGAGTGGGTACCGTTTTCGAATGCTTCGCCCAACTGTCTGCAGCTTAACGAGAATGAGATATCAATGCAGACTGCAGAAAGTGCGCTTGCAAAGATTATGTATTGCAAGCATCTACAGATAAAAGAGGGAGAGTAATATGGGAGTATTACGCTATAATTTCCGTTCGGAAGCCATTGGCATGATGACCGACGTAACGATCACCTATCCATCAGGGCAATACACCTACTATGCGCCCGACGCGGATGAGAAAGCGATCGGACCGTTTAAAAGAGCTCAAAAGCAGTATCGGCGCGATATGAAGTTTCAGACGGTATATGTTCTGCACGGGGGCGGGGATGACGATACACTAATTCATCGTTATGCAAGGCTGGAGTACTTTGCAGACCGCAACAATGTAATGACGGTTACAGCTCAGGTTAACGACAGCTTCTTTATTGATACGGAATATGGTATCAACTACTACACCTACATCACCGAGGAGCTTCCCGCTGTGGTTCAGTCTTTGTTCGCCTCATCCCCCAAACGGGAGGATAATTTTGTGCTGGGTATGGCTATGGGAGGCAACGCCTCTTTGATGCTGGCCATGAAGCGCCCCGACCTGTATGCGGCATGTGTTGACCTTTCGGGCGGCATTGGGTGCAGCATCGATAGCGAGTATTTTGTTGAAGCGGTAAAGAATTCGGGAATGAAAAAGCTGCGCAGTGCATTTAAGCAGCCACACGAACTGCCTGCTTCTGCGTTTGATCTGGGCTATTGGGCCGAGATGAATGCAAAAAACAAGGTAACGATGCCCGAGTTGTTTATCGCGGTGGGGGAAGACGACTTCATCCGCGACGTAGTGCGCAAAGACAGAGACGCACTCAACCGCATCGGACACAAGTTCCATTATGAAGAGGCTCCCGGCTACGGTCACGAGTGGGATTTTTGGGATGAATACATTAAAAAAGCACTGAATGAATGGTTGCCATTAAAACGCTAAAAAGCAACAGATAAGCAGTAGAGGGGTTTGATATTCGGCAAAATATCAAACCCCTCTTTTTGTAATTTTGCCCCAAGGCAAAAGAAGCCATTTACCAAAAGCACAAAACACTCAATCGTTTTCGTTATAGGCTAACCAATCGGACTCTTGTAAACCAAGACCTCTCAATATGCCGTTGAGATAGCCGATGTTATACATGATGTGACGCAATTGTGTCATAATGACATCGGCATAGGTTAAGTCATGCCTATCTCCGACAGCCGGTTGAGATAACCGCTTATCGTCAAGGCGCG
>JAEZQD010000019.1 GCA_023413185.1 Bacillota bacterium
ATTCCCGCCGGTTCAAACGGGGATGAGGACGAAGAAGAGGAAGGTCAGCTCATCGTACTCCGCAGTGAGGAAGAAGACGGTGAGGAGTATCTTGCTTATATAGAGGACGAAGAAGAATTCAACCGCGTAGCGGCAATGTTTGTTGAGCGTCTTTCTGAGGAGTTCGACTTCGAGGATTAACGCAAACCATTGCTTGCTACTATCCTGCCCTGTTCGATAATGTACGGCTTTTTAAATCCAACAAGCGTAAAAAGGGAACGCGGCTCCGAATGCGGACTGCAGACCTCCCGATGACGTCAGTCATCGGAAGAAGGGAGCGAGAAGCCTTTGGGAGCGTACCCACCTGTCGGGCGACGGGTTTAGCGTTGCCGTGCAGCGGCCGGGCGGGTGACTTAAAGCATAGCCGCAGTACTGCTGTACTTGTGCACAGAATCAAGCGGAATAAACAAGGGCGGTCATGGAACAATAAGTTTCATGACCGCCCTTTGTCGTAACTATGTGGCGTTACATAAAAAGAGGAGGCAATGTGTGTGAAACGATGGGCAGCAATTGCGCTTGGCTTTGTAACAGGGCTGCTAAACGGATTGTTTGGTGCGGGCGGGGGTATGGCGGCTGTACCGATGCTTAAGATGGCGGGTCTGCCGCCAAAAAGCGCCCATGCCACGGCCATTGCCATCACAATGCCGCTTTCGGTGCTCAGCGGTGTGCTGTACCTTGGAAGCGGAGAGCTTGCAATGGGCGACGCACTGCGCTTTATTCCGGCCGGTATCGTGGGGGCTGTTGTGGGTGCCATTTTGCTCGGTCGCGTAGCCAACGCGTGGCTGCGCCGCATCTTCGGTGCGCTCATCCTCATCGCTGCTGTGCGTCTTTTAGTGCGATGATTGAGCTTGTATACGCCTCTGTTGCCGGTTTTTTTGCCGCCGTGCTGGGGGCGCTTGGCATGGGCGGGGGCGGGGTGCTGCTCATCTACCTTACCGCGGCGGCGGGAATGACGCAGATGAAGGCACAGGGCATCAATCTTCTGTTTTTTATCCCCATTGCCGTTGTTGCGCTAATCATTCACGCAAGGCATAGGCTGCTTGCATACCGCCTTGCGCTTGTGGGGATACTATCGGGCGTTGTGGGCGTGTTTGCGGGTTACGCCGTGGCAAGGATGATAGGGGACAGGTATCTTTCCAAGGTTTTTGGTGTGTTCCTGCTCGTGCTCGGCATACGCGAGCTGTTTGGTGACACCTTTTCAAAACTGAAAAACAAGAACAGTAAATGAAAGAGACAACAAAAAACGGGGAAGCGTAGCAGCCTCTCCCGTTTATATTGTTCTGTCGGTTTATGTATCGACCACAACATCCGCCTCCGGGGCGTTCTTGCGAACCGAATCAATGCCGTTTTCACAGCTCTGCTTGCTTTTGTAGCCCTCGCTTACTGCTATAATTTCACCGTTGCGTGCCTTTAGGCGAAAGCGAAACTCCCCGCCCTTGTCGGTGTACAGCTCAAACTTGGGATTCACCGCCTTTGGGCAGTCCTCTACCGTCTGGTCCTCGTAATACGCAATAGGGGCGTTCTTTGCTACACTCTCAACCCCGGTTTTGCAACTGGCAAGGGAGGTGTAGTTTTCACTGGTTGCGATAGATTGTCCGTTTGCCGCATACAGATTAAAACGAAACGCACCGGAAGGGGTAGTCTTAATCACAAATTTACCTCTTGGCATGATAAGCACTCCATGTGAAGCAGCCGTATGGCTTGCGAATTTAGGGTGTACCGTGGTTTGTAGAGGTTTCGGCAATCAATTAAGCGCTTGTTGGCGCCGCTGTTTTGACTATACCATGTCACATAGCAATAGTCAATAACCGAGCCTTGTTGAAAACGTAGAAAAGCAAGAATGTGGATTGTCTGCAATGCTTACTCAGGGGGACGAAATCACTGCCGCAATGACCTCGGTCTACTATGAACAACCCGATTATTATTATGAAAATAATACTTAATATCGTTGCGAAAGCTGCATAAATATGCTAATATAAACACATACTCCTTTGCGGCTGGGACGCATAGGGAATTATAGTGTTAGTTCCTATTATGTGTGTGCAATAACCTGCCGCACAGATAAAACAGAAAGGGCGTGCAAGAACATGACGAATGAACCCAAGTTTTTTCGATGCAAGGTGTGCGGAAACCTCGTAGGACTTGTAATCAACGGCGGCGGAACACTGGTTTGCTGTGGCGAGGAGATGGAGGAGCTTACTGCCAATGCGGTGGATGCTTCTACAGAAAAGCATGTTCCCGTGTTTGAGCAAGACGGCTCAAAGGTAACGGTAAAGGTTGGCAGTGTTGAGCACCCGATGGTGGAAGAGCATCACATCGAGTGGATCTACCTTAACACCTCAAAGGGCGGGCAGAGAAAGAGCCTTACCGTAGGCAGTGCGCCCGTTGCCGAGTTTGCGCTGGCTGACGGCGAAGAGCTAATCTCGGTTTACGAGTTTTGCAACCTGCATGGTCTGTGGGTAGCAAAGGCAAACTAACCCAAAACCTCTGCGGCAAAATCTTCATAAAAGCCAGCTATGTAATGATGTAAACCATACAAAAACCTCCCGCTACCGTTTCGGTAATGGGAGGTTTTTTCGTATCATATAAGCGTTTGTGGGCGTTTGTGCAGCTTGTGGTAACCCGTGCGGATGCACAGATATAGAATAAACCCCAGCACCGTGCCCGCTGTGTTGAAGATTATATCATCCACATCGCTAATGCCGGTGGCAAACGCAAACTGCAATACCTCAATGGAGACCGAGCAGCAAAACCCCATTGCGGTCGTAAACCAAAAGCCGTGCCGCTTTCCTACAACGGGTAGCAGCGCACCAAACGGGACAAACCACAGGATGTTGCCAAGCAGGTTGTAAAAAAAGAACCACTTTGTGTATGCGTAATAGAGCTTTACCGTGTGTACAAAGGGCGTCAGGTTAATGCTGTCAAGCGAGTTCTGCCATGCATGCCACAGATTAGGGCTGATTCCGTAACGAAACACCGTAATCTGATACAGGCAGATTAGGTAAAACACAAACACCCACAACAAGGCCTCGCGCCATTTGTCACGCGTCGGTACGCCCCGTCTCTTTTGAGCGCACACCGTCAGCCACCGCCACACCGCAAAGACTAAAAACAATAAAAACGCTGTGAATACGGCATGTGCCGAAAGCCGAATAAACCCCGCTACACTCATGCCGTATCCTCCTGTGTAAATCGATAACGCGCAGCATGCCAAGCGCAGCCGCTATGCCAAATCCTGAAGGTTAAACGGCGTCTCCTGGTACACAATGTGATTGAGCCAGTTGGCATAGAGCAGGTTGCCGTGGCTGCGCCACACAAAGGGAGGCTGCCTGGTCGGGTCGTTTTGGGGAAAGTAGTTTTCGGGCATCGCGATGGCGCACCCCTTGTCAAGGTCTCTGAAGTATTCCTCCGCCAGCGTCATGCGGTCGTATTCGGAATGACCGGTTACAAAGATCTGCCTGTCGTTGTCCGAGCAGATGATGTGCGCACCCGCAGTATCCGACCAGGTTAACAGCCGAATGCCCTCTGTCTTTAGGATATCGCGCCGCCGGACCTCGGTATGGCGGGATTGCGGTGCTAAGAACACCTCGTCAAAGCCGCGCAGCAGGGGGTGGTTTTCATCCAGTACCTTGTGCGGGAACACGCCGAACAGCTTGTTATCCAGCGGGTATTTCGGTATACCATAGTGGTAATACAGCCCCGCCTGTGCGCCCCAACAGATGTGAAAGGTGGAGTACACATGCGTTTTGGTCCATTCCATAATCTCGCACAGCTCATCCCAGTACGACACATCCTCAAACTGCATCTGCTCCACCGGCGCACCGGTGATAATCATGCCGTCAAACCGCTCGTCTTTGATCTCATCTATGGTCTTGTAAAACTTAAGAAGGTGTTCTTGCGGTGTGTTTTTTGAGGTGTGCGACGCGGTCTGCAGCAGCTCAATATCCACCTGAATCGGGGTATTGCCCAGCACGCGTAAAAGCTGGGTTTCGGTCTCAATCTTTTTGGGCATGAGGTTTAAAATGACGATGCGCAGCGGGCGGATATCCTGCGTTTTTGCGCGATCCTCATACATTACGAATATATTCTCCGTCTCCAGCACCTTAGCTGCCGGAAGCGAGTTAGAGATACAGATAGGCATAATGACTCCATTCTGCCGTAACGGCAACAAATTGATTTCTCGGGGCAAATAAAAAAACGCACGGTAACCCATGCGTCCGCACAACCGCTAATCTAGCAGTGCGGGCACATTCGCATCATGCAGCTGGACATTCGTATCATCGTTGTTACTGCACAAAAGTTAGCCGTCGGTTCGTTCACTTGCATACAACTCCTAAGGTGTATTTGCGTACCATTAAGCATATCGCAATCCTTATTATAGCAGAGCAAAGGGCAAAGCACAATGCCCGAGCGGCGCAAACAAAGGTACTGTCCGTGCACTGTCTGCGGTCACAATCGCGCTTAAGTTGTTAATTGATAGTTTGATGATAGAAAGTGATATTATGTGCAAAATCAAACCGCATTGATATGTTCTATGGACAAAATTATGTTGTCTTAGTAAAGATTATGTGATGTAATTGATAAGCTCAAGGAAAAATGGTATACTTTTGCTGGTATCATGATAAGAGTATGAGGAGAGTGCCTATGAAACTTGATTACAAACGCACAATACTGGTCGGACTCGCATTTCTTACCATCAGCTCCTTTTGGCAGCTATACGACTTTGTTGTCCCGCTTATTATGCTCAAGGCGTTTGCAATCAAGGATACCGTTGCCGGCGTAGTCATGTCGCTGGATAACGTGCTTGCGCTGTTTATGCTACCCCTATTCGGTATGCTTTCGGATAAAACCAACACAAAAATCGGTCGCAGAATGCCCTTTATCATCGCCGGTACGGCGGCCGCTACCATATCGATGTCGCTGATTCCCTATTCGGCAGGCATCAGAAATCTGCCGCTGTTTATCGTGTCGCTGGGTATTGTTTTAGTTGGTATGGCGATGTACCGTTCGCCTGCCGTTGCGTTAATGCCCGATGTCACACCCAAGCCCCTGCGCTCCAAGGGCAACGCCGTAATTAACCTGATGGGTGCCGTGGGAGGCATATTGGTTTTGGCGTTGATTGCATTCTTAGCACCCGATAAGGATAACCTCAACTACTGGCCGTTGTTTCTTGCAACCGCTGCAATTATGATACTCGGTGTCGTCGTATTAAAGCTTACCATAAACGAGCCCAAAGAGGTACATAAGATGCGCCTTGCCAGTGCCGAGATGGGCATTGATGTGGAGGAAGCGACCGACGATGCCCAAACGGTGCGCGACAACCACAAGCTCGAGCCCGAGGTACTCAAAAGCCTGATATTCATCTTAATCTCCATCTCGCTGTGGTTTATGGGCTACAACGCCATCACCACCGCATTCTCCAAGTACGCGCTCATTGCACTTGATATGTCGGAGTCTCAGTCCGCCACCATCCTAATGGTTGCGACCGTAACGTCGATTATCGCGTTTATCCCGGTGGGTATACTATCCTCCAAGTTCGGGCGCAAAAAGAGCATCCTGTTTGGCATTACGGTGCTGGCGCTGGTGTTTGGCACGGCGACCCTGTACACTAAGTTCTCGCCGCTGATGTTTTTATCCTTTGCGCTAGCGGGAATTGCGTGGGCGTCCATTAACGTCAACTCCCTACCCATGGTGCTTGAGATGTCCAAGGGCGCAAACGTCGGTCGTTATACCGGCTTTTACTACACCTTCTCAATGTCGGCACAGATCGTCACCCCTATTTTATCAGGGTTCTTGCTTGAGCATGTGGGCTATTACACACTGATGCCGTATGGGGCGTTGTTCGTCGCGCTTGCGTTTATCACAATGATGATGGTCAAACACGGCGACTCCAAACCGGTTCAACCCGCATCCAAGCTCGAGGCGTTTGACACCGCCGACTAATCGGCATGGTATGGTACCCATTGCTACACGAATGAGGGTTTGGTGACAAGATATGGTTATCTATGTGATATCGATTATCGCGCTTGTGTTTGTTCTGTATTTGCTGCTGATTGCGCCCGCGGATTTTGAAAAAGGGCAAGGCGACTGTCTATGGCGCTTTCAGTACGCACATCGCGGCCTGCATACCGAGGATATGACCGTACCCGAAAACTCCATGACCTCGTTTGCAAAGGCGGTGGAGGCGGGGTATGGCATTGAGCTGGACATCAACCTCACGTTGGATGATAAGGTGGTTGTGTTCCATGACGATACACTTACGCGGATGTGCGGTGTGAAAAAACGCATTGCCGACTGTACCTACGAGGAGATAAAACAGCTTACCCTGCTCAATACCACACAACGCATCCCGCTGTTTGAAGATGTGCTTGCGCTGGTTGACGGCAAGGTACCGCTGATTGTGGAGTTAAAGGCAACCAAGCGCAACGCAGAGCTGTGCAGGCTTGCGGCGCAGCTGCTCGATGCCTACAAGGGACCCTACTGCATCGAATCGTTCCACCCCGCCATCGTGCGGTGGTTTTGCAAGAACAGACCGGGGGTAATTAGGGGTCAGCTGTCGGCGGGGTTTCATAACTTCCACGGCATCCCGTTTTGGCAGGCAGTTCTGCTCTCGTCGCTTGTCACCAATCTGCTTACCCGTCCGCACTTTGTAGCCTATAAGCATGACGATGCCCGTAAAAGGCTGCGCCTAAGACTGTATCGGTTTATCGGCGGCAGACTGGTGGCATGGACGGTGCGTAACCCGGGCGATGTCGCCTACTGCAAAAAGCGTTTTGACGCCATGATATTTGAGTTTTTTAACCCCTAATACATATGGATATCAGTTGTTGTATAAACTGACCGGCCCCTTGAATCGTTCGTTGGAGATTTCAATTTGTTGATTACCGATAGGTATCACTGCATTTTGCTTACATTACACGATTGTTGATTGCGGTTGCCCCGACCCCCTGTTTTGAATAAGATATATCAAACGGGTATGAACACGGGAAGGGGCGGGCACAGATTCTCCAGACGATTGCGTATAACAGAGAAGCCGCCGTTGCGTACGCGCACCAATGGGCGTTTTTCCGCAACCCGCGCTACGCCGATTTTGAAGACATGGGCGGTGACTGCACCAACTTCATCTCACAGTGCGTTTTTGCGGGGAGCGGGCACATGAACTATACGCCGGTTACGGGCTGGTTTTTTCTCGCACTTTCAAACCGCACCCCCTCGTGGTCGGGGGTGGAGTATTTTCACCGCTTTATGACAGGTAATCGCGACGGGGCGGGTCCCTTTGCACGGCGCGCCGCCATCACGGAGATGGTTCCAGGGGATGTGGTTCAGCTGCGCTTTGCCGGGGACCAGCGGTTCGGGCATTCGCTTTTGGTGGTATCGGTCGAGTCCCCCGATGAGCTGGGCATCCGCATCGCAACCCATACGTTTGACAGCGACAACCGCAGGCTGAGCACCTATCATTATCAAGAGGCGCGTTACCTGCACTTTGAGGGCGTCAGACGATATGTTTAAGCGTATTTACGTTGCAGACTTTCTCGCTTTAAAGATTTATTGCATCAAATCGCTTGCGGCAGTTGACAAATTGCGCCGATTCTGATATCTTTAAGAACATATTGGAATACTGGTTAACGCAACGACAGGGAATAGTAGTCCACCCCCTTAGGTCAAAGAGAGCCGCGCAAAGTTGAAAAGCGGTACCTATCAGAATGGATGAACTCGCCCTTGAGCGGTCGGCTGAAAGCGGTTATGCAATTAGGCACGAACGGATTTCCACCGTTATCGGGAAGGCTTGTTTTTGGGCGCTTTTGCGTCTACGACGGGTGTAGAGTGGGTGTTTGTTAACACCAATCGGAGTGGTACCACGGAAGTATTTTCGCTTTCGTCTCCATGCACGGTGCAGATTGTTCTGTATCGGCGTGTGCGGACGAGGGCTTTTTTATTTGTCCAAAACACGCGTTATCATCAAACTTGGTTACAACAACAGTGCGGAGGAATGAACGATGAAAGAGTTTTTGGAAATAACCGTTGGCAATCTGCTGAGAGAGCTTGGAGAACAATACCCCGACCGCCTTGCGGTGAAGTATACCGACCGTGAGTTTACCCGTACATGGAAGCAGCTCGACCAAGAGGCGGAGCTGCTTGCGCGGGGTTTTCTGTCTATCGGCATCGGCAAGGGCGACCATGTTGCCATCTGGGCGACCAATACCCCGGAATGGATGCTCACGCTCTTTGCCACGGCAAAAATAGGCGCTATCTTAGTTACCGTCAACACAAACTACAAGGTGTTTGAGCTGGAGTACCTGCTTCGCCAGTCCGACGCAAAATGCCTTGTCATGATGCAGGGCATAAAGACCACCAGCTATGTGGATATCGTAAACGAGCTGTGCCCGCAGCTGAAAGACGCAACACCCGGCGCGCTTTCTCACCCTATGCTGCCTTACTTAAAGAGCGTCGTGTTTGCAGGGGAGCATACCCCTGCCGGCATGTACAACTTTAAGGATTTGTATCAGTCTGCCGAGCGGGTTTCGATGGAGGAGTATCAGGCGATTTCCTCCACGCTGCACCACCATGAGGTTATCAATATGCAGTATACCTCGGGTACAACGGGCTTTCCCAAGGGCGTGATGCTCACCCACTACAATATCATCAACAACGGCAAAAGCATCGGCGATTGCATGAAGTTTACAAGTGACGATAAGCTGTGCATTCCGGTACCGTTTTTCCACTGCTTTGGTCTGGTGCTCGCCATCATGGCATCGATTACCCACGCCACATCCATGGTGCCCATCGAGCTGTTTAACCCCGTGGCGGTACTTAGCGCGATAGAGAAGGAGCAGTGCACGGCGGTTCACGGCGTACCCACCATGTTTATCGCCATGCTCGAGCATCCCGACTTTAAGAAGTATACCTTCCCGCGTCTGCGCACCGGCATCATGGCGGGCTCGCCCTGCCCCATTAAGGTGATGCAGCAGGTGGTGGACGAGATGAACATGACCGAGATTACCATCGCCTATGGTCAAACCGAATCGTCCCCCGTCTGCACGCAGACCACCACCGACGACAGCATCGAGCATCGCGTTTCCACCGTCGGACGCGTGTTGCCCTCGGTAGAGGCGCGCATTGTCGACCCCGAAACCGGAGAGCCGCTGGGTCCCAACAAGCAGGGTGAGTTTTGCACCCGCGGCTACCACGTGATGAAGGGCTACTACAAGATGGAGGAGGCGACAGCCGCCGCCATCGATGCGGACGGTTGGCTGCATACGGGCGACCTTGCGCAGGTGGATGAGGACGGTTACTATAAGATAACCGGTCGCTTAAAGGATATGATTATCCGCGGCGGCGAGAACATCTACCCCAAGGAGATTGAGGAGTTTTTGTACACCCATCCCGCCGTCAAGGATGTTCAGGTTATCGGTGCGCCGTCTAAGAAGTACGGCGAGGAGGTAATGGCGTGCATCGTAGTGCGCGAGGGCATGACCCTGACCGAGGACGAGGTAAAGGACTATGTGCGCGCCTCCATGGCACGCCACAAGGTGCCGAGCTATGTCGGGTTTGTGGATAGCTTCCCCATGACGGCAAGCGGCAAGATACAAAAGTATAAGCTGCGCGAATGGGCTGTGGAAAAGCTGGGGCTGCAAGAGGCTGCAAACATCGAAACGGCATAAGAAAAAACCCACACCTTCAAATTTCAGCTTTCTGATTATTGGCTGCAGGTCGTTGCCGGAATAAGCGGCTCGATTGTATCATACTGAATGAATAAGCAGCCTGTGCAGATCACTTATTGCGCAGGCTGCCTTTTTGTGGGGGACGGTAGATATTTTTTTCTTTTTGCGGTATAATGAGATGAAACAATGCGCCTGCTAAAATAATTGCCGTTTTAAGGTGGCAGCAGGTACATACCGTTCCATATGAACAGACATATTTAGTTAACTTATAACACATAGAGCACCCGCGGCGTTGGGTTGTATACACCGACGGGTAAAGTTAGGCAGGTGAACGATTAGCGATGGATAACCCCACGAACAAGCTGTGTATGGGCTGTATGAGCAAACGCGAGGCGGACGGTGTCTGCCCCGAATGCGGCTTTGACCAGACGGCTCCGCACCATCCGCTCTATCTGCGGGCAGGCTCCTTCATCACAAAGCGATTTATTGCGGGCAAGCTTCTGGGTTATAACGGTGAGGGTGCAAACTATCTCGGCTACGACCTTGCACTCAACCGAAAGGTTATTATCCGCGAATACATGCCCGATGTGCTGGCCGTCAGGGAAAAAGGCGGCATCAACGTATTGGTGCTCAAGGGTAAGGAGACCCAGTACAAGGCGTTGCTGTCCGATTTTTGTGAACTGTACCGCACACTGCAAAAGCTTCGCAGCTACGTAGGGATTGTTTCGGTGCTTGATTTCTTTGAGATGAACAGTACCGCTTACGCCATCTACGACTATTGCGGCGAAACCACCCTTGCAGCCTATATCGCCAAAAACGGACCCATGCCATGGCAGAAGATTCGCGATGCACTGGCGGCACCCCTTGCCGCGGTTGAGGCGATGCACACCATGGGCATCTACCATCGGGGAATCGCCCCAAACACCATCTTTGTGGACGAAAACGGCGTGTTTAAGCTGGATGGGTTTTGCATCGCGGCGGCGCGCACGGCAAAAAGCGAGCTTGCAGCAGAGCTGTTTACCGGCTATTCTCCGCCTGAGCTGTACAGCCTAACGGGTTTGCAGGGCAGCTGGACGGATGTGTATTCGTTTGCGGCGGTCGGTTACTTTGCACTCACAGGGCAGACCCTGCCCGATGCGTCGCAGCGTCAGACGCTCGACCTGTTGCGACCCGCGCATCAGGTGTTGGACGCCGTTCCACTTCCTGTGTCCGATGCGCTGATAGCGGCGCTGGCGCTCGAGCCGAAGCAACGGATACAATCCATCGGCGATTTTGCACAGGCGCTTGCCCGAACCCAGCCCCAACAACCCGACATGGCTTCTCAGCTGCAAAAGGACACACCAAACAATCAAGCCAAACCGCTACATAGCGAAACTAGAGGTGAAATGATGTACAAAGAACAGATATCGCCCAAGAAGAAGCAGCGGATTATCAAACGCAAGATTCGCAACCGCAGCCTTATTTATATGCTCAGCTCGATGTTTATAACCACAGCGATACTACTTACGCTGATGTTCGTCATTTTAAAGGAGATTGACAGCAGCATGCTCGTGTTTGCCAAAGACCCGGGTACGGCGTCAACCCCCGCATTGGATGAACAGGTCGAAGAAGAAAAGCCAGAGACATACTATCTGCCTGCTTTTGTGGGCAGCTACCTAGAAACCGTTAAGAACAGCGAAGACTATATGGTGCGTTATGCCGTCACCGACGACGAGGAGTATAACGAGGAGTATCCGGCAGGCGTCATCTTTGAGCAAAATCCCCCTTCCGGCACCATTGCAAACGAGCTCATTAACGTCTCGGTTAAGGTCAGCAAAGGACCCGCGCCGATTCCCGAGAACATCGTGGGCATGTCTCAATCCGAGGTGGAGAGCATCCTAAAAGAGCTTAAGATCGCCTATCGGATTGCCGAGGCATATGACGACTTTTATCCCGCGGGGCAGGTCATCAGCTATACCAGAATGCCCGGCGAGATTCTGCTGAAGGTCAGCCTGGGCAGTATGGGTGGCAACGGCTGGAACGGCGATGAGGACGGAGAACACTACGGCATGACGTGGGAAGAGTATCAGAACTTTGTGTACGGCTGATTCTTTGACGGCGGGTTATCATTGTTTGCGGACGATTAACTGAAATGAGGGATAGTGCAGATGAAGCTTGCGTTTTCAACACTGGGGTGCCCCGGCTGGACGTTTGAAGAGATATTTGCCACCGCCAAGGATCTCGGCATAGACGGCATCGAGATCAGAGGCATTGGCGGGGAGCTGTTTGCGCCTGGGGCAAAGCCGTTTTTGCCGGAGCATATTGACGCAACAAAACAAAAGCTTGACCATTTGGGCGTAAGTATCCCCATGCTTACCAGCGGCGCGGTGATTGGATTAACCGACCATGTGCAGGCGGGCATTGAGGAAGCGAAGGCGTATATCGATCTGGCGCAGGTGCTGGGTACACCGTTTGTCCGTGTCATGATTACCCCGGTACCGCACCCCACCGACGACGGGGATATCGCCGTTGCCCATACCGCGTATGAAACGCTGTGCCGCTACGGTCAGGAGAAGGGGGTCACCCCCCTCATCGAGACCAACGGTCCGCTCGCGTCCTCTGCCGCGATGAAACGGTTTATAGAGGACGTCGCCTGTGAAAACAAGGGCGTGCTGTGGGATATCCACCACCCGTTTCGCTATTTTGGCGAGCAGCCGCAGGAAACCTATGCCAATATCGGGACGTATGTGCGCTACCTCCATGTTAAGGACAGCAGGATGGCAAACGGCGCTTTGCAGTACCGTATGATGGGCTACGGCGACGTACCCGTGCTCGACACACTGGTAGTGCTGCGCAAGAATGGGTATGACGGCTTTGTCAGCCTGGAGTGGGTCAAGCGCTGGTGCCCCGACCTGCAGGAGCCGGGCATTGTATTCTCGCACTTTACAAGCTATATGGGCTATCTGCTCAGGCAGCTGTAACAGCAATTGTGTGGTCGGCAAGGCATAGGGGTGAATACCCTTTGGCTAAGCCGACCATATTCACGTAATAGGGGGGCATGCACAATGAACAGGGTAGCGCTTGTAACCGGCGGATCAAGGGGAATCGGGCGCGCGACAGCAGCGGCGCTTGCGCGGGAAGGCTTTGCGGTTGCGGTTAACTATTGTAGTAACGAGCAGTCTGCGCGATCGTGCGTCGAGGACATCATCAATGCCGGTGGCCGCGCCCAAGCCTTTTGGGCGGATGTATCCGATCGTGCACAGGTTGCCGCCATGCTTAAAGACGTGCACCAAACGCTGGGCAGGGTAGAGGTGCTCGTAAACAACGCGGGCATAGCCCGACAACAGCTGTTTACGGATATTACCGACGGGGACTGGGACAGGATGTTTGCCGTAAACGTCACAGGTGCGTTTCACTGCATCCAAGAGGTTTTGCCCGATATGCTAAGCGTAAAAAACGGCGCAATCATCAACCTGTCCTCCATTTGGGGGATTACGGGTGCCTCGTGCGAGGTGCATTACTCCGCCGCCAAGGCGGCAATCATCGGTCTTACCAAGGCGCTTGCCAAGGAGCTGGGTCCCTCAGGCATCCGCGTAAACTGCGTCGCGCCCGGGGTCATTCATACCGATATGAACAGTGACCTGGACGGCGACACACTGGCGGCGCTGTGCGACGAAACCCCGCTGGGTGTCATCGGCTCGCCGGAGGATGCCGCAAATACGGTGGCGTTTTTAGCGTCACAAAAGGCGCGGTTTATTACCGGGCAGGTACTCAGCCCCAACGGCGGCTTTATGATCTAAATTGACTGCATAGGGAGAAATGACAGATGATATTGACAACCGAGCGCCTTGTTCTGCGTCCGTTTACGCAAGAAGACTGGCGCGACCTGCATGAGTATCTTTCTCAGGATGATGTGGTGCTGTATGAGCCATACGGTGTCTACACCGAGGAGCAAAGCCGCGACGAAGCCCTGCGGCGTGCCTCCGACTCAAGCTTTTGGGCAGTGTGCTTGGCGCAAACGGGTAAGGTAATCGGCAACGTGTATTTTGCGCAGCAGCAGCCTGTGGAGTTTTCAAACTGGGAGCTTGGGTATGTGTTTAACAGCCGGTATCAAAAATCTGGCTATGCGACAGAGGCGTGTCGCGCTGTTTTGGGCTACGGCTTTACGGGGTGCTCGGTGCGCAGGGTGTGTGCAATTTGCAACCCCCTTAACACCTCGTCGTGGCGGCTGCTCGAACGCCTTGGGTTTCGCAGGGAAGGGCACCTGACTCAAAACATCTTTTTTAAACAGGATGAGTACGGCGAGCCCATCTGGTGCGACACCTATGAATACGCCCTGCTGAAAGAGGAATGGGCTGCAAACACATAAAAAAAGACCCCGAGAGGCTTTCCTCTTCGGGGTCTACTTGTTAAGAAACGAAATCAGTCGCTCACATAGGGCAGCAGTGCAATGTGACGGGCACGCTTCACTGCCAGGGTCATCTGACGCTGGTGGCGCGCGCATGCGCCGGTAACCCTACGGGGAACGATCTTAGCCCGCTCGGAAAGATACTTTCTCAGCTTGGCTACATCCTTATAATCGATATCATGAACCCTGTCCACGCAAAAACCGCAAACCTTGCGGCGTCCCTTTCTGGGACCACGGGAACCGGGTCTATCGCCTCTATCGCCTCGGTCGTTTCTGTTATCCATGGTGACTTACCTCCTTATCGTATCAATATCGGTGTGTACTGC
>JAEZQD010000098.1 GCA_023413185.1 Bacillota bacterium
AAACACCCAGCGTAGTGCCTGCCGTGCACGCCAGCAGGATATATCCAAGACGGTCGCCAAACTGTATACCAATCACAAGTGCTAGGTACACAATCAAAAGCAGGACGGAAATCAGTTGAACAAACAGCGTGGCGGTTAGCGACGCACCAAACAGCTTCAGCTTATGCACGGGCACAAGGTTGTTGCGCGCTGCAATGTCAGACTGGTTTGCCTGAACGCTTGTAACGCTGGTCATCCCCTGAAAGCTACCGTACATACATGCCATTGCAATCAGTGCAAAGTAATACACCACCGTGTTGTCGGGTACCGAGGCGCCCAGCGGAACATCGGTTACATACTCTGCCTGCTCAAACTCTTCCTGCATCAAAAGGGCAAATGCGGCGGGATTTTTCATTGCAATGGCGGTGTAAGCGCTTTTTAGCTGCACATAGCTGTCGGCAAAGCTCTTTATAATGGTTTGGTAGATGCCGGTGTCGCTCACGGTAACCGAAAGGTCGCCGCTGTCGCTCATTGTTAAAACACCGGTTACGGACTTGCTGTCAAGCAGCCTTTTTGCCTCCTGCTCGTCGCACAGGGTAATGGTAAACATCCGCTCCTCGCCCATGGTGGCGTCAAGCGCGGTTTGAAACGCCTCGTCGCTTTGGTAGGCGTCGTTGTCAACCACGGCGACGGGGATTTGGCTGAAGGTCTCGTTGGCACTAAGGTTTGAGAATGCCATACCAAACAGCGTCGCAAGCAGTATGGGGAATGCAGCGCTCCAAAACAGGGTGGAAACGTCGCGGGCAATACAGCGCAGGCGGTAGATAAAGATATGCCAAAACATGCGTTTCCCTCCTTTAGTCTCTAAGCTGTTTGCCGGTAATCTCAAGGAATACGTCGTTGAGTGTGGGCAGCTCGCAGAAGATCTTGCCGTAGCCGACGCCCTCACGCTTTAAATACTCCATTACGTCATACAGGCTGCTGCGTGAACGCTGGCTTTTGATGTGAATGACCGAGCCGTCACATCGCGCGCTGCTGATGCCCGGCAGAGAGCGGATGCCCTGCTCTATGGTTTCGCAGTTTACGCCAAACACCTCGACGGTTATCTTCTCGCCTGTGTTAATCATCGCCTTGAGCTCATCCTTGGTGCCGGCGGCAACGATGCGTCCCTTATCCATAATCGCAATGCGCGAACAGATCTGCTCAACCTCCTCCATGTAGTGGGAGGTATAGATGACGGTAGCGCCTTCGCGGTTTAGGCGCATAATGCCTTCGAGTATGGCGTTGCGGCTCTGCGGGTCTACCGCCACCGTCGGCTCGTCAAGGATAATTAGCTTTGGCTTGTGCGCGATGCCGCACGCAATGTTAAGCCGGCGCAATAGACCGCCGCTGAGCTTTTTGGGGTAGAACTTGCGAAAATCATCAAGCCCTACGAAGTCTATGGCCTCTTCTACGAGTTCTTCCCGTTTCTTGTTGTCGGTTACATACAGCCCGCAGAAGTAACGGATGTTCTCGAGAACCGTCAGCTCCTCAAACACCGCGACGTTCTGCATGATGATGCCGATATCGCGCTTTAAGTCGTATGCGGCTGGCGACATCGCTTTGCCGAACACCTCAATCGAGCCCTTGTCGTATTTCAGTAGTGACAAGATGCAGTTGATTGCCGTTGTCTTGCCCGAGCCGTTGGGACCCAGCAAGCCGAAGATCTCTCCCTCATGAACCTCTAGGTTCAGATGATCCAGTGCAATTAAATCGCCGTAGCGCTTAACGAGGTTTTGTGTTTTTACCACCATCGTTCATTTCAACCCTTTCAAACTGTTGTCGGTATGACCCTATTGTAGCGCATAGCGGCACCCGTTTACAGTGAGTATGCTCCAACATGCATATGACAGATGTAATGCCTGTTGTGACAAAAGATAGTTTGTGGTACTATTTGGGGTGAACAAATTCGTTTCATGGGGGTGTGCCGCATGACTGGCAGGCTGCTTGACAAGATTATTGTGTTTATGCTGTGCGCGGCGGCATATATTCGGTACGGCGTCGACTTTTATGCGGTAATACCGCTTATTGTGGCGGTCACCTACTCCTCCGTGTGCGAATACCTGCGCTCAGATATCATTAAGGCCGTGCTGTTTGCCGCGTTTTGTATCGGGGCGACCCTGTATTCTCCCCTGCTGTTTTTTGTGCCGTTTGCATGCTACGACATATGGACGATAAAGCCCGGGTGGGTCAAGGGTGCTACGGCGCTGCCCCTTTTGTTGCATTTTGGGCAGCCCGATGCCGTTGCCTATGCCCAGCTTGGGGTGTTTGTACTTTTGTCGTTTTTAATTAGTCGGCAGACCACGCTTTTGGAAACGCAAAAGCAGGATAATATCTCGCTGCGCGACAGCACCAAGGAGCTTTCCACCGCCCTTGCCGAAAAGAACAGGGAGCTTCTTGAAAAGCAGGAGTACGAGATTAACCTTGCCACGCTGCATGAGCGCAACCGCATCGCGCGTGAGATGCACGACACGGTGGGGCACCTGCTTTCTAGCTCGATTTTGCAGACGGGGGCGCTTCTTGCCACCAGCAAGGATGAAGCACAGCGCGAGGGGCTAACGCGTCTGCACGAGACCTTGTCAATGGGTATGGATAATGTGAGAAGTGCCATACACGACCTGCACGACGAATCGATAGACCTGTTTGCCGAGCTGCAATCGCTGGTTGAGCGGTTTGAGGTTTGCGCCGTCACACTCGACTACAATGTGGTCGAAAGCCCCGACCGCCAGATTAAGTACGCGTTTATCGCCATCGTCAAGGAGGCGTTGTCCAACATTGCCCGTCATTCGGATGCCACCCGTGCTGAGGTTGGGGTGTATGAGCACCCCGCGCTGTACCAGCTTGTGGTTCGCGACAACGGCTCTAACAAGGCGGCAAAGCGAAATGGGGACGAGGGCATGGGGCTAAAAAATATCCGCGAACGGGTGGAAACATTGGGCGGGATACTCAACATCAGCACCCAGCACGGCTTTGAGCTGTTTATCAGCATTAAGCGGACGCAGCCAGCGCCCGCACGAAAGGAACGACAGGGCGAATGAGGATTGTGATTGTAGACGATGATAAGCTGGTGACGCTGTCGCTTTCCACCATAGTAAAGGCGGATGCGGGCATAGAGGTGCTGGCAACGGGGGCTGACGGCAAAGAGGCCATCGCGCTGTACGAGCGATACGTACCCGATATCCTGCTAATGGACATCCGCATGCAGACCATGACGGGGCTAGAAGCCGCCGAACAGATTCTTTCGCGTCACAGTCAGGCGCGTATCCTGTTTTTAACCACCTTTGCCGATGATGAGTATATCATCAAGGCGCTTAAAATCGGCGCAAAGGGCTACCTGTTAAAGCAGAACTTTGAAAGCATCGTGCCTGCCTTGTACGCGGTGTACAGCGGGCAGACGGTGTTTGGCGACGACATCATCGCTAAGCTGCCGTCGCTTATTGGCGACAGACAGGCACCCCAAAGCCTGGCTTCGTTTGGGCTGACCGAGAAGGAACGCGAGATCATCGAGCTTGTGGCGCAGGGGCTATCCAACCGCGAGATTGCCACACAGCTTTATTTAAGCGAGGGCACGGTGCGCAACAGCATCAGCGTGATACTCGATAAGCTTGCCCTGCGCGACCGCACACAGCTGGCCATTTTTTATTACAAGACAAAATAGTGCAATACTTCTCTAGTTTGTTTATTTACATTATTTACACTATCGTGTTACAATAAAGCAAAATAATGGTAAAAGGATTTTGCGTTAGAATGAATCTGACTGGCAAGAAACCCTCCGTACGTAAGCGGCGCAAACGCTTTTGCGAGTACGGACCGGTGTGCTACCGCATCTCGCTGATTAAGGAGTATCTGGTGCGCGATGGTAAAGACTGCCTGGGCGGGGAGCGGTTTGCGCGTACATACGGCAAAGAGGAGCTGCCCTGTATCGTAAAGGGGCACCGCTCCTTGATGCTGCGCCCGCTGCACGGGGTAGACGACCACCTGCAGCGCAATAAGATAACAAACCTTGCCCTTGCCGCACGGCATATGGACGGTCTGCTCATCCACCCGGGGGAGACGTTCTCGTTCTGGAGACTGGTGGGTAGGGTGTCGAGCCGGCGGGGGTACCTCACGGGCATGACGATTGTAAACGGCAAAAGCGAAAGCGATACGGGCGGCGGGCTGTGCCAGCTTGCAAACCTTGTGCACTGGCTGGTGCTTAATAGCCCCCTTACCGTAACCGAGCTGCACCATCACACCGACGCACTGTTCCCGGACAGCGGCAGACGCGTGCCGTTTGGCACCGGAACGTCGGTGTTTTATAAGAATGTGGACTACCGTTTTCGCAACGACACCGACCGCACGGTGCAGCTGCGCGTCTGGCAGGAGAATGATGACCTGTGCGGCGAGCTGCGCTGTGGGAAGCCGTTTCTGACCCGCTACCGCATTGAGGAGGAGGGCTGCTGCTTTGTGCGCGAGGCCGAGGACTATTACCGAGTAAGTCGCGTGTACAAACGCACCATCGACCGCAAAACGGGCGAGACCTTAAACCGCGAGCTGATACTAAACAACCATTCCCGCGTGCTGTACGACCACAGCCTGATACCCGCGGAGGAGATAAGGGCTAGCGAGGAAGCGTATGTTGATTGACCGCATCTTGTACCACTGCCGTAACAGCCCCGAGAAAACCGCGTACCAAAGCAATAACGGCAGCATGACCTATGGGGAGCTTGCCCAAGGTGCGAAGCGGTTGGCACACGTCCTTGACAAAACGGTGCCTGCCAAAACACCCGTACTGGTTTACGGGCACAAGCAGCCGCTTATGCCCGTCTGCTTTTTGGCGTGTGCCCTGTCGGGCAGGGCGTATGTTCCGGCGGACGAGGGCATCCCGCCTGAGCGTGTTTTGCGCATGGCAGAGCTTGCGGGCGCACAGCTTGTGCTTGCCGTTTCGCCGATAGCAATGGACGCAACACCGATGCTTATCCAACAAGAGATAGCAGCCGTCTGCGAGGATGAGGGCTGTTTTGCACAGTATACCCCCGCGCCCGTGGATGCGGACGACCTGTTTTACATCCTGTTCACCTCGGGTAGCACGGGGCAGCCCAAGGGTGTAAAGATTACCCGCCGCAACGCGGACGGGTTTATCGGTGCGCTTTGTGCCGTGGATGGTCTGTGGCAGGGCGACACGGTGCTTAACCAAGCGGCGTTTTCCTTTGACCTTTCGGTTGCCGACCTGTATGGGGCGCTGAGCATAGGAAAGACCCTGTTTGTTTTGGAACGCGCAGTGATGCAGGATATTCCGTCGCTATTTGCCCGCCTAAAGGAAAGCGGAGCGGGCACCGCGGTGATGACGCCGTCGTTTGCCGAGCTGTGCCTTGCCGACCGCGGGTTTGCGGGCAGTCTGCTGCCACAGCTTAAATCCATCTTTTTCTGCGGCGAAACGCTTTGCCCTATAACGGCAAGGCGGCTGTTTGAACGCTTTCCCTTAATCCGGCTGTTTAACGCGTACGGACCCACCGAGACCACGGTGGCGGTCACCATCTGCGAGCTGTCCCCCGACCGGTTGGAGCAGGAGCTGCTGCCGGTGGGCACCGAGCTTGACGGCACGCATATCTACGTTGTGGATGAACAATGCCGCCCTCTTGCACAAGGGGAGATCGGGCAGCTTTTGGTGACGGGCACGGGTGTGGGCGCGGGCTATGTCGGCACCGAGCAGGGCGGTTTTATCCGTTTTAGGGGAGAGTGCGCCTACCTGACGGGAGACTACGGCTACCGAAAGGACGGTACGCTGTTTTTCACGGGACGGCGCGACGATCAAATCAAGCACCGGGGCTACCGCGTGGAACTGCAGGATATTGAGCGTAATCTGCTACGTCTTTGCGGAGTGCGCCGCTGCGCCGTTGTGCTTGTACCGGGTACGCGGCAGTACCTGTGCGCCTATGTCTGCCCCGAACAGGGGGTAAGACTGACGACGCAGGGCATAAAAGCGGCGTTGCGGCAGCATCTACCCGACTACATGATTCCCGAGCGGGTGCGTATATCCGACAGCCTGCCGCTGACGGCAAACGGAAAATGCGACCGCGCCGCCCTTGTAAAAATCGAAACGGATTTGGAAGGAAACCGGTAATGGATGAGATAAAGACACAGGTAACCGAGCTGCTTGCCCGCGTGTGCGGGGAGCCTTTGATATGCAGCGACGACAGCCTTGAGCTGCTCGACTCCGGCTTGCTCGACTCCCTAGCGATAATCACCCTGCTCGCAGAGCTGGAGGACACGTTCGGAGTCGAGATACAGCCCTCGCAGGTAAGCAGGGAATGCTGGCGTACACCCAAAAGCATTGTGGCGTTGGTGGTAAAAACAAAAGAGTTGACGCGTTTTTAACAATCTCCAGTTAAAACCGTTTACTTTACTATACTATTGTACTACAATGGTAAGGCGGCAGCGCATTATGCCGCCTTATAGTATTTTTGGAGGGACAATAATGAAACGATTTTTAGCGGTTATTTTAAGTGTACTGATGTTTACCCTGTTGCTTGCAGGCTGCACCTCAGCTTCGGGCGGTGCAACCTTTACGGTGGGCTTTGACAAGGAGTTCCCGCCCATGGGCTTTGTGGCGGA
Organism: Bacillota bacterium; assembly: GCA_023413185.1. Lineage (GTDB taxonomy): Bacteria > Bacillota > Clostridia > Oscillospirales > Ruminococcaceae > Acetanaerobacterium. The sequence goes on from JAEZQD010000098.1 coordinate 6,613, forward strand.
CGACGGCTCGTACGTGGGCTTTGACCTTGACCTTGCGGCGGAGGTCGCAAAACGAATGAACATGGAGCTCAAGCTTCAGCCCATCGATTGGACGGCAAAGAATATGGAGCTGGAATCCGGTAACATCGATTGCGTGTGGAACGGCTTTACCATCAACGGCCGCGAGGAGGAGTACACCTGGACCCAGCCCTACATGAACAACAACCAGATTGTTGTGGTGCTGGAAGGCTCGCCAATCCAGACGTTTGCCGATATCGCGGGCAAGGTTATCGCGGTACAGGACGACTCCAGTGCGCTGGGCGCTATCCAGGGCAACACCGCGTTTGCCAGCCTGCCTGCGGAGCTTGTAAAGACCACCACCAACCTAAACGCCCTGATGGAGCTGGAATCGGGTGCTGTGGATGCGGTTGTGATGGACGAGATTGTCGCGCGCTACAACATCGAGAAGAAGGGTGCCGGCTACCGTGTGCTGGAGGAGGTTGTGGGTGCCGAGAAGTTTGGCGTAGGCTTTAAGCTTGGCAACACCGCCCTGCGCGACAAGGTGGAAAAAACCCTGCTTGCCATGCAAAAGGACGGCACACTGGAAAAGATCTCAAGCGACTGGTTTGGCAAGGATATCACCACCATCGGCAAGTAGCTTAAGGGGAGGAGTACGCGCATGATAACCGGATTGCTTTCGGCGGGCGGGGCAGGGCTTTCTCAGCAGCTGCCCGCGGTGCTGTCGCAGCTTTCGCTGGGGCTTGCAACCACGCTCCAGATATTTGTGCTCACGCTTGTGTTTTCTCTGCCGCTGGGGCTGTTTGTCGCACTGGGGCGTATGAGTAAAAACACCCTGGTGCGCACGGTCGTAAAGGTATACATATCGGTCATGCGCGGTACCCCGTTGATGCTTCAGCTGATGGTGGTTTATTTTGGACCGTACTATATCTTTGGCATCAGCATCTCCAGCGCCTACCGCTTTTACGCGGTCATCATCGGCTTTGTGTTTAACTATGCCGCGTATTTTGCCGAGATCTACCGCGGCGGCATCGAATCGATGCCCCAGGGGCAGTACGAGGCGGCTCAGGTGCTTGGCTTTGGCAGGGCGCAGACGTTTGTGCGCATCATCCTGCCGCAGGTGGCTAAACGCATTCTTCCGTCGGTCACCAACGAGGTGATTACGCTGGTGAAGGATACCTCGCTTGCCATGGTCATTTCGGTGGGCGAGATGTTTACCGCCGCAAAGGCGCTTGCCTCGGCGCAGGTTTCGGTTATTCCGTTTGCGGTGGCGGGGCTGTTCTATTACATCATGAACTACGCCGTCGCCTATGGCATGGAAGGCATTGAAAAACGCATGAACTATTACAGATAGGGGGGCGCTAGAATGGTTTTGCTTGAGATGGAACACGTCGGCAAGGCGTTTGGCGACCTTGAGGTGCTAAAAGACATCTCGCTTACCGTCACACAGGGGCAGGTGCTGGCGGTCATAGGACCCTCCGGTTCGGGCAAAAGCACCCTGCTGCGCTGCGCCACCCTGCTCGAGCAGGTGGACAGCGGCAGCATCCGCTATAAGGGCGAGACGATGGTCGCAACCGATGATGCGGGCAGGGCGGTATACGCGCCGCCCGCCGACCGAAAGCGCATCCGCTCGTACTTTGGGCTGGTGTTTCAAAACTTCAACCTGTTTCCCCACTTTTCGGTGCTGCGCAACATCACCGAAGCGCCGATTCACGTGGCAAAGCAGTCCAAGGAGCAGGCGACCGAGACCGCGATGGAGCTGCTTGACCGCATGGGGCTAAGGGACAAGGCGCACGCCTACCCCGGCCAGCTTTCGGGCGGGCAGCAGCAGCGTGTATCCATTGCGCGGGCGCTCGCGCTAAGACCGGACATCCTGTTCTTTGACGAGCCCACCAGCGCGCTGGACCCCGAGCTGACGGGCGAGATTTTGAAGGTTATCCGCGAGCTTGCCGCCGAGCGCATGACCATGGTTATTATCACCCACGAGATGGCGTTTGCCCGGGATGTCGCCGACCGCATCATCTTTATGGACGACGGGTTTATCGTCGAGCAGGGTGGGGCAAAGGATGTCATCAACAACCCGCAGCAGGAACGCACCAAGCTGTTTTTAAACCGGTTTTCGGACAGGTAGAAAAGAAAAACGACCCTCGGCTTTTTGCCGGGGGTCGAGTTGTTTGGTGTGGATATATTCAGTGTTATCAAATGTAATTGCGCTAAACCGGCTGGATTGGTCTGATTCTAAGGCTGTGTGCATCCCTTGTGTCAGGGACAAACTCGATATAATGGGTGTTTTGCATATTAAAAACTCGCTCGCGAGAGGAAAAAGGGCTTCCGCTCAGGGTGTTAAAGGTATTTGTAGAAGTGTCATAAACGCAGTTTCGATACTCGCCGTCTACAAGAGCGGTGTAGATGTATTGTAAAAAGCCGTTGACAATACGCGTGCGTACTATATGGGCATGAGTACGGTATGGTATTTGGGATGGAAGCCATGTAACAGAGGCGTCTTTGGTATCGAGCATAACATAGTGATGTGGTTCACCGCTTTCTAAGGAAAACACGATGCGGTCTTCATCGATTGTCTCAAAGGAAACGGACCCATCAAAAGACCCTGCGTCGGTTAACTGAAGGCGTTCGCTAGTCGCATACCATATATGGGTACTCAAGGTGTTGCCGGTCTCGGGGTGGCTAACCCAATCGAGCATAGCAAAAACCCCGTTATCAGTATAAATAGCAGAAAATTCTTGCTCCTCAAACAGTGCCTTGTATCCTGTTTCATCCGCAAACCAGGCGGAACGAACGGTATTCGATTTTTCTTTGTTTTTGCAGGCGAAATAGACACAGCCGCCGCTGACGGGAACTACTTCTTGAACTCCGTAGTAAACCTGCATTTTATCGTAAGCCTGCATCCATTCACTCATGTCGTCCACTAGAGTGAGTTTGTCGGTAGAAATCCGGTATAAAAACAACCGATTATGTCCGTTGAGCGCGACCAAATCCTCGTTAATCCAAACAGGGTCAAGACGACTGGTGTCTTCCCAGCCTTTCACCGTTCTGCCGTCTGACAATGTTCTACTGATAATGCGGTTGGGGGCTTCTGTCTCAGTATAATGCAAAAACTCACGAATCAGTTTTCCGCTACCATCCAAGATGGAGCCATTGGCCAGCACCCAGTCGCCATCTGTTGTTCTGCACCCAGACAGAAAGCCGAGGGAAGCTTTATCTTCGTAAACACCTGCGACAAATATGCGGTTATCCGTGATTGTATAGCGGTATTCCCCAATTAAAGGGTCTACAGGTATTGTTATCATTTTAACCAGTTGGTTGTTTAAATCGATGTAGCGAATGATTCCGTTATCAGGCACAGCGAGAATGGTGCCGTCGCTAAGCCAGGTGTAGGCTGACCCATAAAGATACAGTGTGTCGCTTGGCAAAGGGGGTAAGGGTTCCGGGGCAGAAGACAACTGGCTATCGGGCTGGGGTTGCCCTGCCGGGATGGGCGCATGGCAACCGAACAACACTATGATGATGGAAAAAACAGAGAATAGAATGCTTATTCGCTTCAAGCCAAAACCCCTCCTGACAAATAAGATGAAATATCCGTGTGAATCTTCAAGTTAGATTTTATTATACCATAAGCTAAGTGATATTTATTAGTTTATTACTAAAAGCAACGCCCCATCCTATCTTTTCCGAGATTAAAACAACAACCCGGTCATAACGCAAAAACATATTGACAAAACTCGATACGTAGCATATACTGCAATATATCGATAAAAATAGAACCGACCTGCATGGGCACTTACTGCATAAGCCCTGCCCGCGCACAGCGCAGTACAATGCCCTAATGGAGCAACACGCGGGGAAAGGATGATAGCTTACGATGAACAGCAAATACGCAAACAACGCAAGGGTTTTTAAGGCGTTCTGCGATGAAAATCGCCTGATGATACTCGAGATGCTGCAAAGCGGTGAAAAGTGCGCCTGCAAGATACTTGAGCGGCTGAATATCGTGCAGTCCACCCTGTCGCACCACATGAAGATATTGGTGGAAAGCGGCATCGTCTGCGCCCGCAAGGACGGCAAATGGACGCACTACTCCCTGTCCGAGGAGGGCACGCAGTACGCAAAGGAGCTGCTCAATGAGCTGACTGCCATGAAAACGGAGGGAGACACCGGATGCAGGTAGTGCGCGCGGTTTGGGACTTTTTTCAGGATCAGATACTCGGTATGAAATGGCTCAGCGAGCTGGTCGGATATGGGGTATCGGCTACAGGGCTTAACACGCAAGGGTGGCTGGGCGGCGGCATACAGTTTTTTGTTTACGACACCGTAAAAATCTTTGTTCTGCTCTCGGTACTGATTTTTATAATCTCCTACATACAAAGCTATTTCCCCCCTGAGCGGACGAAGAAGATTCTGGGGCGGTTTCATGGGGTGGGCGCCAACACGCTGGCGGCACTGCTGGGTACGGTAACCCCCTTTTGCTCCTGCTCCTCCATTCCGCTGTTCATCGGCTTTTCCGGCGCGGGCTTGCCGGTAGGGGTCACCTTCTCGTTTCTCATCTCCTCCCCGCTGGTGGATCTCGGCTCTTTAATCCTTTTAACAAGCGTCTTCGGTGCCAAGGTAGCTGCTGCCTATGTGGTGGTCGGGCTGGTGCTGGCAGTCATCGGCGGGACGTTGATCGAACGGTTTGGCATGGGACGGTACGTAGAGGATTTTGTAAGGTCGGCGGGCTCGGTGGATATTGAAGCGCCCGCGTTAACGCGCAAAGACCGGCTTGTCTATGCAAGCGATCAGGTGAAGGCGACGGTGAAAAAGGTCGCGCCCTATATCCTTGTGGGCGTGGGTATCGGCGCGCTGATACACAACCTCATTCCCAAGGAGTGGGTCGAGGCTGTCCTTGGCGGCAGCAACCCGTTCTCTGTAATACTGGCTGCGCTGGTGGGTGTGCCGATGTATGCGGACATCTTTGGAACCATCCCCGTGGCGGAAAGCCTGTTTGCTAAGGGTGCGGGGCTTGGCACCATCCTTTCCTTCATGATGGCGGTAACCGCGCTCAGTCTGCCCTCGATGATTATGCTCCGAAAGGCGGTAAAGCCGCGGCTGTTGGCTGTGTTTATCGGTATTGTAACGGTTGGTATTATCCTCATCGGGTATCTGTTCAATGCGTTCGGATTTCTGCTTGTGAGTTAAGGATGGGAGCAATGAGTAACTATATATTATACGGCATCACAGCCGTTTTGCTGGTATTGTCTTTAGTAAAAGACACAGAGAAAACAAAAAAGGCATTAAAGAAGGCGTGGAAGTCCTTTGAGAATATCCTGCCCGAGTTTTTGGTCGTGCTGCTGCTGGTGGGGCTTTTGCTCGCGGTTTTGAACACTGAACTCATATCAAAAGTCATCGGGGCCGATTCGGGCTGGCTTGGGGTGCTGCTTGCGGCTATCACAGGTGCGGTTACCTTAATACCCGGGTTTGTCGCATTCCCTACCGCGGCAATGCTGTTGCAGGGCGGGGCGGGGTATATGCAGATTGGCGCGTTTGTTTCGACCTTGATGATGGTCGGCATCGTTACCATGCCGGTGGAGATGAAATACTTCGGCAAAAGGGCAACCGTGTTGAGGAATGTGTTTGCATTTGCCTTTTCTTTTCTTGTTGCGTATATAATCGGATTGGCGGTGCGCTAAATATGAAGGCTGTATTAAAACGATATCGGGCATTTTTTGTTGTAGCGGCTGCGTTTGCCGTACTGACTGTGATAAACAAGGAACTTGGGTTTAAGGCACTCGGTATTACCGCCTATTCCGTCAAGGAGATGCTGCTTGTAATCCCGCCCATCTTTGTGCTGTTGGGGCTTATGGATGTATGGGTGCCCCGTGAGACCATGATGAAGTATATGGGCAACGATTCGGGTATTAAGGGAGTTGTGCTTTCCATTATCATCGGCTCGGTTGCGGCGGGTCCCTTGTACGGGGCGTTCCCCGTTGCGGCGGTATTTATGAAAAAGGGCGTAAAATTCAGCAACATCCTTATCTTTATCGGTGCGTGGTCCACTACCAAGATACCGATGCTCTTGTTCGAGATATCCTCCCTTGGCGCACGGTTTGCCATAACAAGGCTGCTTGTTGATATCCCGGGCATTATTATCATCGCGACCATACTTGCAAAGCTAATCCCAAAAAAAGAGGTAGAGAGGCTCTATGAGCAGGCGAAAACGATGAAGTAGAAAGCACATGGGCTTTGCCGCTTTTCTGTTGGATCGGGCATGGCATACTTAAGCCGTCATGATGACTATCGTTCTTACGAACGGTCTTATAAGTTTTACCCTGAATATTAAGTATGGAGGATGAAATTGATGGATTACAAAAAACAAGCACAGGCGTATTTTAGCAGCGGGTTTAACTGCGCACAGTCGGTTGTTACACCCTTTGCCGAGGAACTGGGGATTACCGAGGAGCTTGCACTGAAAATGGCGTCTTCATTCGGCGGCGGCGCAAGATGCGGTCAGCTGTGCGGCGCGGTCTCGGGCGCGCTTATGGCGCTGGGGCTCAAGCACGGGCACTACCATACGGGGGATATGGAGGAAAAGGCAAAGGCGGGTGCGCTTGCGATGGAGTTTAACCGGCGCTTTTGTGAGCGCAACGGCTCTGTTGTGTGCAAGGAGCTGCTGGGCAACGACCCCTCTGTACCCGAACAGCATGAAATACTCAAGGAGCAGGGAGCGTTTCAAACAGTTTGTCCTAAATTGGTCTGTGACGCTACGGAGATTGTGGAAGAGATGCTTTTCTAAAGGAGGCTTACAGCATGGGCTTATTCGGTAAGAAAAAGGAGCAGCCTGCAGCCTGCGGCTGCCAAGGCGAGTGCGGCGTTAAAACAACGGCAAGCCCGCTGACCGATACTGTTCAGGGCACCGTCGTAAAGGTTCTCGGCTCCGGCTGCAAAAAGTGCAACGAGCTGGAGGAAAACGCAAGGCTTGCGCTGACACAGCTTGGTATGCAGCCTGCCATCGAGCATGTGACCGATTTTGCACAGATTGCCGCCTATGGCGTGATGAGCACCCCTGCGCTGGTGGTAAACGGCAAGGTTGTGGTATACGGTAAGGTATTAAAAGCCGACGAGATTGTATCTATACTGCAAAAGGTTTTAAATTGACAGATGCCGTAGAGTATATTGTTACACTACTATTGAGATGGAAAACAACCGCAAAATATAATAAAAAAACCTTCGGGCTTGGGTCTGAAGGTTTTTTGTATAATATGTGTATAGCACGAAAAAGATATTGACAAGTCTCTATATCCCAACTACAATAAAGATATTGACAACTCTCTATATCCAAGAGTGGAAGGGACGAACAAAATATGAAGCACGCCGAGTATGCGCTGCTGTTCAAGGCATTATCGGATGAAACGCGGCTGAAGATTGTTGAGATGCTCTCCTGCGGGGAGATGTGCGCATGCGATATCCTAGCATCGTTTGCCATCAGTCAGCCAACGCTTTCTTACCACATGAAGATACTAAACGACAGCGGGCTTATTCACAGCAGAAAAGAAGGCTCGTGGATGAAGTACAGCATTGATGTCGAAAAAGCGGAGGAAGCAAAGTCTTTTTGGGAGCACATTACCACCGAGGCAAAGGACTGCATCTGCAAACACTTAGACAATGCCTCGCGCTGCGAAGAGTAAAGGGGATAAAACATGAGAATTATTATAATCGGTGCGGTCGCCGCGGGAACCTCCGCCGCCGCAAAGGCAAGAAGGAACAACGAGCAGGCGGACATTGTCATCTACGAAAAGGACCGCTTTATCTCCTATTCCGGCTGCGGTATGCCCTACTACATCGGCGGAATTGTAGAGAGCGCACAGGTGTTGACGCCCCGCGACCCCGCATTCTTCCTAAGCAAGTACAACGTAAAGATTAAAACCCAGCACGAGGTGCTTTCCATCGACCCCGCCGCAAAGACCGTTGCCGTAAAGAATCTTACCACAGGCGAAGTGTTTGAAGATAGGTATGACACCCTTGTGCTTGCAACCGGCGCAAGTGCCGTGGTTTTGCCGATTAAAGGGGCGGACAGGGACAATGTGTTTACCCTGCGCAGCATCGGGGATATGAACCGCATCAAGACTTTTCTTGCTGAAAAATCCCCCAAAACCGCCGCGATTATCGGAACGGGCTTTGTTGGGCTTGAGGTTTGCGAAAACCTCAAGCAGCTTGGCATGGCGGTTACACTGGTGGAACGGCTGCCCCAGGTTACCCCGGGGCTGGATGGAGACATGGCGGCGTATGTACAGCACGAGCTGACAAAGAACGGCGTCGTACTGCACCTCGGTGCCACGGCTGCCGAGATTACCGGGGACGGCATCACGCTTGCCGACGGTACACAGATTCAGGCTGATATGGTGCTCGTCTCGGCGGGGGTGCGCCCCAACACCGCGCTTGCAAAGGCGGCGGGCATCCCGCTTGGCAGTTCGGGCGCGATTCAGGTAAACGAAAAGATGCAGACCGGCACAGCGGATATCTATGCCTGCGGCGACTGCATCGAGCAGATTCATCTGGTTACCGGCAAATCCGTGTACCGCCCGCTCGGCTCTACCGCTAACAAAACAGGACGAATTGCGGGGGACGCCATGACAGGCGGAACACTGACGTTTCGCGGTATTCTGGGCACAGGCATCTTTCGCATCTTTGACGTGACGGTGGCGCAGACGGGGCTTTCCGAACGGGAAGCGAAAGAACAGGGTTACGAGGTGCAGGTCTGCCATAACATCAAGCCCAATAAGCCCGACTATATGGGCGGCAAGGAAATGGTGATAAAGGGCATTGCCGATAAGCGCGACGGCAGGCTGCTGGGCGTACAGATTGTGGGCAGCGAGGGCGTGGATAAGCGCATTGACGTATTTGCTACCGCCATCACCTTTAAGGCGAAGGCGGAGGATCTGTTCCACCTTGACCTTGCGTATGCGCCGCCGTTTTCCACCACGAAGGATCCGGTGATGTACACGGGCATGATTCTGGATAACGCCATCACAAATGGCAGACCGCTGATTACCCCGGATGAGCTGGACGCGCTGATGCAGTCCGGCGAGCCGTACACCCTCATCGACGCAAGGGCGGTAAAGCAGTATGACAGCGAGCATATCGCGTCTGCCCGGAGCATCCCCCACGCGAAGCTCAGGGCGGAGTTGCCGTTGCTTGATAAAAACGCCGTTGCCGTAACCTATTGCAACAAGGGTGTTACCGGCAATGCGGCACAGAATATTCTGCTTAACAACGGGTTTCGGAAGGTATATAACATCTCGGGTGGGCACAAGCAGTTCAAAAAGTCCCATGCAAAATAAGGTGCCGGCAGCGGCAACTTTATTCAAGCTCTCGCATAATATATGAGTGTATGCGCATACAAAGATATTGACAATTGGTATTGCATCCCGTTCATTAACCGTTAGAAAGGATGGGGGTTATATGGTAAACATCTTTAAGGCGCTGTCGGACGAAACAAGGCTGCGCATCCTTGCGCTGGTATGGGATGACGAGCTGTGTGTTTGTGAGATAGAGGGGGGCTTACACCTGACCCAGTCTAACGTGTCGCGTCATCTTACGGTACTTAAAAATGCGGGGATTCTAACCAGCTGTAAGCAGGCACAATGGGCATTCTACAAGAAAAATGACGCGTTTTGCAATGAAAATCCGCAGCTGTGTGAGTACCTAATCCGTCAATGGAACGCTCTGCCCACCTACTGGGCGGACAAAGAGCGGTTAAGCAGGTGTAAGGCGCAAAATATGTGCGGACTAAGCAATAAGGAGTGATTGTTATGAGTAAAGCAAATAAAGCCAAAATAGGCTTCTTTGAAAAATATCTGACCGTGTGGGTTATTCTGTGCATGGTCGCGGGGGTACTAATCGGAAAATACCTGCCCGCAGTCCCTGACTTTTTGGGCAGATTTGAACGTGCCAACGTGTCTATTCCCATCGCCGTCCTGATATGGCTGATGATCTACCCGATGATGATGAAGGTGGATTTTATCAGCATAAAAAACGTCGGCAAAAACCCCAAGGGGTTGTTTGTCACATGGGTGACAAACTGGCTGATTAAGCCCTTTACCATGTACGGCATTGCGGCGCTGTTCTTTTACGTCGTGTTTCGCGTGCTTATTCCGCCGGAGCTTGCCCGCGATTATCTGGCGGGAGCGGTGCTGTTGGGTGCTGCGCCCTGTACCGCGATGGTGTTTGTGTGGAGCCATCTGACAAAGGGCAACCCCGCCTACACGGTAGTGCAGGTCGCGACAAACGACCTGATTATTCTCGTGGCGTTCACCCCGATTGTCGCGTTTTTGCTGGGTGTAAGCGGCGTGGCTGTTCCGTGGGATACGCTGATTCTTTCGGTGGTTTTGTTTGTGGTTATCCCATTAACCGCGGGCATACTCACCCGGGTGTTGATGATTAAACACAAAGGGCAGGAGTATTTTGAGAAGCGATTTCTGCCCAAATTCAACAACATCACCGTCATCGGGCTTTTGCTTACACTCGTTATCATCTTCTCGTTCCAGGGTAACGTCATTTTAGGTAACCCGCTGCACATATTGCTGATTGCGGTTCCGCTGACCCTTCAAACCGTCCTGATATTTTTTATTGCCTACCTTGCTTCCAGGATGCTCAAGCTCCCCCATAGTATCGCCGCACCGGCGGGGATGATTGGTGCCTCGAACTTTTTTGAGCTCGCGGTTGCGGTTGCCATCTCGCTGTTCGGGCCAACCTCCCCCGTGGCGCTTGCCACCATTGTGGGCGTGCTCGTAGAGGTGCCCGTGATGCTTGCGCTGGTTCGGGTTGCGAATCGAACCACCCATTGGTTTGATAATAGGGCGCAAACACAGGGGCAGTAAACAGAATATCGGCTGGGGCTTTGCCAAGGACGAAGATTGTCAGAAACCATAGATTGAATGACATTATCATTGCGTAGGTTTTTGCGTGGATTGATATCCTAAGACCAATGCAGATGAACGGAAGACCATATATTTATACGAGCACAATAAACGCAACTAAGACCGAGATAAATGTGACATCCACACTAATCTCGGTCTTAGTTGTAACTTGGCAAATGACTAAACGATTGATACAATGCACCTGTTTTATATAGAATGCACCCGCGTTCAAGTGCCTTTTTTGATGCCTTCTGCCTTTGGCATAGCGGACAGAAAGGACTAAAGGGACAAAACTGAATACGTCTATTAAAACTGTAGGTGCTGACCAGGTGAATTGTGCATTAATTCCGGGAGAATGGTTCAGCCTTCAAGAGAGCAGATCTCTGTATAATGTAATTATATCGCAAGATTTACCTTGAATTCAACCATTCGATTAGCGGGATAAGATTTTTCTCCTTGACGCCGTCAAAGCCGTTTTCGATGTGCTCAATCGCTTCGTTAAATTTTTCGTCCTTATCCTTTCGTTTTTTAAGTACCTTTGCAAACATGGACATCATAAATCGGTCCGTGCCTTTTAAGTCTTTCAACGGTAAGCAGCCGCCCTGAGCATAGAAGAACGGTATCTTTTCAAGCTTATTTCCCGAGATTATGGTTTCAGCATTGTTCTCTCCGGCACTTCCCGTGCCCGTTCCGCATACTGCTTTGACGTTAAATTTTCTTACTTTTTTTAAGCCTTGAATCCTTCCGACCTTCATCCAACCCAGAAAAACAATTTCTTCTTTTTTATCTATTTTTGAAAGCTCGTTTACACGATAAACCTTCATACCAGTTTTAGCGGCAAGCATCTCAGCATATCTCTTAGTGAAACCTGTCTTTGACTCGTAAACAATGATCATTTTTTTGATAGCCCCTTATACCTTTTTTGTTGATTCAGGGAGTATAGAAAAATGATTACGGTAAAATTGAACCACGGCTACAATAATAAGCACGATCATGCCTAAAAGAGATATGATTTGTAGGGTAGCAAATTCCCCTTTAAATCCTGTCGGTGATTTCAAAAACTGGTAAATTCCAAAGTACGCCCAAGCGACCGGAAGCGGGAAGGCGGCATTGCGGATTTTCAAAAGTACTCCAATCAATAGAACAATTGCGATAATCAGCATTATACTTCCCCAGGTTTCCTGGGATAGACCAAAGCCGTTCCATCCAAGTTTAGTCAGCGCCGCAGCAATATTTACGACTGTAGCGATAAACAGCCAACCTGAATAGAGTCCAAAACTCAAGGGTAATAACCAACGCTTGCCTTCGCGTATTTCAAGCAGTTTTATACCAATCAAGGCTAAAGTAACCACAAAACCAAGTATGAATAGACTAGAAATTTCAACTAGAACAAAAGAAAATGATATGATCCACACAATGTTCAGAATGCAAGAAATTCTGAACAGATTAGAAATATGATCGATGGCCTTTTGGTAATAAAGGTCATCCTTCTTAACAATCATCACGATCATTGAGATCAATAGAAGCGAGTAGATTACACTCCATATGCTGAAAGTAGCTGGACTTGGTGTTATTAAGGTGACATACATATCAGAAATTTGCTTTTGAGTCAAACCGTTGATTAAGCCGACGGCACCTAAGGTATTGATTACCAGTGTAACAATTAGAAAAAGTCCATTGATCCATGCTTTTTTAGTTCTGTCCATAAGTAACACTCCTCTATTCATTAGTTTTATATTTGTTTAATACCAACATCTCACGCTACAAATCCTAGTATTGTATAAATTTATCTCCTGCAACCCCGCAGATACTGCATTTTTCTGGCCGCGATTTTTCAATGTTCCCACAGACCGGGCAAAGATAGTAGAATACTTCTTCCGCCTGGTCGAGGTTTTCTAATGCTTCCTGATAAAGCTTCGCATGAACCTCTTCCGCTTTCATTGCAAAGGTGAAGGACATAAGCGCGGCTTTGTTTCCATCCGCTTCGGCTTCCTTCACGAAGTCGGGATACATATCCTTATACTCACGGGTTTCTCCTGCGACAGCATCTTTGAGATTATCGGCTGTTGAATGGATTTTTCCTGCAACTTCAAAGTGTTTTAAAGCATGCAGTGTTTCAGCGTCAGATGCAGCCTTAAACAGCTTGGCGGCATTGATCTTCCCGTCCTTTTCAGCTTTCTTGGAATAAGCCAGGTATTTTCTGTTCGCCTGAGATTCTCCGGCAAATGCCTCCATCAAATTATCAAGCGTTTTGTTCTCACTCATTTTTTCGTCCTCCTTTTTTTTATTAAAAGCTTCTATCAGGTTTTTCACAACTTCCTTTGGAAATCCTTCCTGCTGCTTATGGTCTAAAAGCGACCGCAGAAAATCCTGAGTGTTATCACTTTGCGGAAGCATATATCCTGCTTCACGGATGAGATCCTCCGCCATAATATGATTGGATTTTTCAATGGCGGCAGCCAGTTTTCCAGGTAATCCGGCAGCGATGTTCTCCTGTTCCGACTTGTTTCGCATAAGTATTTTCAGTGCGTTGGCGACTGCTTCGGTTTTAGGCTGCTGCGGCGGATACGCCACGGGTACCATAGAAATCGCACCCGAAGGGCAGGCTTCTGCGCAATCTCCGCAACCAATACACTTTAAAACATCAATGATGCTGTTCTCTGTATCCGTTGCTCCGGTAGGGCAGACATAGAGGCATAAGCAATCCTTGGTACATAAACGAATATTCCTTACCGCATATTTCTTAGACATTCTCATTACCTCCCTTCGACCTTTTCAAACTTCCAGTTTGGTACCTTGCACACAGGACAAATATCGGGCGGGGTGTCTCCTATGTAGATAAAACCACAAATTGTACAGACGTAAACACCAGTATTTTGAAGCATCGCTTCGCCTTCTTTTTGATAGCGGGTCAAAAGTGACTTCAAAATGCGCGTAACTTTTTCGCTCCAGACCAGAGCACGAAGCGCACCTCGATCCTTGACATCGGATGCCACTGTATTGGCGCTCGGAAAACCTTCCTCAAGATCTTTTTCAATTAATGCAATCAGCTTGTTGAAATCCGGGTCCTTAGCTGGTACTGATGCCGTTTTGAAGTATCCGGCCAGTTCATTAAACAAGGCCGCTTCTTCTGGCTTATACTGTTTTTCACAGCCGCGTGCCAGATTCGTGCACAGCGCACTAATCTCCAGCGATGAGAGTTGTTGCATGTCAGTTGACACATCAATAACAGGTTTTGATTTTTTCTCAGCGGGTGCGGCAGATTCTCCCTGTTTCTCAAATTCTGCTTTTGTTGCGCCGCAGATCGGGCAGACCCAATCCTCGGGCAGATCTTCCCACCTTGAGCCTAGCGCTATGCCTGATTCAGGAATGCCCTTTGCTTCATCGTAGACAAATCCACAAACCGAACATACGTATTTTTCCATTTTACTACCTCCTTAGTTATAAATATTGTTCATAGAAATATTTTTTTCCGGTTCTTCAATTCCTCTTACTTATCAATAAGATATTTCTTTTTGCATAAAAGTCCCTTGCTTTAGGTCATCAAACGCCTGCTCCAATTCATCTTTTGTGTTCATTACAATAGGCCCTCCCCAAAAGATGGGTTCGTGTAAATACAGTGAGCTAATAAATAACACTTGGGCTTTTTGGTCTATTGCCTTTATCTCTACATGGTCACCAGCGGTGAGTTTTACTGCCGTCTTTTCTTTTACCAGCTCGCCTCCGATATACGCATTCCCTAATAGGGTAAAGACCAATACCGAGCGTTCAATGTCTGTGCGAATAGTAATGGAAGCGTCGGGATTCAGATGAATATCATAATAATCAAGCGGTAAATACTTCCCCTGATATCCTTTTCTACCGTTGTATTCACCGGCAAGCAGCCTTAACTTTCCGTTCTCAATTTCAATTTCTTCAATTTCAGAATTCTTGATGCTGCGGTATGCAGGGGCTGTCATTTTGTCCTTTGCCGGAAGATTAAGCCAGAGCTGCACTCCAAGCATCCGCTCGGCAGCCGGTAATTTTTCTTCATGCATAATACCGGAACCCGCTGTCATCCATTGAACTTCTCCATCACCAATCGTATCCTCATTCCCTAAGCTGTCCTTATGAGTCATAAATCCACGATATACATAACTGATTGTCTCGATACCTCTGTGCGGATGCATGGGAAATCCCGCTGTGTAATCATCCGGATTTGTGCTATCAAAGGAATCGAGCATCAAAATCGGATCATATTCCTGAACAGTTTGGTTTCCCAATACCCTGACCAAACTCACTCCGGCTCCGTCCTTCGTTCTATAACCTCTAACCTGTTGACTGATTTTTCTTTCCATACTTTACCTCACCAACTCTTTATTTTTTTCAACGGATCGAGCATGGCTCGAAATTCTTTTTAGCAACTTTTTAATACGTGGACGATTGTATCTTTGTGCTATTATACAAGGCAAATTTATGAGCAATGTATACGCCAACATATACCATATCACCTGAGGAGGAGTAAAAAAGCCAAAAATCCAGAATGGAAGGATTGCTAACCAGTGTGTAAGTTCACCGCGTGCAGATTCAACCAAAAAACGATTCAAATACTCTTTAGAAAAACTTTCAAGCTTTTTCTTAGAGAAACTACGTTTTTTTAAGATCGCTCCTCCGTCTGGCAGCAGATGCTTCCAGCGGCTGACCCTGAAAACACTGTCATAAATGCGACCTTCTTTTTCAAAACGGTGTGCGGAGAACAAGAAAGAATCAGGTGAAAAATAACGATCTGGTAAGTATAAGCAGATCAACGCCGCAGTAACTTGCAATACCGGCCAGACAAAAAAGCACAATATGATTGTTAACACCTCTGGAAGAAAGATTACTCGCATGTTTTTTCCTCAGTCCTTATAGACCGCCCCTTCCACTTTACTTTAAGGCCGAATAGCTTTTTAAACGCTGAAACATTAATTACGCCCAGCATAACAAGCATTAAGATCGGATATAAAATCACTGCCCAGACATGAAACTTACCGATGCGTCTTGTAAGAACGGCTAACAAGCACACCCAAACAATATAAAGAACTGAGTAGATCCCCAGCCAGAGCCAATTCATAAGTATTGAAAATATTACAATATGCAACGGCACGGAGATAAGGGAAGCAACCCATAGAAAAACCATCATAAAAACAGGAGCAGGCGTTTCAGCTGCACCTGTCGCCATGTTTTTAACCCAACCCTGCAGTAAAGAGCGCAGTCCGTCTGCATACATTCGAAAAGAAACCTCGCTGTTGCCGATATAAAGGCTAAAATTTAAACCTGCTTTTTTGAGTTGCGAACCCAGTGCCATATCATCCACGACGCTTGATTTAACTCTTTGATGGCCACCCGCCTTTTCATAATCCTGCCGTGAAATCAGTATAACAGGGCCATAAAGACCAATATTGCGCGGCTTTGGCAGTGCCGTTCCGTTGGCAGCAATCTGAACCAGATTAAACATCATTGATAGCTGCTCATATATTTTTTCTGTCTTATGGTAAGGTTGAACAGACACTGTGCAACCCTGCTGCAAATAAGCAGAAAGAAGTTTGCTTATTCCATCAGGTCCAAGCCTCACATCCGCATCAAGAAACAATAGCAGTTCACCCTTTGCTGCATCTGCGCCATTTTGGCAAGCCCACGACTTGCCCGTCCATCCTTCGGGCTTGGATTTTAGGGTTATCAGCTTAACACCGTTTGCCAATGCAATTTGACCTGTTGAATCCTCTGACTCGTCGTCTATACAGATGATTTCTAAATTAGGTAACGTCTGTGCGCTCAAATCCGCTAAAAGCAAGGGAAGGTTATGTTCCTCGTTACGTGCCGGTATAATCACCGATATGGTCGGATAGTTCAGTAAATTTCCGTTGACCACTGGCAAAGTTGGAATTCGATAAAAAAGAACCGCAGTAACCGCAAGCCCTACCAATACAATGACAAACTCAATAATAATTAAGGTCATGAGCCTCACTCCTTCAGAGTCTTTCGAATTGCATCCGCCGCCAGTTTCCCGGTCAATATAGATACCGGCAACCCCGAAGGACTGAAAGTCCACTGACCGCATTGGTAAACATCTTCTATTGGTGTTTTAATGGAGCTTGCAATCTTTCTGAAACGACTCTCCGCAGGCAGCTTGTTGTTGGTAAACGACCATCCCGTGATGGCTCCGTGCGCATTCCCGGTTTCCCGCTCAACTGTCAGCGGCGTAGCGCAAAGGGCAAATTCAACCTTTTCCGTTATACCGGAGAACACGGATTCCTCCAACGCTCCTATAATTTTTCTTGTGCAAAACTCTTTAAACTGCTCGTAGTTCACCGTTTCTGATAAATGCTTTACAAGGTGGTAATCCATCAATGTACTAACGATTACGCCTGTCTTTCCCTCTGGTGCCAGTGAAGCATCCCGCAAAGCTGGGCAAGAAATCTCGTAGGTTGTACGCTCTAAGTACTGTCCGATCCATTCATATAATCCTTCTTCAGTCGCTATAGACTTATTCCAATCTGTTAGTGAAGACAGGCCTATCGTCGATGGCGTATAGAACGCGTGAGCACCGCAATGGCCTTCAAAGTAGTTCTTATCCAAATTGATGCCCATAAATAGAGAGAGTATGGAATCGCCGCCTTGCCCCTTTTCCGTCAGGTCACGCTGGTTGTCTACCTGCGGCGTATGCGTTTCACCCGCAGCTGAGTATAGTGATTTCTGATCCGCAGCCCAGACCAACTTTTTGTAACTGTAGGTATCTCCGCCTGCCGTGTGCAGTTGCTTTTGAAGAGTATCCACTCGCGTCACCGCTGTATTAGTCAATACCTCTCCGCCAGCACGTCGGATGTAGTCCGTTACGTTTTGAGCGAGAACACCTGTGCCGCCCTTGGGATAAAGGTAGTCCAGGTACAACCCAAAGTAACTTAGCGCAAAGAAGGTGGGAGTATCTTTGAAAAAATGCTGCACAATCATATCAATGAGCTTTTGATTATTTGTAAACTGCTTCAGATAATCGGCCACTGGTTTGTTCAAACGGCTGGCTTTACGTATATTAACCTGATATTTGAGTAGCCATGGCAACAGCGTTTTCAACAGATATTCGGGGTCCTTCATGTCCTCAAGAAACAGCGGATTATCAATGCCATAAAGCACATCCATATAATCCATCACTTTTTGGATCTCTTGTGCGATTTTATCGATATCCGATTCATTCTCCGGAAAGATATCGGCAAGCATTTTTGCGTAACTTTTTAGGCTATCCCTGGAACCGAGCCTTGTCCATTGATTTTCAATACCAATGGATACCGAATTCTGTGTGAAATCCACTTCCAATCCCAGGCTTTTTAGCATGGGTAATAAAATACCGGAGTTTTCAAAAGCACGGATACCCGCGTCAAAAGCATAACCCTGATGACGGAACGTATTGACCAGACCGCCCGTCTTATGAGATTTTTCACAGAGCAGTGTGCGGTATCCATACTGGCACAAATAGGCTGCACTTGTAAGACCAGCAAGGCCTCCGCCTACCACGATTGCGTCGAATTCTTTGTTCACGCGTTCACCTCCTGCAAATAATCTATCACCGCCTGTATTTCCACAGCGGATTTGTTTTCTATTGCGCAGATACAAGTCGTCTCGAACTTTTCCAGCGAATCTCTATTAGCCGGGTTCTGTAGCCAGCACTTTTTTGCGCCTATAAAATTTCCAACAGCTACCCGTCGCATGATGCCCCTTATATCCTTTTCCTTAGTACATGTGGGTTGCTCGCATAGCCTGCACCGCATAGCTTTCAGCATCACCGTGCGAGCCGTTTCGTCATACCCATTGTAAAGCCGGTCTGCCGTAAAGGGCTTTTCTACAATACGGACAAAGTTCTTCATGTTCTCCTGATAGACATACGGTTCTTTTCCGAGTTTTTTGAGTAGGGCATTGGCTGCCGAAAGCCCGGAGGTTGTCACGGTGGGGGTACCTGTGCCCATCACTGTAGATTCGCCGCAGCAAAACAGGCTGTCCCATTTCGTACGGGTGTGCAGGCGGCGGAACATATGTTGCCCCAGCATCTGTTTGGGGCCGGCTACTGCACCTCCGTTTTTCATGGTATAGCGTTCGATGGTTCTCGGCGTTGCCACCTCGGCAAACCGAACAGCTTTTTCAAAGCCGGGAAACCGCTTTTCCAGCACGCTTATAAGGCGAGCCTGTTCTTTTTGTTTCTTTTTCTGATACTCCGTTTTATCCGTAATATCCCAGTTTTCAAAAGTGGGGCCGATCGCCACAATGGTGTGTTCATCTTCTTTGCATAGCGTCTTATCGTCGATGCTAAGTATATAGGCCGTTACTTCGCTTTCATCCAGTCTGTCCGGATTGCCCACCAGCATCTCAATAGGGGCTGTGTCTTCGGGAATGGCGCTCTTATCTACCACAGCATAAAGAACAACACTCGGATATGTAGGTACCTGCCTCTTTGCCCACTTTCTTCGCTGATCGGTTGAATACTTGGGGTCTATCAGCTTGTCATACAGGTTCCAAACGGTTCCTGAATAAATGATATCCGGTGCATATAGTTCCTTGCCATCATCCAGTCTCACTCCAGCGGGCTTACCAGCTTGAAACAGAATGGATACAGCCTCTCTTTGAAGAAACATATCCCCGCCATGCTCTTCAATGACTTTTTCCAGTTTACCCGGCACAAACAATGTAGAGCCAGCCGGATAGTAGCTGCCGCCCACATGGTTATCCACAAACATCACCGCCGCAAGAACAGCAGGAGCTTCTTCAACCGTCGCATAGCAGTAGGTGGAGGTTAGCTTGTCAAAAAACTTAAATATCTCAGGATCAGAGAAATACTTTTGAAGCGATTCTTTTGCGCTTTTATTTAAATATCCTAAAAAACGTATGTAGGAGACCGGATGCTTCAGCATGCTTTTCAACGCCGTTTTACCATCCGTTTCGTCCGCGGTATTGTAGCTAGGCGACTCAACCATAACATGGCGATACATCGTCGCCATGTCACGGTAGAACCGATGGATGTTTTCTTTCTCGCTCGGAAACACACCCGAAAGCTCTTCCGCAAAGCTATCAACGTCTGCCCAGAAACGTATCCTTTTTCCTTTAAAGTTCACGCAATATAAAAGATCATGCCGTATCATATCGATCGGCTCCTCAAGGCAGTTGAACACAAAGCGGTGTGCGTTGAAGCCCTTTTCACCAAAACCGTATAACATGGCGGCGCCCTGATCAAACGTCACATCGCCGCGCCGGAATATACCGCATGAACCGCCCGGGTTATAGCTTTTTTCAACGACAGCCACGGATAGTCCCCGCTTTGCAAGGAGGCTGGCTGCAGTCAGGCCGGAAAGTCCTCCGCCGATAATGATTGCATCGTATTTCAATGAATGAAACCCCCGTATCAAATGTGTCTTGCTTTAGTTTTGGTTGTTTTTCAGCTCATCTCTGAGCTTCCTATAAAGAATGATCGGCCCGTCACCCGCCAGCAGCTTTTCTCCGGATTTGTATGAGGAAGCCTTGGGCTTTTGCGTGATTACCACACGCTTATCCTGCCGTTCAATAATTTTATTCGCATATTTACCGAAGAAAGCGATTAGGCTGTTAAAGGTTTTGATCTTCGTAAGTTTACAATAGAACCGAATGTAGAGTATGGTATTTTCATCGTCTACCGGAGCGAAATAAATGAGCACCTTTATTTTTGAGCTTATGTGGTTTAGCCATATGTTCGGGAAAATAAAATTGAGGTTTGTATCCTTAATCACACATTCATCGGGGGACTTCTGCTTCTGTCCGTTATCCACCTCGTTGTTTGCGCTGGTTTGCAGTATGCCGTTCTCATACAATACCTTCGGGCCGCTGATCAAGGTTTTATTGCCTCTGCCTATAGTATTGTAGTGCACAATCGGGACATGAACCACATCAAGCTGATTTTCAATACAGCGTGAATAATGCGAATTCCAATGATCTTCGATTTCGCTGTAAGAATAGCTTTCATCAATTTGATCATAAAAAAACGGCAATTTTCCCGTAGCTTCTTCCGCTTCCCCATACCAAAGATAAATGATTCCGTTTAATTCCTTTACCGGATAATGCTTCACATTATACCGGCTGATGTCGGCGGTTGAAGCTTTTCCGTTTGCGGGAATGAATGTGCATTTGCCGTTTTTATCAAATTCCAGTCCATGGAAAGGACACTGGATACAATCCCCCTTAACCTTGCCGATGCTGAGTGCTGCCCCTCTATGCGTACACTGATCTACAACACAGCAAATCTCGCCTTTGCTGTTTCTAAATAATGCCAAATCCAGATTAAGCCTTTTTACGCTTACAATCTGGTCAGCCTTGACTTTCTTTGATGGAAGTATTGCATACCATTGGTTTGTGATCATATTATCTACTCCTTAGAAAAATCATTAGTGATTTTTAACTCGTCTATATTATTCGGCACGGGAAGTGCAAATGCCGTCCCAGTATGCTTCAAACAATTCATCAGCATTATCTTTATAACGAAGTTCCTCAGGATATAAAAGCATACCATCCAATACACCTTGAATCATGCAAAGGTATAGCCTGAGAGACCCTAGAGACACATCTGGTCTTATTTCACCATTAGACTGGCCTTTTAAGAAGCATCTCTGCATCTTTTGTTTGAATATTGCGTCTTTTTCGGAGATCAGCTGAGCAAATAAACTATTAAGTTGTTGGTTAGGAATAAATGTTATAGCACGCCAGAATCGAAGACGCTTGTCTTTTGAAAAATATTCAATCACAAGATTATACAGATTCTTCATAGCTTCCTTGCAGTATAAACCTTCGATTTTTAACATCCATTCATGTAAATAGGCATAGTATCTTTCGATTTCGTCCCGAACAACCAACTCAATGATTTCATCCTTGCTCGCAAAATGACTGTAAAGCGAAGGCGTTTTGATTTTCACCGCCCCAGCTAGCTCGGCAACCGATAGATGGTAGCCTTTTTCACAAAAAATATCAAATGCAGCCATAAGAATTTCCTGCTTTTTATCCAAATCTGGTACCTCCTAAGCTAACTAATATTTGTTAGCCTTATAGCTGTATTTTACTATAAACTATTTACAGTTACAATCATACTTTATTGCTCGTATAATTTTTCGGCTTTTTCAACTTGTTTCTACAAAATCATTACTACATATATAATTGAGATGCAGAAAAATCAACACAGCTACTCAAATAATTCTATAGGAGCAATTTTTCGTTGCACTAATCGACAAGTTAATATATCAAATAAAATAATAGGAATTGTGCAAATACTCCTGCTTATATTTCTCCGCAAGTTTATATAAAAATCGCTTCAAAGGATTCATCGAGGAGCCTTTTCCTTGACAGATCTGTAAAAGGTTAAAAAATCGTTCCTTTTCTTCGAGACTTGCCATGCCCTTGAAATAACCCCAGATATGTAAAGCGGCATTGACGCAGTTTCCTGGGATGACCTCCTGCGCATAAGCATGTTCGATAAGTCGATAAAAATCAATCGCCGGATATGAATATTTATCCTTCAAAAGATCCCTTATCTTTTTGTAATCATTCGGCGATTTCTCGAGTACAGCATATTTATATCTACTCCACTCGAGCTCTAGTGCTTTTATATTTTTATTAGGTGTCGTACAGTTAATGCATTTTATTGCTGAAAGGTTTTTATCTTTGACTTCGAGCATGATATCCGGTTTTTTCTCGCCAAGGTCAGTAAAAAAATCCAGAAACTCAGTTACAGAAATACTCTTGGAATGAGAACCGGTACTTTTCAGACAGTCTTGCTGAGAATAGTGAACTTTTTGCGGGCCATCCTCCTGCCTCCAGGATGATAGGCATTGGGTAATCCAATAGGAATCGTCTTTTGACGGATCGTAGCAATTGACTTTATTGTGAAGATTATCATAAACGACGGGAATTCCGAGGCACGAACCCAGTTCCAGAACATCGCCGATATGGTAGGACTTGTCGTCATTTTCGATTACGAGGCGCCGCTTGATAGAATCATCCAGATCTTTATATCGCTCCGAAAAGCGAATTATGGCAGCTTTTTTGTCTCCGTAGACTCCTCCTACATGTAGAATGATTTTATTAGTCGAATCTACTTCCAGACTATCCATGAATGCTGAATGATAAGCGAGATCCTCAATCGCACGTTCTGCCACCTGCTTGTCTGGTGAATTTAGTACTGTATATTGACCCGGATGCATCGAAACTCGAATACCGGCTTCTCTGATGCTGTTTCCGAGATGAGAAAGTTCCTTCTTAAATAGGTTCCTCCATTGTAGCGTATTGGCAGAACTTGAACCGAAGGGGATGACATCAGAACTGATCCGGAAAAGGCGGACGTCATTTGTATCATTATAATTAATAATGTTTTCAAGTGACGTTAAATTGTGCCGAATCAATTCAATCAACTTTTCCTCGTTGATATTTTTCAGCAGGCAACCTTTTATGCCGGTGTTTGTAACACCGACAGTCAGGCAAGCATAACCAATACTCATGATTTACCTCATAAAATATATTAACAAACAGTTTTTCCTTGATTAGTTGTTGTTTGAATGGCGAAGAAAGCCCGTTTCCTTCGCCATTCAAACTGTTCGTCCCAAGTACACTATACAATTTGGATTTTCTTACCCTTTGGGTCTCCTTTGAAGGCTTGTATACTTCTTTGAGGGTACGCTCCATATGTGCCGGTGCCGAGTGCCTTGGGGGAGAAGGACGCAATTAGACGAGAGAGCAAGTATATTGTAGAATCGCTCTTTGCTCTTATCATCCTTAAATAATTGGTACTTACGAAAAACCGTGGCGTTTTTATACCAGCCTACCACCGATGTTTCATTCAGGTCTGAAGTGGCACACCAAATAACGGTAACGCCAGTCACGCAAAGCTCTTTATTGAATGGATCTCCAAATCCAAGAATCTTTTCGACATGAAGCTGATTGCTTTTACTGATGTTTGTGCTTTTAGTTTCTACAAAGCCAAGGCAGTATTCATCTTCCGCAATCATGCCGGAATCGTCTATCCAGTTAGTAGGAATATCCCGCACAAGGAAGTTGTATTCTTCATGTCCATAGCCGTTTTCCTTTACGAAGCTGCCTCCGTTATAGGGAACATCACTCCGACATGCGCCTTTGTAATACTTCATACTGGAGATTTTGCAGAAAACAAGACTTTCCACCATGTTCATTCCCTTCTAATCGGGCTCAGGTTTATAAACAACTCTTTAAGCTCCTCTGAGCTTCGGTTGTTGAAAAGATATTCAAGTAATTCCTCTTGCCGCGCCTGACCCATTGTGACGCGATACAACGATAGGATTTTCAGCAGTCGGTTATAGATCGCTTTATCTTTGCTGTATGGGTACATCGGAATGATACGCTCGATTTTCACCGAACCATCCGGCAGACACCAGAACGGAACGAGTTCCGGCTCATCCTTGCCCTTGGCGTCAAGGGCAAACTGGAATACTTCATCCCAAACATCACTTGTGAAATCAGCATTACCATATTTCTGCGCCAATGAATTCTGACATCTGCCCATATCCGCTTAAATATGTGCCTTTCTGAACTCTCGTCAGCGCAACGTAAAGTAGACATTTTCAGCGGTAGTGGATTCTTGTTCACTGATAGCAATGGTATGATCAATAGCATATGCCAGCGGAACTTTGCGCTGGTTTGCCGCAACGATAAACACATATTGAAATTCAAGTCCCTTTACGCGATGAATGGATGCAATATCGACGGCGATGCTCGTGGTAATGTTTGGAATCTCACCATTATTCTCTAAATAGCCACTAAGGTATTCAGCAGACGGATTTATGCTGTAATACCGCTACCAAGGGAACAGTGGCTTTTTGAAATTGATCTCGAAGAAGTGTCGTGCTTCGTCTAAATTCATCACGACCCATTCTCGGGATTTATGTGCTTCCAGAGTCTCAGGGAGTTCCTTCATCAAACGATCCGCCTCATATGTAGCGCCGGCATTGTACCTCAACTCGTTGTTCCTTGGTGAGATTACGAATGATTTGCGACTGGTTTTCCAGGCGTTCTGGACCGTTTTTATTGCGTATTTCCCAGTTACTTGCTCGCTGAAATAATTATCGAGGGAGAGACGTCGAACATATTCGGGCATCTCATCTGTGTACTCGCCGATGATCTCGCAAATAACTTCGGAAGAACACTTGAGGATGTCAGGGGTGTTATCATCGTTGTCCGCTTTCAATGCGTCAAGCAGATCCGGGATCAGAGCAAGCATGCGACGCAAATACTCCCTGTAGAAGGCAGTGCCGATCTTCTGCTGTACCGAGCGAACCACATTACTCTTCATTACCTCGGTATTTGTGAGGCCAGCTTCAACGCGGCAAATCACTGTACGGCGGATCACTTCCGGAGCGACAGCTTTCACATCTTCATTGGCGCTGATAACAACGGCCGAATAATTGATGAGATGTTCGCTCACGCCAAGGTCGTCGTTCTTTATCGTTTCAATAGCATGTTGGCTGAAACGGGTATTTGTAAGATCATCGACAATGATCGGAGCGCCTTGAACAGTGCGCTTGAGGCTCTCAATGCTGGATCTGGTAAAGTCGGGTGCCGATACCTTTGGCTTCTGGCCAATCATCATCTTAAGCAGGGTTTCCAGAAAGCTCGTTTTCCCTGCCTTGCTTTGGCCGTAAACGAGACCGAATACAGGATACGGCAGCCGGTTCTGATCATAGCGAGCCGCCATATCCCGCATGACGCCCATAAAAGGAGTACAGAAAAACCAGTTGGCGAACTCAAAATATCGATACTGCATACCTACGTAATCGCCGTGAAACTTGCTGTACCCTTCCATGTATTTAAGAAAGAGCGAGACATCCTGTTCGACGGCTTCCCGGTCAGGGTTGAGATCAAGCAGGTCGGCATTCAAGGCTGCCGTGCCTTGGAATGCGTCAATCACGAGCTGCGGATACTCACTTCGCAGTTCCTTTTCTTTTGTCGCTTCGCTTATAAGCTGCCGGCGCAGCTTCACGATGGTATCAGATACGACGGTAAGCTTGCCGGTCTTTTTATCTGCCTTTGGTAGCATGGGGGTAAGTGTGCCTGCAAGCTTATGAGTATCTAGAACGAATTTGACTTCCTCTGTGTTCTCCTTAACCGGCTCTATGACAAGGACTTTATTAGCCTTTATCGTTCCGGCTACTGGCAGTTCATCAATGTTTTCATTCAGATCAGCCCTTTCGAGGGCACTTCGCTTTATCGCATCCGAACTGCATTCCCGGAGTTCTGAGAATGAACCCATGTACCAGTCATACGCTTTATCGCCGTCAATATAGCAGATGTTTTCACGCTGTATTCCGCCAAAAGCATTATAGGACATGTTGGCAGAACCCATGATAACGCGCTTACGCCCGTCTTCAGCTGCAAGGAGGTACAGCTTCTCATGCGAGAGTTTTGTCCGGGATACATAGAATTTAACGCTGCCGTTATCCATACGGGAAAGCAGCTGCGATTGAGATTCCGATATATTGTCTCGCATTCGTTCAATGAGCTTGTCCTGATATGCCATAATTTCCTGAAGCGTATAGGACAGAACAGCCTCACAACCGAAAATGATTTCGGCGTAGTCAACCATTCCGAGA
The DNA here is from genome assembly GCA_023413185.1 of Bacillota bacterium. Lineage (GTDB taxonomy): Bacteria > Bacillota > Clostridia > Oscillospirales > Ruminococcaceae > Acetanaerobacterium. The sequence goes on from JAEZQD010000098.1 coordinate 33,155, forward strand.
AGCTTATACACGAAATTGACGCCGGATGAGAAAGTGATCGCATAAAGTGAGTCGAAACCAGAAAAGAGGTCTTGCCAGGTAACGGACTCAGCTGACTCATAATTGAGTTTCACGACCTCAAGCTTGGTTCCGGAAGATCTGACGCAGGAGCAGTCTTCGTCAACGTCGAACAGCGAAATCGTATCATAATTGTTCTGAGAACTACTCATACGACTGGCCTCCTATTCTTTATTCCTTCTTGATGCGTTTGCGATATGCCTCAACCATGAAGGAATCTACATCGTAATATTTACACTGGAAGAACTCACATATCTTCTCCATCTCTTCTGCAGACTCCACGCCAGCGTCAATGGCCGCTTCAACATCAGGAGGAATGTAGTTGGGATCACTGTGGACTTCTGCCATCAGCTGAAAGCATTCTCGCAGAAGGAGACAAACAGGTATCTCTAATTGTTCGGCAACATCGGCGATGGCATAACTGGTGTCAACGTCAAACCCATATTCCTTTGTAGCGTCCTCAATTTCCATGAGATAATCGAACTTCTTTCCTGAGAGGAAACCATCTTCCTCCAGTTCGCGCCAGTAAGTATCGGCTCTGCTTTCTGGCTTGTTATCGCTGAAATTCGACAACTGGAATTTATTGTTTGGAATACTCTTTGTACCTTTCCGGATCTCACCGGGCGTACAATCATGATACGTCCTCATTGCCCGCGTAAATGCGGATTGATCGGAGTATCCGAGATCCAAGGATATGTCGCAAATGGATTTCTCCAAATTCAGCTTAAGTTCCTGACCGGCAAAGAAGAGCTTGCGCTCATTGATATAGTGGAACAACGTTTCGCCGGTGAGCACTTCGAAGCACTTCCCGAAGTGGCTACTGTTGTACCCAATTTCGCTGTAGATGCCCTTTTTAATGTTTTCAGCGTCTTCATGAATATGGGCATCAATGTAATCCATGACTGTGTCAAACTTGTTATTCATTAGCAAGCTCCTTTCAACTATGTGATTCTATAATAGCTTGCTTTTTTGCATTTTACTTGACACACAGCAAATCAAAAAAGTCAAAATGTAGTTCCAGAACCCTGCTCATGGTAAAAACTCTGACGGCTGACCATAACAACAGATCTGAGCCGATTCTTGAGCGCGAGTGAGGGCAACATACAACAGGCAGCGCTCTGCCGCAATGGATTCTCTCTCGGCAATGGCATCAGTATTGATAATTGCAGAGGACAGCGGCAGAACATTTCGGTTCGCGGCAACAACAAAGACATGTCGAAATTCGAGGCCCTTTACTCGGTGCATGGTTGCCATGCGCACACCGTCATACCCGGGATCATCGAGCTTGCTACGTCGAATTTCATAGGTACGAATACCCCGAGCAGTCAATCCTGCGATGTATCCGTCAAGGAGTGGGTGGGTTCGTGTCACTATGCAAATATCCTTCAAGGCAATGCCCTGTGTCACCATGTCGTTAAGCGATTGAACCAGATAATCGAGTTCCTCTGCTGCACCGGAGAATTTGTTGATTTTAGGTGCGGTACCGTGTGTCAGAGACTGGCATATCCGACCGTCATCGTAATCATCATCCAAATCATCGAAATCAATACCCTTCAGAAGTGCAAAGGCATATTTTCGGATTTCCTCTGTGGTGCGGTAGTTTATTCTCAGAAGGCTGCTGCGTCCGCGCACATTAACGCCACACTTTGAGAGAGTGACCTTCTTTTTGTAAATTCGCTGATGGGAATCACCCACAATGAACATATCATTTCTGTGCTCTTTCCCGGCCAAAGCACGAAGAAGCCGATAGGCAGACATGCTGAAATCCTGTCCTTCATCGACGATAATACTCTGATACTGTGAAGCGGGACCTTCTTTTTCTATCAAAAGGCGGCATTCGAACAAAGCGGTGTCCACATCTCTTATATGCCGTTCCTTCAATAGATTCTTGTATTCTTCAAACACATGCCAAACCTGCAGCCGTTTCTTTCGGTCAAGGCGCGTACCTCTACCCAGCCGGGACGCCTTTGCATATGCCTCAAGGGTAAATGCCTCCTGTGTAGCTACAACTTTTGCCCATTCTTCAGAAAAGAAGGATACCGGCAAGCCTAAATCCTCGCCAGACAATGCGACGGCTTCTTCCCATACGCCATCCAACACATTATCATAAACAATGGTGTTAGGGTATCCGTGCTCACGGAGAAACTGCGATACCCATGCGTCAAGATTAATTACTTCAATACGGCGCTGCTCATCCAAAGAGCAGATTTTGCGAAGGGAATCCTTTATGTCCGCAGCAAGATTCGCAGTAAAAGTAGTGAAAAGGATGCGTTCTTTTCCTTTTATCCGTGCAGCCAGCCATTTTGCTCGGTGCATAGCGACAACGGTTTTCCCGGTGCCAGCTCCGCCGAGGACTCTTACGGGGCCTGAGTAATCCTTTTCGACAATTTTTCGCTGCGAGGGATGCAGGAAAACGCGCCATTTTTCAAGCGGCTCAGACATAATCTTCCGAAGTTCGTCTTCACCTTCGACAATAACAAATGCGCTCCGACTTTCTGGCTTTTGCAGGGCTTCTGCCAAATCGCCTGTCTGAATGCTGCTACTGTGGTTGGCGCGATACAGGTCGAGCACCTCTTCTACGGAAAAGCCGTTTACCACCCACTCAAGATTTTCATAAGCATCAACAGGAAATGCACTTTTGCTCTTGAAAAACACCTCTTCGCGTGGAATGCTTTTTACGAAAGTCAGCTGCTCTTCTGGTACGCCAAGCGCGAGAAGGTCAGCGTCTGATATTTCTGCAAAAAGCCCGAAATCCTCAATGACAGATGGTATCGGCTCACTGACTTCTTGAATATCAAATACTTGAACGCTTCCCGTGCTTGGGTTGATGGCGCACTTCTTTCGTTTTGCCCAATCGTATGCCTCATCGTGATGGTCCACCCAAAGAAGCAGATATACTCCGCTTTCTTTCTCTCTGGCGACGATACCGCGATAGGTGTCATCTATTCGCACAGAACAGATTTTACTGTCTGTCACATTATTGATTTTCTCATAATTGATGCCCGGAGCGGTTGGATTATTGCGGAATTTGTTGATGAAGTCCGTGACCTTTCCCTGAACCTGCCGTGGCAACGCAGCAAAAGCCGTCAGAAAGTCGGACGAAATTGCAATTGTGTTGCTCATAATGCGCTCCTTCCATCAAATATCTCTTTTGTTAGTTCGCTGTCAGCTGTAAGCACAAGCCAACCATGTGCCTCAAATGCCGTGCTTTCAGGTTGTTCCGGTAGAAGGAATGCTATTTTTTGCGCTTCCCATGCCATCTCAGCCTCCGCAATTACCTCGCCGGATTCATCAGTCAATTCAAACCCGACGATGGACGGTGCCGGCATACCGAGTTCTATCATCTTTTCAGCCATTGCTTTAGCTGTGGCATCGAGTGTTTGTTCGAGCGCCTCTGCCCATGCTGTGTCGTCCGTGCCTATTGGCGGTACGGGAACATCCAAGTTCAGCGTAATCGGTAGGGCGTGGTAAACGCCTATATCTATTCCGGTCGTAGATACGGCAGCGAATCCGGGTAGGTACTGCATCACATTAAAGAACTGCCAGAAGCCATTCCATTCCTCTGCATACTTGTCGGTTCGACCTTCTGCTCCATCACTTAAAACCGCGATGACACGGTAATCGGCATCAGACCTCTTCGCTCGCATATCTGTCGTCCCTACGCCTGCCAGTACCTTAAGGCAGGCATTCGACTGTCTCGGCAGCCATTTTCCGAAAATGGTGTCTTCAAGAACATAATCATCATCAAAATACGCAAGCGATGACAGAACCGGTTCCATGAGTTGATGCCACTCGTTGAACGCTGATGCTTTACCAACCATAGACATATCAAGAAGCGAAATCGCATAAGCCGTGGCGTGAACAGAGAACACACGCTCAGCGTCTGAGAGCTCCAGATATTTGACCAAAAGCTCCATCGGTGATGCGACGTCAGGTTTGATTGATTCTGCGTGGCCGTTCATTATTGTCGGCTGATAAACTTTTGACCCTGAGGGCATCTTCTGAGGAAGCAGTGTGGCCGTCGCATACTCATTTTGGACATGGAATACAGACTCTACGTCCTTCCAGCTTAAAGAGAACACACGGAATCTGCCGCTACGACGAATTGCTTCTCTTTTCAGCGTGTCGTCTGCAACGATATCTTTGTGATAAAGGAAACCATCTGTAAACACCGCAACCGGCTTCTGGTCGCCGGTGCCGCGAATCGGCCAGATGACGAAGTCCGGCTTTGAGGGCACAGCTACATCATAGGAGGCATCCAAATATACCTGCGGCTCGATCTCCCATATACTGTCCCGAATTTTCAGCCGATAGCCTTCTTTATTATTGACCAGCTCTTTCGTGATGGTGATTGGCCGCGAATCTGTGCGCATGCGGTCGAGAGCCTCGACAAATCGGCGCTCCAGCTCACTCTCAAACAGGCTATTGACAGGGATGTTGCTAAGACAGGGTATTTCTTCCACATTTTCCTTGCCGCTAAGAATAGTTTTCAAAAGCTCTATGGCGACTCTTCTGGATATCTGGCCGATTTTCTGACTCTGGCGATACGCATAGAGACAATGATAACAGCCATCTTTCTGCGGGTCTTCCTTACAAGAGCAGTTTTCAAGCACCTCAAGCGCTTTTTCAAACACCTCTATCAGCGCATTCTCGTGTTGGAGAAGCTGCTTCAAATATCCGGTGCCGCCGGGAACGGAGTCATATATGACAAGATACTGCTTTCTATAATCAGCATCCTTCACTGGCACCTCACTGATGCAGGCACGGAGGTGGTCAACATTGCCGAAATACTTTCTCATTCCAAGCATAAATGCTGCCGTGAACGATTCCTGCCGCACATTGCTTGAATCCATTGTTGTTGCCGGAACGAGAATACGGATAGCCTCAGTGGAAAACTCTCTGTACAAGAAGAGACATTCTTCAAATGGGTCAGAAGAGTCAGTAGGCATATTTTTAGCTTTGCAGGTGAAGGTGTGGACAGGCTTTCCGCTCTCAGGCTGAATCTTTCCGCAGTACTTGCATATCTTAAAGCCGCGCCGAATATCATCAACTCCAGCAATCAGCAGCTTTTCACCGACGACATCACTCTCACCGAAGTTGATTTCACGCATGGTCGCTTTTCGGACGAATTCATACCCGAAAGTGAACTCGTCATTGTTCATGCTAAAGGCTTTTGAGATGTCGTGCTCCTCATCCACCTCAACAAGCATCTGTTTGCAGTAGAAGGTCGCCGCACGGTCGTCGCTTTCATCGTATATCAAGCTGCGTGTATAATCGTCATTGGAATAGACCATCTGCACCTTGAGCATCGTCCGCACCTGCCCAGAATCCGACCATGCAGGGCTGCCGCACTGTGGGCAGTAGGATACATCCTGTCCGTGGACTTCGCGCTGTGCATGGGAACAGTTGGGGCAAAGCCGCCACAGCTCCGGCTGAGCAGTAGTCAGGTCAACTTGGTCAATCGTTAGTTTTCGACCATCCACATAGAAGGTGTTCATAGGTGCAAATTCGCTAATGGCAGAAGAAGCAGAGCGGCTGTATTCATATACCGTTCTGTCATATTTCTTTTTGGCACTGTCGGGTGTCTCACCATCTGTCTCCAGTTTTCTGCGTAAGACAGCCTTTAACACGATGCCTGCTTCCGGGAAGGCATAGTTCGGCAGCAGTCCTTCATCTGACAGAAAATTGAATACATTTTTGTTGTTAATATTGCGTACCACATTACCGAGAGCAATGCGTTCCATTTTGAGCTCTTTGATTTCCGCGTCATAGGAGCTATCCTGCGGCTTGCTTTCCAACTCTTTAATCAGTTTGCCAAGCTGTTTGATATTCTTGGAGATAGCATCCTTCTGCTTTTTTTGGTCTTCGAGTGCCTCAAATATCCGCATATACATGGAACTCTGCTTCAGACGGTTGCCCTCCGCGAACTGTCGCAGCTCACTGCGTACATCATCGTCCAGATACTGAGAAAACATTTGCAGGAATGTCCGCAACAAGCTTGAAAGGTTACTCTGAACAAATGCCAGATAATTGAACGGAAATACATCCTTGGAGCGGGTCTCCAGTTTAGCAAGGCAGGTACTGAGCTTGTTCGGGATGGATGCTTTCGTGGCACCTCGCTTTACCCAGCAGTCGAGACAGTAGGCAACAAACTGTCGTTCAAGCACAGCCGACGCGCGGAGGAATACAGCCGGAGGCTCTACAGTACCGGAAATCATCTCCATCGGGTCTTCATAGAAAAACAAATCGTGAGGCCGCGCATTGGCGACTGCCAGTGTAAGCGCATTACCGTCTTTACGACCGGCACGACCGGCACGCTGCAAGAATTGCGCTTGTGCCGGAGGAATGCTGCACATAATGACGCTGGAGAGGTCACCGATATCAATGCCCATCTCAAGCGTTGGAGTGCATGAAAGGACGTTTGTATCCCAAGGCATCTGTTCTGTGATGGTTCGTTTGAAGATTTTTTCTAATTCTTCTCGGTCATCACGCTCCAGAAGACCTGTGTGTTCTCTGGCTATGGTACGCACTAAATCTCCACCGCTGTACAACTTGCCGTAATAACCGAGTGGGGCGTCACTATCTGCACTACAGTGACCGCCGCATTTACTTCTCTGGCAGGGAGCACCATCCCATATCTCGGCGTTCTCAGATGCCACGGCGAAGATGCTGCCGCAAGTATCACAGACAAGCTGCGTAACGCCGTTAGTGACGCAAAGTTTGGATTTGTTCAGTCCCCAGACGGAGTATCCATTTCCGGCTGGCATAGCAGTAATATAGCTACGCTTGGTGAGCTCTGCAAAGATATATCCGGAAATCGCAGAAAATACCTCACGTCCGATAAAGAATTCATCAACGCAGCTTCCTATCCAATTGACATACTTGGGACTGCTGACGGTATCAAATGAAAGGAGTCTGCTGCCGCCGGTATTCTCACAAATAAAGCGTGGCGTGTTTCGCCCGGACTGCAGTCCTGGGAGCCAGCTGTGGCGGTCATTTGAGAGTTCCCAGATCTTGCCGTCATTACTCGTAAACTCCTCGAATGCCGGGTCGCAGAATGCGCCGTTCATGCGCATCAGATTCAAGAAGCCAAGTACCATACGCTCAAAGGCAAGGTTGCTTGTACCGCTCAGTGCGCTGAGCTCATTGACTGTGCGCTCCTTAACGGCACATGCAATTTCGGCAATGTCATCAGTATCATAATAAAGTGTGGAGCAGCCGGATTTCTCCAACGTGCGGCCAATTCGTCCGGCAACGCCGTACTCCAGCATAAGCTCATATCCCAAACGTTTATCGATATCCGAAAGGAGCTTGCTCTCTAGCTTTCCGCTGCCGAAATGCCCTGATGAGGTCATATCCTCATAGGCTTTCATCCATGTCATATTTGGTGCGATGAAACGGCTGACATATGCCTCTGTCGAGAGTGCATCACGCCAATAGCGAATAAAACCATGGGTGAATTCATCAAAGGTCTGTCCGTCACCGCCGTTCTGCGCGTACCTTTGGATTGAGCTTCTAAGGCCGAAGCGCCATGTGCGCGAGTTGAAGAAACCTGCTCTGTGGGCGGCATCTTGTACGTTATCCGAAAACGCGAGAGCCTTTTTGTCATCATTAAACTTGGATGCGAACATCTGCGAGATGCTAACACTTATGGCGGTTGCGCTGCGTAGTCCGATAATTGACAGGCCGCGCCGACTTCCGCAGCAGGGGCAAATGTACTGCTTGTTATCCTTTGACCCACTGGTGTCGAGCGCCAGCGGAATCGCGATCTCTATTGTCTTTTCCCCACACGATGGGCATTCCTCGTGGGAGCCGTCTCCAATCTGGAGCTGCATACAATTCGGGCAGAGTCGGGCGGCCGTCATGCCGTAAGGGATATCATCGTGGTCGCATGGGAACAGCATACGAATCTTCTTGTCGGCCTTGAAGTACAGATTATAAAATGTTGACAGGTCGCCCATTGTCACATTTCCACGCTCGTTAGCCATTGAAACCCAACCGGTCGCACCGCAGTCGCGGCAGTTCACCACAGGCAAATAGTGCTTTGCCTGCTGGTCGTTTAAGTCTGTCGAAAGGGCGTATGTAATATCGTCCGCAGAGACCTTTGCCTCCAAGCGCCGCAGTTCACGGAACCACAGCTGAGCCTGCACATTGAGGAACGGACGCGGATGTAGTGTGTCACCGATTCTTGCGTGCGAGATAAGAGCGAACAGTGCGTCAATCGCAGTTACAGCATCAGGCAGTGTCGACAAAGCAGGATACTTTGTTGCAAGAGCCTCGCAGATAACGGAAGTCTGCATATATTTGTCTGCCATCAGTGTAAGCAGGCTCTGGGTGAAGCTATGATCCATCAGCATGTGACCCAGTGCCAGTCGAGCTTCGATGGAGTCGATATTCTCGGGTGGATTGGACAGCCATCCGGCTGCCGCTGTACGCAGATAGCTTTGCTCATCGTCGTTTTCAATGCAGCCAAGCAGCGCGGTAATATTTTCACTGTCCGGCACACAGTAGTCTGTTGCGTCGTGACCGGCAAAAAACTCGTCGGCAGACAGCCTGTCCTCGGTGATGACAGAGTCCTCTTCAAATGTCTCACCGAACACCTTCTGCGCGTACTCTCTCATGCCAGAGGATGAGTCCTTCGCGCCCATTGTAGCGGAAGTGCCGACGCAACACAAAAAGCCGGTAGGCGTGAACAGCCTTGCTTTCAAGCGCCTGAGAAGGCAGGCAAGGTCTGTACCCTGCGCTCCGTCAAAGGTGTGTAATTCATCCACAGCGATATATTTCAATACTTCTGGACCGTTCTCTTCCCAGAGCGTGGCGTCCTCGGGACGCACGAGAAGATAGTCCAGCATCTTATAGTTGGTCATCAAAATATCCGGCGGAGCGCCGCGCATGGTTTCCTTGTCCGTAATTACCTGCGTTTCGCTCATCATTCGGCTGGGGGTGTGCTCAAAGCCGCCGACAAACATCCCCGCCGTAACATTACCCCGCAGCTCCGGACTGTTATAGATAAGCCCGGCGATACGCTTTGCCTGATCTGATGCCAACGCATTCATAGGATAGATTATAAGGGCTTTTATGCCGCGCTCACCGCGATGCTGATAACAATACTCCAGAATAGGATAAAGGAAGCACTCCGTCTTGCCGCTGCCGGTACCCGTTGCGATCAGCGTTGAGCGTCCATCGTTGCCGCAGAGTCGCTCATAGGCTTTCTGTTGATGGACGTAGGGCACAAAGCTCGGATGCACGGCCTCAAACATATCCGGCGCGCTCTCAGCAGTCCTGAACGGAAGGCGCACGGCAGTATAGGGCTCGTGGAACACTGAGTCCTTTGTAGCCAGCATTCTCCCAAGCGAACCACGAAACGCCGGGTTCGTCATGGGGAATGTCGTTTCAATGTAGTCAGCAAGCCCTTGCTGAAGCTGCTTTGCAAGTACAGATGGCAGCATAGTGACGCCTCCTTGTTATCACTGTTTATAGATAGATGTTTGACTGTATTGGCAGTATTGGCTTTAGCGGCGGTCTTTCAAGCAATTCCTTTGTCGGACTCTCAGTGCGTATGTCCCCAAGATATTTGACACTTTCAAATTTCGCAATTTCGTGTTTGCTGCTAAAATCAGCCCTGTTGACTTTCGTGAAATCAAATTGTTTCTTCTGGACAAGAACGCTTAAAATAAATGTTGGAGGTGACTGGACTTCGCTGTACTCACAATAACCATTAAAAATCACCTCGGATAAAACATCATGATTATCTGAGTCGAAAACAAGCCCCAATACCCTGACAGTCAAATCCATTATGATGCCTTCATAGATTTCCAGCATGTCTTTTTGTGAGAATTGTTTTGCCACAATTTCATTATTTTTGTTCACTGCCCACTCTTTTATGTTTGATATATCCTCGAACGTTGGGAGCTGATAATCGATAACCAGCCGCTTATCGGCACGATGATGCTTTACGGAAAAATGCGTCTCATAGCGATGAACGCCATCAAGCGAATAATCATCATCATCGATAACGGAAGTATAGTAATTCCTGACTTCAAGCGGACTACCATTCAGAAACGCCTTTTTTTTGCTATCAATTTTAGCCCTTAACCGCTCATTGAAACTGTTGCATTGTTCACGCTTGTGTTGATTGACGGTATCTATTTGCACTTGAAGACGTTTCATTTCTGCTTTTATGCGATCGTCTATTTCAGTTTTCTGCGCAGAATTGAGTTGAGCCTTAATCCTTTCCGCAAGTCCAATATGAAGTGATTTTCTGGCTTCTCCTTTTGAGACGTCTTTCGCAGGCCGGTATTGCCAGTAGTCGCGCTCGAATATACCCCTGTAGTAGTCCTCCGGACTATATGAGGAATAATCATAACGTAGCTTTTTGTATGAAAGGATTCGCTGATGCTCCCATTGAGTACGCTCTTCCGCCTCAAGCTTTGCTTGCTCCTTTTCTGGATTAACTTCAGCAGGCATCCCAACTACTCCTTTCCGTATTTCTCCTCAAAGAACTTCCACGCGGTTTCGTAGTCCTGCTCACGGTCGCAGCGGTCGAAAGGTGCTACATATTCAATGGTGCGCTCCACGGGGCCGCCGGGCTGGGTGTCGTCGGTGATGGTGCGGGTGAACTTCTTTCCGCCGGGAGCGCCCTTGATGCCGTTTTCCCATGTTGGGCGGTCGTAGCCCACGCTGGTGAGGGAGCGGTTATTGGTGAAGACGATGCGGCCGTTGGCGTCGTACCATGTGTCGGCCTCGTACTGTTGCAAAACCGGGAACTGGATGCGGTAGATGGTCTTGAGATGCTCCAGCGTCATGCCAAGCGCCATGGCGGTGAGCACGTCTATCTCGACGAGAGCTTGCCGCCGCTCATAGTCCGTGCGCAGAGGTGTTGACCATGACCATTCGTGGTGCACTACATATTTTGAGTTAGACAGCCTTGGGTCGCACTTGCTCCAATGGTTTATTTCTCCTACATAACCAATGCCTTGTTTCCAAAAGCCTTTATACGCACAAGATAGACAGTTAAGTAGAAGCCCTCTGTAAATTATGTTGCCATCATACTTTGTTGCAAGTACTGGAAATCCACACGCAGCTGCATAGTTGAAATTAGATTTACCCATTACCTTAACATAAAAATCGAACGGAATGGATGCCCATGAACTGCCACAAATATATTGATTATAAGGCTCCCTAAATACTACACTTACTAACCCGTTGATATGGCCAACTTCTTCTGGTAAAAACGCTACATTAAATGTGCGCTCCTGCTTTAAATTAAGCATCTTTCTGGATACTATTTTTACAAACCTACAATAAGGTGCATCGTATGCTGTTCCGCATCTTTTAATATATTCTTGTGGTGTTACATTGATTGCATACTTAGTCCTGGGATAGTAGATGTCTGGTATGTTTTCAAGATCAATACAATCGTAATCGCCCTTTTCTTTGCATATATTTCTGGGTGTTTTTGCAAATGGATTCGCAACAGCAATATGAGGCCCTGAGCAAATCAGCTCGAGCTGTTGACTCGGGAATACGACGGATTCCATAATAGTCCCATCCTCCTGGGAATATGTTTCATGCCACATTTCACTGAATGTTACATCACATTTTGCGACAGTATTGTTCGTCTCAGCAAAGCATACAATGGTATCCAGTAATTGTTTGGTTTGTAAAGCCAATAGCTTGGACTCAGTTGATGCGGTATCTTCGCCTGAAAGCTTTGATAGAATAGATAACTCTTTGTCACCATAACGCAAAAGCCTATCAGGATGGCCGTGAATACTCCATTCGCCGTTACTATCTTTTATTCCCTCTGCTTCTTCTAATGATGGAATATAGCACTCATCAATAGCAGATGGGTCAAACAAATTGGAGATGCTATGAAACTTATATTTTATCAAAGATCTCGGCTCACCATATATATTCAGACTAAAAACTGTTGGGTGACCTACGTCTTGAAACAACATTTTTTCATTAACAAACTGAAAATGTCTGCGGAGGCGCGGATAAAGGACTGTGCGCAAATGATTTCCCTTGGGATCATCATAAACCCCATCGGGATGGACAAATGCACTTATACCGTGTTCACCATCAAACATCCACGCCTGTGGCAAAAAACACTTATACAGATTAGTCTGTTGTCCTTTTAAATCGGCATAGTTCTGCACAGCGTTTAAAAAGCTCTGCGTGCCGGACATGGATTCGTATTCTGAGAAGTAGAGCGCCCTTGTCGCAGCGCTCTCCAGCGCCTCTGTCCTGTGCTGCGTGGTCTGGGTAGCGGTCAGGTTTTTGACGGCGAACATGGGCTGCGTGTCGGAAAGCACGTTCTGCTCATTCCACTCCATCTTTATCCACGGCGGATTTCCGATAATCAAATCAAACCCGCCCCGCTCCGCAAACAGGTCGGCAAACTCCAGCTCCCAGTGCATGAAGCGGTTCTGATGAGCAATATCCCGCACCGTTGCAAGGCGCGGCTGCTTTTCACAAAGCTTGGGGATATCCACCACTCCATCGCCTTGAAACGCATCCAGAATTTTGGATTCAAGTTCCTGCATCGGAGTCGGGAATAACGACAGTTGCCCCCGGTTTTGTTTCTTCTCGTGAATCGTATCCGTAACCTTGACCAAATCCGTCGTACCTTCGAGAATCATAGACATATCGAAGAGAAACTCCGAACGGCTTGGCAGCAGTTCGGCCTCGTCAATCGGCCAGAACCAAAGAGCGCACCAGTAGTCCATAGCAAACTTGAGCCTTGCATACGGGCCTGCGTTGCGCATTTCTTCGGAGAGATACAGCTTTTTATAAATCATATCCTTCTCGCGGATGGTGGTGCGGGATGCGACAGTCTCCTCAGGTTGTCCCCAAACGGAGAGCGGGTCGGAGGTCTTCTCATCGATCTCCCGGCGAAGCTCGACCACCTGTGCCCAGAGCTTGTCCACCACATCGGAGAGGCGCAGAGCGGTTTGAACATCATCGTCGGAAAAGGGCTTTGTGAACTGCTTGTTCCATTCCTTGATCGCTTTTATATTATCCGGGGCAAGGCTCTTGATGACCTTATCCGTATAGCTTGCCATGCCGGTATCTCCGGCGAAGAAGTGATACACCTGTGATTTCGGCTTGCGCCTGTCGTCCGTGGGAATGCGCTCCGGCTCGGAATCATACCAGTGCGTGCCGGTGGCCTGAAGCTGCGAGATGTGATAGCACTGCCGCCGCGCCCCTATGAGAGAGTTGCCGCAGACTAGCTGGGTGTTGAACCAGGGCACATAGCCGCCGCCGAAGATTGTGTTCAGCCACAGGGATACCTCCGCAAGCTCCACGGCGATGGGGTTTAGGTCGATGCCGTAGACATTGCGGTCGGCAATATACATTTTGATGCGCTGAAGTTCCTCGGAGCGTTTTTCGTGGGAGACTTCCTTGCCCGTTTCCTTCTGCTTGCGGTCGAGGTATGCTTCCGCCAGCTGGGTGATAGCCTCGTTCAAGAATGCGGCGGAGCCCATTGCTGGTTCCATTACGGTTAAGTGCAATATCTCGTCGGCAGTTTTGCCCGCAAGCAATTCTTTAAGGGCATACTTAACAAGGCACTTAGTCAGCACCTCCGGTGTGTAATAGGATGCGGACTTTTCCCGCTCCCGCCCGGCAAGACGATAGATAAAGGTGCCTTTTTCGTATTTGCGCAGCTTCCCGTCGCTGTAACGGGCACGCTCCGCTTCGGTATAGTTGTCGAGCTCCCGCTCCGGCACAAAATAGCCAACGTCCAGTTCGTTTATCTCATCGCGCTCACGCTTGACCTCAAAAAGCGTCTCCTGCGCAATGAAACCACGGTAGCTGAGCAGAGCCTCGTACACCGCGCCCATCTGGTTGATGCCGAGAGTGGAATAGGATATGCGGCCACGCCGAGCCCCTCTGCGCCCGGATTCGCGGGTGAGGCTCATCTTCTTGATAATCTGCAGCATGATGCGGTTGCGTATCTTTGCCGCCGTAAGCATGGGGGTAAATTCCGGGTCGAAGATATGCGCTTTCAGCGGCTCTATCACGAAGATATCGTGAACAGAGTCGCTTTGCTGCAGGGTCTTCAATTCTTCCTCGGTTTCGGGATAGCCGTTGTATATCAGGTCGTAGAGCTTGGAGAGCGTCTCGTGCAAATAGAAGCCATCACCAACGGCGGCAGTATCTTCGTTGATGTTGTCGGCAATATCGCGCAGGCTGTCCAGTGAATAGCCCTGCACATAGGCCTGCGCTTTCATGGGTGCATAGCCCAGCTCCGGGCGCGACTCGATGAACAGGACGAACAGCATGCGGTACATATAGCGCAGGCATTCCATCGAGAGCGCGGATGCGTCAACAGGCTCGGCGTTCAGGTCGCGCTCCAGCCGATGAGACATATCATAGAGGACCTCGTTGCCGAGCAGCTCAATACTCTCTCGTAGCGCGTATTTCAAGTCTTGCGATACGCCGGAAGCGTGTTTATGCGAGTTTTCATCCAGTTCATCCAGCAGACTGCCGCCCTCCTCAGGGCAGAGACTGTCATGGTGCAGCAGAACGGACATGGCCTGCAGGGTGGATTCCTCACGGCGGCCGAATATCTCATCCAAATCGAACTCAAGGTAGCGCTTTTCATTCCATTTGTTGCGGTCAACAAGGGCGATAGAGCTTTCGCCGAAGAGAAGTATCCAGCGGGGCGGCTCGCCCATCGAAAAGAACACCTTTGAAATAAGCTCTTCGTTGGCAATCGGCGTAACTGTGGTGCCGGAAGTCTGAGTATTCACGCTTGCGGCATCAAAGCAGGAGCCGTGCATAAGTCCGCTGTCATCATCCTCGGCATTCGTGGAGAGCAGCACCCACAGGAGCGGTGCGCCGTCATGCTTTTTCACCTCGATATAGGGATAGGTCTCAACGTTATCTACAACGGGTACCGTGATCGGCGATGCCTCATGGAAACCGAGAGCCGACAATACGCTGTCTGCCATCTCCACGATGGAAGGCAGCACCTCTACTGCGTTTCTGGCGCGTATGCTTTTATCGTGAAGAACATAGTACTGCCGGGCACAGTCACGCAGAAGCGACCACGGAGTGCGAAGCTCCTCCGACTCCTTTGCGGATGCACGCCACGCGCTCAGCGTGTCCGCAGCGTTTTCCTCGAACACGGAGGCAAAGTAGTGGTTGGTATAGTATTCGTTAATATTGTTGATGCCGGTTAAATCCATGCTCATACTTACACCCCCACGATCGCCGCGATAATATGCAGAAACGGCACATCTTCTATTTCAAGCGTATCCTTCACCCAGCTTGTAAATTCATCAAATATACGGTCGACCTCGCGCTCTTTCTCGCTCTTCTGCCGCTCGAAAAGGGATAGCTGCGCTATGGTTTCTTTGTGCCGTTCCTGAAGCCCGATCAGCTTATCCAGCTCCTCATTGAGCTTTGGGTTGATTCTTGCCCAATACTCGGCACAGTGTTCAGACATGATGATTCTTGCCTGCGCAACTGCCGCAGGTACAAGTGACTGAGCTGCGGAGGCAGCCGCAGTCGGGATATTATTTCGGTTTGGCATATCCGTGCGCCCATAGCCGGTTTTTGCGATGACTTCTTCCATAGAGAGGTTGCCTTCGTATTTGCTGCCGGAAAAACGCAATCCGAACCACTCGTCTACCACCGGGGTTGACTTGCGGTTTGGTATTGTCCCCGCGACGATGAACACACAATCAGTCGTCGGCAGAGTTCCCGTTACGCCGATGAGCGGGGTCTCATTTCTTCCAAAGAGAAGCCCTGCTTTGTCGTTGATCCACTCAAATATGGGGTGCAGCGGCCAGAGGTATTGTACAGTTGGCCACGCGTTTTCTGACATACTGTTTTGCAGGCTGCGTCGCATCTCGGACATACAAAATTTCTTGTCAGGGCTAAGCTGAAGATAGTTTTCTCGGGGCTTGATTTCATCCGGCAGTACAACATCCAACCTGCGCTGCAAATCCGGGGTTATTTCTATTTCTACACCCTCGACTGTTTGCAGATTGTGAATAGGATGCCTGTCCGACCGCGCGAAAAAAGCGACAGCGGTCTTCAAATAGTCCAAATCGCGGAAAAGCGTCTCATCGTGCTGGACGGTCGGCTGTGGATTGCTGTCACTGCTCCCGGACATCAACAGCTCGAACGGGTCGAATTCATCATTTGCTTTGTCTATATTTTGCTCGAATGC
Organism: Bacillota bacterium; assembly: GCA_023413185.1. Classification (GTDB taxonomy): domain Bacteria; phylum Bacillota; class Clostridia; order Oscillospirales; family Ruminococcaceae; genus Acetanaerobacterium. The sequence continues at coordinate 49,398 of JAEZQD010000098.1, forward strand.
AGCGGCATCGATATTGGATTCAATCGCGGCAGCCGTGAAGAGCTCTTCTGACTCGACATTGAACAACCCCATCAGCAGCGCAGGGTCACCGATGTTCTTGTAGGCCTGTTCCTCTTTATTAATCAATATCTTCAGTATTCGCGTATCACCGTGAATGTCCGTATTGGTGCTGTTAATCAAGAAATAACGGATATCCGGTTGTTCTCGCTGACCATAACGGTCAATTCTGCCGTTCCGCTGTTGAAAGACCATCAGCGACCACGGAATATCAAAGTGTATCAGGCGATGGCAAAGATAATGCAAGTTGATACCTTCGGAGGCAACATCAGATGCTACCAGAATGCGTATCGGTGAATCTTCACGCCCAAAGTCCTCAACGATCTGCTGTTGCTCTGCGTCACTCATACCGCCGTACATTTCCGGCACTGCGGCAACCGAGAGCCGTAGGTCTTTACGCAACTGAGAGGCCAGAAAACGCATGGTTTCAATTCGCTCGGTGAAAATTACAATACGGTCATCACTCTTGTTTGCAGACCAGCAATATTCCGAGCTTTTCAAAAGTTCAACAAGTCGGGCATACCGTGAGAACGAGCCAATGTCTATCTGGTCGAGGGCTGTCTTCAATTCACGAAGCTTTGCAATATCCCCGATTTCATCATTGGCATACTTTTTCTCAAGCTTTTTCAGTCGCTCCTCAATGCTTTTTATGCAGGCCGCAGGACTGGAAAACAGGCTTTTTTCAAGGCTCGTTTTAAAGAGCGTACCTGTAAGATGATGGGCAGCTATATCCATATCCAGCTTCATATCCGCAAAGATGGCGTATGCATGCTCTTCGGCAGAAGAGGCTTGACATTGCAATGTGCTGACACGGCGCTCTTTGAATGCGCCGCGCACTTCATTTTGAATATCCTTTTTGAACCGGCGAATGCAAAGCCCTTGAATGTCTTCCTTCGTATAATTATGTATATCCGCAATGGCGGTGGGGTCAAGCATGTTCATCAGAGAGGCAAAGCTTTCACTGCGGCCATCATGAGGTGTGGCGGATAACAGAATAAGTGTATCACTGCGCCCAGCCAGCAACTTGGCAAGTCGAGCTCGCTGGCTCTGGGATTGGTTGTTACCACGGTCAGCCACATTATGCGCTTCATCAATAATAATGATGTCCCATGTGGCATTTTCCAAATGCGTCCGATACTCCACATCACGCTTTAGGGTATCGATAGAAATAATGGTCTTATCATAATAAAAGAACGGATTGTGATTTGAAGGCAGCTTTGCTCTGACCCTTTGAATGTTGCCGGAATCCAGACGCACAAGAGGGATAGAGAAGCGGTTCCAAAATTCTTTCTGGAACTGAAGCATCATGCTTTTTACCGTAACGACAAGGATGCGTTTTCCCTTGCCGCGCAACATCAGCTCTGAAACGAGGATACCGGCTTCGAGCGTTTTGCCCAAGCCGACAGTGTCTGCAATCAGAATGCGTTGCCTGGGGCGGCTAAGTGCGAGAGCTGCCGGTTCCAATTGATAGTTCAAGGCATCCATAGCGGCTCTATCGCCTATATGCAAATTGGCATCCGTCGGAATTTGCTGACGCCACTGGCTTTCCATATAAAGCCGGGACTTTCTGAAAAACGGAGAGTCATCCGCAACCAGCTTAGTCGCGGCCGGATCTACAAGATCAATGCTCTCAAGCTCGGTAATAAAGATGCTCTTTCTATCTTTAACGAGCGGAGAAACGCCAACACAATACAAGGACTGCGAACCGAGAGTGTTACTCTCGACCTTTTTAACAGTCCACTCTTCGTCTCTGACGATGATTCTCATGCCCGGAGAAAAATCAATTGAAACCATATCAATCCCTCACATCCGCCATTTTTGATTTGGAAGTATATGTCAAGTCTTTCCTTTGGTATACTTGCCGCTCTTTATCCGTGCATCGCTTGGCTTTTTAGCATCAGCGGGGATTGCCCATGTGTAGTCAATGCGGATAACTCCCGGAATACGGTTCTCAGCGCATAAGACTTGGATACGTCTGCGGGATATTCCCCATTTCTCAGCAGTCTGGCGAATAGACAGATACTCCATTTTGTACGCTCCAATCATTTTGATGCAAAAAAATGCCCTGCAGAGTCATCTACAGAGCACTCATTCCTACGCAGCTGGCTGCCAGCCGATACCGGTTGAGGCACTGAAGCTTTGCGTCGTTGCCTTTCGACAACGTTGCGGATTATACCATTAGTATATGCCAAACTGCGAATAAAATCAATGGCATATTGTAAATAAAATGCAGATACACATGAAAGTTTGTCTAATGCTACACTCATCCGCTACACCGGAGGTGATCAAATCTCCGGCATCTTGTATCTCGTACACATAGAATTTTCATGAACTGCCGACGGCGGTCTTATTTTTTGCTCTTTTCTTGGGTTGCTTCCAGTTTCTTGTTTCTGCGAGATTTTTTAGCCCTTTGCGCATCATATGCTTTCTTGCATTGAGGGTCTCCGCAATAAGTATGCCTGTTGTTTCTTCGAATAAATGCTGTGCCACATATCGGGCAGGTAGTGAGCGTACCATCATATTTTTCATTGCGCTGGCCTGCTTCTTCCGGGGGGCCAAAGTCCACAATCATCCGGGCAAGCGTATACCAAGCAATGTCGAAAACGGAATGGACATCCGCAGCAAAGACAACGCTGTTATTTTTCGGGTTCTTTTTTAGCCGCATATGAAAATCCGGGATGATATCTATAAGAATATCGCGCAGGTCGTTAAAATAGTCAAACGGCTGACGAGCAAACGACGTCGGCGGTTCTACTGCTTGGGCCTTCTTCTCTAATTTGGCATACGCCTTTATTATTCCAACGATATCATCCAACGCATCTATTTCCGGGATAGGCTCCAGCTTTTCAGGTTCCTCTCGCTTATATTGCTCAAAAAACGGCAAGCCCTCGAAGAATTTGCCTTCCGTCGCTAAATTGAAAGCCGGGTCACTGGCACCGGCACATTCTGCTTTAAGCGCAAAGAAAAACTGTGCTGCAACATAGAATCTGCCCAAATCATGCATAAAGTCGGAAACGCTGAACATCGCATCACGCTCAACCCAATAGCCGTTTTTTCCGGCGGTGATATCGACTTCGGTGAGGGTCGTGTACAGCAAGTCTATATCATACGGGTGTGCAATGGTTTTGCAAAACTGAATAATCAATTCATTGAACGGCTTCTTTTCGGAGAAGCTGTTTATTCTGCTGCCGAGGTTATAAAGCTCCAGAAACAGTTCTTTACCGGACAGGCCATTCTGTTTGTCAATGTCCGGCTCCATACCTTTATATACAAGCGGCTTCAGACATACTACATTGCCCGGTGATTCATCATACTCATAATCTTTGAAGCGAAAGGTGTGGTAAATAAGCTGCCCGATTCCACCGACATCTCCAAATCCAATTATATCTGAGGTATTATCAGCCTTTGACTCTGTAAATAAGCCCCATTCGTCGTATGGCATTTTAATTTCCTCCATCACATACAGCGTCACATTTAGAGGTTTGTTATATGTGACATTATATCGTACAATACAGTAGAAAACAAGAGCAAAGAATAAAATTGTTTTCAACCAGCGGAAGTCAATCGGAGAGATTGTTCCCCGCAACGATAGGGGCAGTCTGCCCGGAGAGGAAATAAGGAGGAAATGGCATGAAAGACCGTAAAAAGCAGAGGGAGAACCGGAAGCTGAAGCACAAAGAGGAAATGATTGATAAGCACAACAGCTTCGGCAACAAGGATTTGACCCCGTACAACGCAGTCCTTCAGATGAGAACGAAAGACAAAGCAGCCATCGCACTCAAGTAGTGCGGTGGCTGTTTGCAAAATACAGAATGGAAGGAGAGAAACTTTATGGAAAAATCTACAATGAGCGTTCAGGAGCTTTCCATGCAGATGGGAATCAGCCTGCCGAAAGCGTATGAGCTTACAAAAACGCCTGGCTTCCCGGCATTCCGTATCGGGACGAGGATTCTCATTCCGATAGAAGCCTTTCATAAATGGCTTCAGGAAAGCACGCTGTCTGCTCGTGACGGGAACGGAAGTGATTCGACGCAATGAACACCGCACCTACAGCCTTCTGCGCCAATTGCAGAGGCGATGAAAGCAACTGCCGATATCCGAATAAAATCGTTATCGATGGCATTGAAGCATTTCGAAGGCTGGTCTCATATGACCATGTGTTTACGGAATTCAAGGATAATTACCGCAGCAATAAAAACTTTATCCGAGCATGGGGCTTGCCCGAAGATATCGACAACGACCACTCGGATAAGCCAGAGGATTGGATTTACCCGGCAGACATCGCCGCATTCTTCACCAATGTCCGGTATTTCATTCACTACAGCCGTCATCACATAAAGCAAAAGGACGGCAAATCTCCGAGGCCACGCTTCCATGTAGACTTCATTATAGACGAAGAAGATGACTATGAGACCTTCGCAAATTTGAAAAAGCAGGTGTTCAGCGTTTTTCCGTTCTTTGATGACCAAGCGCAGGATGTGGCACGTTTCCTATACGGCACCGAGAACCCGGAGGTAGAATACCACGATGGGTCGCTGACGCTGACGGCATTCATGAAGGAGTATGAAGCCGCAGACGCCTTCGCCAATATGGCTGATGTTATCACAGAGGGGCACCGCAATTCCACGCTATCGAGGTTCGCAGGTCGAATCATTGTAAAATTAGATGACACCGAAGAAGCGCGTCAACGGTTTTTGGAGGAAGCCCAAAAGTGCGATGTGCCACTCCCGGACAATGAGCTTCGGAGCATTTGGAAAAGCGCACAGGGTTTTCTCAAGAAAATCAAGTCTACCGGCACCTATGTGGTACCCGGCACGTACAGTGGCAAAAGCCGCGGTGAAATCAAATGGGAGACACCGATACCCTTTGACGAATTTACACTGCCGCCGTTTCCCGTAGAGGCGCTGCCGATGGTAGTGCAAGATTATGTTCTGGCCGTGTCCGAAAGTACGCAGACTCCCGTGGATATGTCGGCATCAGCCGCTCTGGGCGTGCTGTCCATCTGTACGCAGGGGAAATACCGTATCCGTGGCAAGCAGGACTGGGTGGAGCCGCTCAATCTCTACATTGTAATAATAGCGGAGCCGTCCGAACGCAAATCTGCTGTTATTAGCTTTTCGACAAGACCTGTAAACGAATTCGAATCCGGTTACAACAAACAGAACGCCGCGATCATGGAAGCCAGCCGAATGAAAAAACGCATCTTGGAGCGGCGACAAAAAACGCTGGAGGAACAGATGTCAAAAGGCAAGGCCGACCAAGCAGACCTTGATGCCATCGCCGCCGAAATCGCGGAGTTCAAGGAAAAGACACCGCTACGGCTCTATGTCGACGATATCACCACGGAAAAGCTCACATCGGTCCTTTCGGATGGCGGCGGTAAAGCGGCAATCGTTTCTGCCGAAGGCGGCATCTTCGATATGCTCTCCGGCATGTACACAAAAACCGTAAACATTGATGTGCTGCTCAAAGGTCACTCCGGCGACAGTATCCGCGTCGACCGTATCGGCAGAAACAGCGAAAGCATTATGAATCCATCGCTGTCTGTGCTCTTGGCCGTGCAGCCCAATGTCCTCTCCGGCATGATGCAAAACGGCACCTTCCGTGGGCGCGGCCTCACCGCACGATTCCTATACTGCATGCCGACTTCGTTTGTCGGAAGTCGAAAATACCGCACTGATTCAGTCCCGCAGGACATTTCAAGAGCCTATTCGACGCTCATATATGACCTGCTGGATGAGGACAACAATCCCTCTACGGACTGCCCGGAGGAGATCACCCTGTCCCCGGAAGCGGACGCCCTGCTCGAGGATTTCGCCAATGAGCTGGAACCGAAGCTGCGCGATGAAATGTCGGACATCTCTGATTGGGCCGGAAAGCTCGTCGGAGCGGTTCTTCGCATCTCCGGTATTCTATGCCGTGCAAACAGCACCGTCTGCAGCGTTTTTCTTGACGAGCAAGCGCCGCTGGTAGTTGACGCTGAAACCATGCAAAACGCTATCTCTGTCGGCAGGTACTACACCGAGCATTCAAAAGCAGCATTCTCGCTTATGGGAGCAGACCCAATTGTCAAACAGTGCAAGTACGTTTTATCCGCAATTAAGAAGAACGGTTTCACAGAGTTTACGCGTCGGGATATCATGCGTATCTGCCGAGGCATTCGGACTGCCGAAGAAGTACAGCCCGTGATCGACAGGCTTTCGGAATATGGCTATGTCGCGGCAAAACCCATAAGCGGCTACACCGGCACCGGAAGACCGGCTGCACAGAGCTACCTTGTCAATCCGGCAGTCCTGTCCAGCTAATCTGTACCCTCAAAACATCATTATATAAAGGAGCAACTACCATGAAGAAAACCGCAAAAAAACTCATGCCCATTCCTGAGGGCTATGTCGTGTTGACCAAAGAATCCACTAGTGTGAAATCGCAGTGGATTGAACAGGAAAACATCCGCCATTTCCGTTTGGCAGAATACGCTGACGGCACCACCTCGCTCTATCGCGTTTACCCCGGCGGAGACCTCAACCATGACTATGAGAGCGTTTTGGTTCAGAAGCTGTACTGCCTGCACTGCGGAGAACCGCTGACCCCAGATTTGGGTTCAGTAACCGGCATCCCTGACCTGTACAACTATCACTGCACCGCTTGCGGACGGAGTATCGAAATCAGCAAGGAGGATTACTAATTATGGACGAGCATGTACGCATAAAGCAGATTCTTCCCATCACGGAGGGCTTCGCTGTATTAACTCTTGGTGAAGATGAAAATGGTCTCCACTGTTTTCATGATTCAGCGAAGGATGGATGGCATTACTTGTTCGCTCTGGTCGATGGCGGAAAAGACGCTGATGACTATGTTGCTGTCTATGAGATGGATGCCACAGGCGATGGAGACATCGATGGGTGTGCATATCGCATTGTACCCAAACGCACATGTCCGAAATGTGGTCGTGATACGACGCCAAGCTGGGATGTTAACGACTCGTGGTATCCGACATACAATTGCTTTTGTGGCTATTCCTTCACACCGAGTCAGTTGAAAGAAGGTGAATCGAAATGGTGAAAAACTGAAAGCCGTACTCGAATGAGAACGGTTATGTAGATGACGGGCTAATCACCAGTCACCCGCAAGAGGAAATCGATACGGTCATGAATTGGATTGCCGAGAGCATCACCCCACGCAAAACGCCGCTTGATGGTCACACCAGCTATGGCATTAAGCATCTGTTGCATCGTGACACAGGCATCTACCTTACCAATAACGAGTTTAAAGATGCCATGCTTCAAGCAGGCTACGAGCCCGTTGACCCCAATCAACTCAACTGGCATTACCGCATCAGCAAAAAGTCTAAGGCGTTTGCACTGAAGGTCTGGTAGTCACTTTTGTCCTTTTGGTCCGTTTTGTCCCGTACATTTGCAGGTGAAAATCATGTGCCCGCTGCGCTGCTGTATGACGGCTCAATGCCACGGCAGCGTGGCGGCACATGGCTTCTGCCAGTGGATACCCCGGGGCGGTTCTATCTCCGGGCAAAATGGAACAGGACAGCGGCGTGGGGCTCCGTGCATACAACAAGCGAAATCAGGCGGGTGATTAAAGAAACATTTTAATTTGAGTTTTGTCCCTTGTGTCCGTTCTGTCCTTAGGGTGGGGGTGTCAAAATCTCTACGAATAATAAATCTGGACAGCGGCGTGGAGCTTCGTGTACGGAAACGCATAAGTTATTAGGGTATTGACCATAAAAGTTTCAAAAATGAAGGAGGATGAGATTTTAATGGGAAACAGAGGACCGCAACCGGGCACCGGTGGCAGGCCGCGAAAGCCGCTTGCAGATAAAATAGCGGAAGGCAAAACAGATAAATTCTCGCACGGCAGCGTTAAGTTGCCGGAGCCTGTGGAATTGGAGGGTGCTGAAATGCCCCCTCCCCACGGATTTCTCTCTGACGAACAAAAAAATGGAGAGGAGCTTGTGGCAAATGAGATATACAAATCCACATGGGAGTGGCTTCGGAAGTTCCGCTGTGAGCAGCTGGTTACTCGGCAGGGCTTAGAGCAGTACGCTGTGGCGGCAGCTCGATGGATTCAATGCGAAAAGGCCATCTCGACCTTTGGCTTCCTTGCCAAGCATCCGACCACCGGCGCTCCCATCACATCTCCGTATGTCTCAATGGCACGTGAGTATTCCAAACATGCCAACGCCCTGTGGAATCAGATATTCGCAGTAGTGCGTGAAAACAGTTCTATGGACTGCAGCAGCTCATGGACGCCGGCTGACGACGTCATGGAGCGGTTGCTGACAATGCGCCGGGGCTGCTAGCTCACCGGAGGGAAAAGGAGTGCGGCTATGAAACCGTCAGAAATCAACATCATCACGGATATGCGGCTCAACGGGCAGGGAGCGTCGGCGATTGCGGCTGCGCTCCGGCTCTCGCCCAACACGGTCAAGTCATTTATCCGCAGGCACCCGGACTTGTCCGGCACCCATCGGTGTGTTCAGTGCGGCAGTACCTTTTCACAGCCGGAAGGCCGCAGGCAGAAACGATTCTGCTCGGACAAATGCCGTACCTCATGGTGGAACGCCCATCAGGAGAAAATCAACAAGAAAGCATATTACACTCTCGTGTGTCAATATTGCGGGAAGGAGTTTGAAAGCTATGGAAACAAAAATCGTAAATACTGCTCAAGAGACTGCTATCAGCAGAGCCGAGGAAAGCACTCCGGATAAGTACGCGCCGGATACTATGATGCGGTATCACACCACCCTCGCCCTCATCGACTATCTGGTAGCGGACGGCTGCTTCACGCAGGCCGACAAGCGGAAAGCATACACAATCATTAACCAGAGATACGGGCTGTCTTCGAATAGTATTTTTGCCGAAATCGCTTGATATATCTCGTTCTTTGAGCAATATATAGAGTACCGAATATTGATACAAGGGAGGGGAAAACATGGAACGCAGCATTACCCAGACCGCCTTTTTGAAATCGCCGGCAGAGCAGCTGATACGGGTCGCCGGATACGCGAGAGTATCCTCCGGTAAAGACGCGATGCTTCATTCGCTTGCCGCGCAGGTCAGTTATTACAGTGAGTTTATTCAGAAGCATCGTGGCTGGTCTTACGTCGGCGTCTATGCCGATGAAGCAAAAACAGGAACGAAGGATTCACGGGATAACTTCCAGCGTTTGCTATGTGACTGCCAAGACGGTAAAATCGATTTGATTATCACGAAGTCGATTTCACGATTTGCGCGTAACACAGTCACTCTGCTGGAAACGGTGCGGGAGCTGAAGGGGCTCGGCATCGATGTGTGGTTCGAGGAACAGAACATTCATACCATGAGTGCCGATGGAGAGCTTATGCTCTCCATTTTGGCATCTTATGCCCAAGAGGAAAGCCGCTCGGCAAGCGAGAATCAGAAATGGCGGGTCAGGATGAATTTTGAAGATGGCAAACCTTGGCGCTATTTCATGCTCGGGTATCGCAATCAGAGCGGCAAGCTTGCGGTCGTGCCGGAGGAAGCGGAGGTCGTTCAGTCCATCTTTTCGGACTACCTTTCGGGTATGGGCGTGACAGCCATTATGAAGCGGCTCAATGAGAGCGGCTTTTCCACGCAGAGCGGCTGCGAGTTTCACAAAAGCGCCGTGGAGCGCATCCTGCGAAACTACGCCTATACCGGGAATCTGCTGCTGCAGACGAAGTATCGGGAAAACCACCTGACCAAGAAAACGCTGGTTAATCGAGGGGAACTGCCCAGATACCACGCCGAGAGTACTCACGAATCAATTATCCCGATAGAGACCTTCAATGCGGTACAGGTTGAGATTGCTCGTCGGGCGGCAAAACATACACACTCCGGCAGTTCTCAGAAAACCTATCCCTTTACGGGTCTGCTAACCTGCGACATTTGCGGAAAACACTACCGCCGCAAGGTCACGACCACCGGGCCCGTGTGGATATGCGCCACCTACAACACGCTCGGCAAGGCGGCCTGCGCTTCCAAGCAAATACCCGAGGAAACACTGACTGCGGTAACCGCCGAGGTCATGGGCACGGATACCTTTGACGCAGAAGCCATCCACAGTAAAATAACGGCTGTCAGAGTGGCAGAGGGCAACACCTTAGTATTCTGCTTCAAGAACGGAACCGAAGCCGTTAAACGATGGGCAGACCGTTCCAGAGCGGAGAGTTGGACACCGGAGATGCGGGATGCCGCCAGAAAGAACACATTGGACCGAGGTGAACGCTGATGGCAGCAAAGAATATTACAGTTATTCCGGCAACACGGATGATGCATACGGGGTTGCCGCGCAATGCCGCCGTCAAAAGGCGTGTCGCTGGATATGCCCGTGTGTCCACCGACAGTGAAGAGCAGCAGACCAGCTACGAGGCGCAGGTGGATTACTACACAAAATACATCCAGTCGAAGCCTGAATGGGAGTTTATTAGGGTCTATACCGACGAAGGCATCTCGGCTTTGAACACCAAGCACCGAGACGGCTTCAATGAGATGATTGCCGATGCTCTGGACGGTAAAATAGATCTTATTGTTACAAAATCCGTCAGCCGTTTTGCAAGAAATACGGTAGATAGCCTTACCACAGTCAGAAAGCTCAAGGAAAAAGGCATTGAAGTGTATTTCGAAAAGGAGGGTATCGCAACTCTTGACAGCAAGGGAGAACTGCTCATCACCATCATGAGTTCGCTGGCACAGGAAGAGAGCCGCAGCATTTCAGAGAATGTCACATGGGGGCAGCGGAAGCGTTTCGCTGACGGCAAAGTCAGCGTTGCCTACGGGCGATTTCTCGGCTACAGCAAGGGTGCGGATGGGTCGATGGAAATTGTGCCTGAGGAAGCGGAAACAGTACGTACCATCTACCGCCAGTTTATTCAGGGTAAGACCACAAATGCGATAGCGGCCGGTCTCACGAGACGAGGTGTACCCACACCGGGTGGTAAAGAAAAGTGGCAGGCCACTACGATAGAGAGCATCCTCACCAACGAGAAATACAAGGGGTCGGCGCTCCTGCAAAAGAAGTTTACAACGGACTTTTTGACAAAAAAGATGAAGCCTAATGAGGGCGAAGTTCCTCAGTTTTATGTAGAAAACAGCCATCCGGCCATTATCTGCCCGGAGGAATGGGATAGAGTGCAAAATGAGATAGTGCGAAGAAAAGCGACCGGGCGGCATCACAACAGCCTGAGTCCATTCTCAGCAAAAATTATCTGCGGAGACTGCGGAGAGTATTACGGCTCAAAGGTATGGCACTCCAACAGTAATTACCGCCGTACTATCTGGCAGTGCAACGCGAAATTCAAAGGGGCCGATAAATGCCGGACCCCTCATTTATATGAGGATGACATCAAAGCGATGTTCTTGAAGGCGGTTAGTGAGCTGATGATTGACCGCGAGGCGCTTATCGAGGATGGCAGGGTTCTGCACAAGGCATTCACGGATTTCAGTGCCATCGACAAGGAAGTCGCGGAGATAACCAGTGAGATTGATGTGCTTTCGGGGCTGGTACAGAAGCTGGTAGACGAGAACGCCAGCACCACGCTTGACCAGACGGAATACCGAAGCCGCTACAACGGGTACATCGACCGCTACGATAAAGCAAAAAAGCGGCTGGCGTCATTACAGGAACAGCGTCAACTTCAGGAGCTCAAGGGCGATGTTCTCAGCGGATTTCTCTTCGAGCTCGGTGAACTGTATGACCTGCCGATGGTGTTCAAGGAAGAAACATGGAACGCGCTGGTAGATCATGTGACCGTCCACGAGGACAGCAGAGTAGTTTTCACCTTCAAAAACGGCACCGAGGTCGCGGAAATGCTGTGAAAACAGCATCATTATATTATGAAAGCCCTCTTTTAAACAGAGGGTTTTTCTCTCACCCTCGGTTGACTCGAGTGCGCTCTATGGTAAACTAATCAAAAAACGATAGCTAAGTCAAAAAACGAATTGAAGGGTATATGTGGTGATTGTGCAAGAATATGCACTACAAAAAACGCTATATATTGTGGTTAATAAAGAACGGTGGGTGCATTGATTTGATGAAGACCCCAGTATTACAGCCTTTTTCGGGCATAAAAAAAACGTTAAGGCAACTGATACGATTGTATCAATTGCCTTAACTGATATGGTTGCGGAGGCAGGATTTGAACCTACGACCTTCGGGTTATGAGCCCGACGAGCTACCGGACTGCTCCACTCCGCGATATATTGTATGCGCTTTCTCTAAACCGTAGAACCGTCTGCTGTTCAGAGTGCCCTATTATAATATCACAGGGGGTTTGTTATGTCAAGCGTTTTTAGAGAACTATTCTCAAAAGCCAGTTATGGTACGCCTCATTGCTTCTTCCTAAAGATAATCAGCTTGCTCAAAATATAGTTCACCACAATGACCATGATGTTGGACAGCACCTTAACAACCATGTCGTTAAACCTCAGTATGTCCACAAACAGGTACATAATACCCATGTCAAGCGCGCCGGAGAACAGCCGCGCGCCCACGAATAAAACAAACTCCTTGAGTACCAAGGCGGCGGCAAGAGATTTGCTATCGAACACAAACAGCTTATTGGTCACAAACGCAAACAGCACCGAGATAAGCCACGCAAGGGCGTTGGCAACCATAAAATCGACCGCAAACACGCCGGTCAGCAGCCAGTACGAACCGATGTTGATTATCGTCGTCAGCCCGCCAAAGACGAGGTAGAGTATCGTTTCGCGGTATTTTTCAAACAGAGCAACAAGCTTGTTGTATAGATTGTGCATGGCTATGACCATTCCTTTGTTGGTGTTTAGGCCCAAACGGCACAAATCACCATGAATTATATGGGTACCGCTCAGCAGGATGAATGAATGTGCCCCCACGGCTGCTTGTACGTTTAGAGCAAAAAGGTGGCTTCTCAGCCGATTGGTATGAGCTTCGTTTTGCAAGACTGTATCATTCTAGCACATTGTCAGGACATAATAAACAAAAAGCGCAAAAATTCAGTTGGAATATACGGTGGGATAGGATATACTTATTTTCATAAAGCGTTGCCGCTTTGGCGATGTGCGGCCATATATGGGGTGCACAAACCAAACCGGTTTACTGCAGTTGATAATAAAAACGGGAGGTACCCCCGATGAAGCATATCTTTATCATTAATCCCGTCGCAGGAAAAGGGCGGCACGTCGGTCCGCTTACCGCTCAGATCGAGGAGATCTGCAAGGAAAAGGGCGCGGATTATGAGATTTATCTCACAACCTGTGTGGGCGACGCAACCGAGTATGTGAAAAAGCAGAGCCAAACAGGTAAAGAGCTGCGGTTTTATGCCTGCGGCGGCGACGGAACATTGGGCGAGGTGGCGCGGGGCGCTTACGGCTGCCCAAACGTTCAGGTTGCGGTTATCCCTTGCGGGTCGGGCAACGATTTTGTGCGCAGCTTTCCCGGCGTACCGTTTCTTGATATTGCAGCTCAGCTTGCGGGGGACGCAAGACGAATTGACTTGATCCAAACAAGCGGAGGCATGTGTATTAACCTGTGCTCGGTGGGGTTTGACTCCGCCGTTGCCATGAGCATGGCCCGCTACAAGGCGTGGCCGCTTGTTACTGGCAGCATGGCGTACATCATCGCCATCGGCGAACGGTTTTTTAAACGCTTCTCCAGTGTGATGAAGATTACGGTAGACGGCGAAACGCTGCCCGAAGGCGAGTATGTCATTGGTGTTTGCGGCAACGGGCGTTGCTACGGCGGCGGCTTTGTGGCGGCACCCCGCGCAGACCTGGAGGACGGGCTGCTTGAGATTGTGTTTGTAAAGCGTATTTCGCGTCTGCGTTTTCTTGCGCTTATCGGCAAGTATAAAAAGGGTCTGCATCTTGACGAGCCCGCCTTTGCGGATGTGATTATCTACCGGCGCGCCAAAGCCATTACCATAACCTCTCCCCATCCTGTGGTGGTCAACTACGATGGCGAGTGCGAGCTGACACACGGCATGCAAGCCGAGATTATCCCCAAGGCGCTCCTGTTTTCGGTGCCGCTTGCTCACGAAAAGACACCGCAGGCAGCACCGGCGCGCTCGATTCGAGTAAAGGCAACCAACTAGAGTTTTGGCATAATGTGCAAATGAAGGTCGTTGGGAACAGCAAATTCTTTCCCAATGACCTTAATATTTTTTAACATTTTGTAAAAAATAAGCGAGGGGGATAATCTCCCCCTTGATTTTTATGAAAAATAGGCTACAATAGAACTTAGTTAGCACTCATAGCATTTGAGTGCTAAAATTAGCACACACCGCGTTTTGCACAAAGCTGATGGAAAGGCTGCGGGGCAGATACGTGGGAAAATACAATTTTTTGATTGGGAGGAATAGAGATGACTGTGAAACCTCTTGCCGACAGAGTAGTGCTCAAGATGGTTGAGGCGGAAGAGACCACCAAAAGCGGAATTATCCTGACGGGCGCCGCCAAGGAGAAGCCCCAGATTGCGGAGGTAATTGCCGTAGGTCCCGGCGGTCTTGTTGACGGAAAGGAAGTTACCATGTACGTGGTACCGGGCAACAAGGTTATTACCAGCAAGTATTCCGGCACCGAGGTGAAGGTTGACGGCGAAGAGTATGTAATTGTTCGTCAGTCCGACATTCTGGCGGTTGTGGAATAAGAAACAACATGAAACTCTATTAACTATAATAAGGGGGCATATGCCATGGCTAAGCAAATTGCATACGGCGAGGAAGCAAGAAAATCGTTGCAGATTGGTCTTGATAAGCTTGCTGATACCGTAAAAATTACACTGGGTCCCAAGGGACGCAACGTAGTGCTCGATAAGAAGTTCGGCGCGCCGCTCATCACCAACGACGGCGTAACCATCGCAAAGGAGATTGAGCTTGAGGATCCCTTTGAGAACATGGGCGCGCAGCTTGTAAAAGAGGTTGCCACCAAAACCAACGATGCTGCCGGCGACGGAACCACCACTGCTACCCTGCTTGCGCAGGCACTGGTTCGCGAGGGTATGAAGAACGTTGCGGCGGGCGCAAACCCCATGGTGCTTAAAAAGGGCATTCAGAAGGCGGTTGACACTGCGGTCGAGACCGTTATTGCAAACTCCAAGAAGGTGGGCAACAGCGAGGATATCGCCCGCGTTGCCACTGTTTCTGCCGGAGATGAGTCCATCGGCAAGCTGATTGCCGACGCGATGGAGAAGGTAACCGCCGACGGCGTTATCACCATCGAGGAGAGCAAAACCGCCGAGACCTACAGCGAGGTTGTAGAGGGAATGCAGTTTGACCGCGGATACATCACCCCTTACATGGTGACCGACGCGGATAAGATGGAGGCTGTCATCGACGACGCCTATATCCTGATTACCGATAAGAAGCTCGCCTCCATCCAGGAGATTCTGCCATTGCTTGAGCAGATTGTTCAGTCTGGCAAAAAGCTTGTTATCATCGCCGAGGATGTTGAGGGCGAGGCGCTGTCCACCCTGATTGTCAACAAACTGCGCGGTACCTTTACCTGCGTTGCAATCAAGGCACCCGGCTTTGGCGACAGAAGAAAAGAGATGCTGCGAGACATCGCCATCCTCACCGGCGGCGAGGTTATTAGCGACGAGCTCGGTCTTGACCTGAAAGAGGCGCAGGTAACCCAGCTTGGTCGTGCGCGTCAGGTTGTTGTACAGAAGGAAAACACCATCATCGTTGACGGCGCGGGCAGCAAGGACGACATCAAGGCACGCGTGAACCAGATTAAGGGCCAGATTGAGAATACCACCTCCGACTTTGACCGCGAGAAGCTGCAGGAGCGTCTTGCCAAGCTGTCAGGCGGTGTAGCCGTTATCAAGGTGGGTGCCGCTACCGAGATCGAGATGAAGGAAAAGAAGATGCGCATCGAGGACGCGCTCTCCGCTACCAAGGCAGCGGTTGCCGAGGGTATTGTAGCGGGCGGCGGTATCGCGCTCATCAACGCCATCCCCGCCGTTAAGAAGGTTGTAGAATCCTGCGAGGGCGACGAGAAGACCGGTGCGAAGATTGTACTGCGCTCGCTCGAAGAGCCCCTGCGCCAGATTGCCGAGAACGCAGGGCTTGAGGGCTCGGTTATCGTAGACAAGGTGCTTGCCGCAGATAAAGTCGGCTACGGCTTTGACGCATATAACGAGACCTACGGCGATATGATCGCAAGCGGCATCGTTGACCCCACCAAGGTGACCAGAAGCGCATTGCAGAACGCCGCCAGTGCTGCCGCAATGATTCTGACCACCGAGTCGCTGGTTGCCGACAAGCCCGAGGAACACCCCGCACCTGCGCCCAACCCCGGTATGGGCGGAATGTACTAAGCGAGAAGACAGGTATTAGAGGGCAGAGGACAGATATTAGGGGCGCGCCATGCTGGTGCGCCCTTTTTGTTTTGCCCTGCGTTCGTAGTTTGTTCATTGTTTTACATGTAAAATGTGCTATAATATATCCAATAACTGATAATTGCGTGTGAACTAATAAATGAAGATTTATAGTACTATTTAGAATAATGCGTGGTTAAGGTTATTATAATTGTTAGGAGTTTGGTTTGTCGTTGTTTCAATGAACAGCGGCAGTAGGAAAGGGGTTTTTGCATCATGCTGGAATACGCTCCGCTTTGGTGGCTTATAGCGGTTATTCTGTTTTGTGTGGGTGAGGCAGCCTCGGTACAGCTTGTCTTTATCTGGTTTGGCGCGGGTTCGTTGCTTTCGCTCATCGCCTCGTTGTTGGGTGTGCCCGTACCGATTCAAATAGTTATCTTCTTCGTAGGCAGCGGCGCTTTGCTGATTGCCACCCGACCGCTTGCCAAAAAACTACTTAGTAAGAGAAAGACCGCAACCAACGCCGATATGGTGGTGGGCAACACCGGTCTTGTGCAGGAAACGGTGGATAACACCCGCCAAACCGGCAGGGTGTACGTCAACGGTCTCTCGTGGGCGGCGCGCAGCGAAGATGGCGCGGAGCTTGCTGAGGGGCAGAAGGTTTTGGTTACACGCATCGAGGGCGCAAAGGTGTACGTGCTGCCGGCAAACGACTAAGCCCTTACCGCTAGAAAAAGATACCAGTGAACTTGGATAAAATATAAAATGCCGGATACCGGCGGAAACGGAGTGTAGTTATGGAGTTATTTATCATCGGCGCACTGCTAATCCTGGTGTTCATTATTGCGGTGGCAAACATTAAGATTGTACCGCAGGCGACCTCCTACGTCGTGGAGCGTCTGGGCGCGTACAAATGTACATGGGAAACGGGTCTTCATTTCAAGGTTCCGTTCATTGACCGTATCGCAAAGCGCGTTACCCTAAAGGAGCAGGTTGCGGACTTTAAACCCCAGCCCGTTATCACCAAGGACAACGTAACGATGCAGATTGATACGGTTGTTTTCTTTTACATCACCGATGCTAAGCTGTTCGCCTACGGTGTGGAGCGTCCGCTTGCCGCCATCGAACTGCTTACGGCAACCACCCTACGTAATATTATCGGCGATCTGGAGCTTGACTCGACGCTCGCCTCGCGCGACGTCATCAACAACAAGATTACTACCATCCTTGATATCGCCACCGATAAGTGGGGCATTAAGGTTAACCGTGTTGAATTGAAAAACATCCTTCCCCCGCGTGAGATTCAGGACGCGATGGAGAAGCAGATGAAGGCCGAGCGTCAGCGCCGCGAATCGATCCTGCGCGCCGAGGGCGAAAAGCACAGCCAGATTCTTGTCGCCGAAGGCGAGCGCGAGTCCGCAATCCTGCGTGCGCAGGCGGAAAAAGAATCTGCCATCCTGCGCGCGGACGCGGTAAGAGAGCAGAAGATTCGTGAAGCACAGGGCGAAGCCCAGTCGATTATGATGGTGCAGACGGCGCTTGCCGACAGTATTAAGCTGTTAAACGAGTCCGCTCCCTCCGACCGCATCCTTACCCTCAAGAGCTTCGAGGCGTTTATCAAGGCGTGTGACGGAAAGTCGACTAAGATCATCATCCCCTCCGAGCTGCAGTCGCTGGGCGGTCTTGCCGCATCGGTAAAAGAGCTGATGAGCGACGCCAAAGAATAGCTAACTGCACAATCCCCGCGCAGACGGGTCTCTGTTTTTGGTGCAACGAAACGATTTTACCGCCGCCGCTTGTTTTTATCACTGCAATAGATTAAACTATAACTATAAGTTAGTTGTTGTAATATTGTGGCGAGGCGGGACACAGTCCGCATCACATATGTTTCGGAGGCTTGTGCGAAATGAACCATATGGGCGTGTTTTGGCACAATAAAATCAGGGGTAGGGGTTGCAGTACGCACAGCGGCTGCAGAGTCCTTGGCACACCTGCATCCGAAAGCAGAAACGCTGATGCTGCGCGCGCTTTCAGGTAACCATAGGCTATGGCGTAACACGCCATAGCCTATTTTTGTTTTATCAGTAAATAAACGGGAGGATGGGTTTATCATGCAAACCAAAAGCAAAAAGGTAGCGGTTGTTATGGGCAGCGACAGCGACCTTGCAACCATGCAGGGAACCTTAAAAACACTCGACCGATTCGGAGTGAATTACACCGTTCATGTGATGAGCGCACACCGCACACCCGCCAAGGCATGCGGGTTTGCGCAGGACGCGCGCAAAAACGGCTACGGGGTCATCATCGCGGCAGCCGGTAAGGCGGCACATCTTGCGGGAGTTCTTGCCGCACATACCACACTGCCGATTATCGGCGTTCCGATTAAGGCGTCGCTCGAAGGGCTGGACGCGCTGCTTTCCACCGTGCAGATGCCCAAAGGCGTGCCGGTGGCAACCGTTGCGATTGACGGCGCGGTGAACGCCGCAATTCTCGCGGTGCAGATGCTGGGCATCTCTGACGCAGGACTGGAGCAAAAGCTTGCGGAGGAAAAGCAAGCGATGGAACAGGGCGTGCTCGCGGCGGAACTGGCCGTAGAGGACAAGCTTAAGCTGCGCTAAACCCGCGCACAATAGAAACGATAGGGATAACGCCGAAGGGGACAATCCCCCCGGCACAAGAAAGGAAAGGGCAACAACCATGCAGAAGTTAAACCAGCTTTATGAGGGAAAAGCCAAAAAGGTATTCGCAACCGACGACGCGCAGTGTTACATCGTAGACTATAAGGATGATGCCACCGCGTTTAACGGTCAGAAAAAGGGCACCATTTTGGGCAAGGGCATTATCAACAATCGCGTGACCAACCACCTGATGAAGATGCTCGAGACTAAGGGCATCCCCACCCACCTCGTCAAAGAGCTCTCCGAGCGCGAAACGCTGGTGAAGAAGGTGTCGATTGTCCCCATCGAAGTGATTGTTCGCAACATCGCCGCGGGCTCGCTCTCTAAGCGCCTTGGCATCCCCGAGGGAACCAAGCTTGCAAGCACGGTGCTTGAGTACTGCTATAAGGACGACGAGTTGGGCGACCCGATGATTAACGAATACCACATCGCGGCGATGAAGCTTGCCACAAAGGCGGAGCTTGAGGTGATTGCCGATTATTCTTTTAAGGTAAACGACATCCTGGCAGAGTATCTCAAGGACCTGGGCATTGAGCTGATTGACTTTAAGCTGGAGTTTGGACGCCTTGCCGACGGCACCATCGTGCTTGCGGATGAGATAAGCCCCGACACCTGCCGCTTCTGGGACAGCAAAACGGGCGAAAAGCTGGATAAAGACCGCTTCCGCCGTGACCTTGGCGGGGTAGAGGACGCGTACCAGGAGATTATGAAGAGGCTGCTCGGCGAATAAGTTGGGTAAGAATACTTACTTTATCATGACGGCAGCGTGTTCCCCTTCCGGCGTGGGGAGAACATAGAGCCGTGCCGGAGAAATGGCGGGTAGGACGAAATGTTTGATACCATAAAAGAAGAATGCGGTGTGTTCGGCATCTATTCCGAGCAGCGTGGACCGGTATCCGCAAGCGCGTACTTTGCGCTGTATGCGCTGCAGCACCGCGGGCAGGAAAGCTGCGGCATTGTCGTAAACGACGACGGTGTCATGCGCACCCACCGTGACATCGGGCTTGTGCCCGAGGTGTTTACGGCGGACGCGCTGGCAAAGCTCGGCGAGGGCAACATGGCGGTGGGGCATGTGCGGTACTCCACAACAGGCGGGCAGAGCAGAACCAACGCGCAGCCCCTTGTCATACAGCACGTAAAGGGCAAGATGGTGCTTGCCCATAACGGCAACCTGGTGAACGCGGGTGCCCTGCGCGAGGAGCTGGAGATGGGCGGTGCCATCTTTCACAGCACCAACGACACCGAGGTTATCGCCTACATCATCACACAGGCACGCATCAACACCCCCAGCATCGAGACGGCGCTCGAGCAGGCGATGCACCGCATAAAGGGTGCGTATTCGCTGATTGTGATGTCGCCGCAAAAGCTGATTGCCGCGCGCGACCCAAATGGCTTTCGACCGCTTTGCATGGGCAAGCGCGGCTCAGACATTGTGTTTGCGTCCGAAAGCTGTGCGCTGGATAGTTTGGGTGCCGAGTTTGTGCGCGACCTTGACCCCGGCGAGATTGTGGTGGTGGACAAAAAGAAGGGGCTGCGCAGCATTCGCACCCACTGCACAGAGGGTAACAAGGGCAACCTGTGTGTGTTTGAGTTTATCTACTTTGCGCGCCCCGATTCGGTAATAGAGGGCGCTTCGGTACACGGCGCGCGTCTGCGCGCGGGCGCATACCTTGCGTTGGAACACCCCGTACAGGCGGATGTGGTGGTGGGCGTGCCCGATTCGGGGCTTGACGCCGCCATCGGCTACTCCCGTCAGTCGGGTATTCCGTACGGCATCGGGCTGATTAAGAACCGTTACGTCGGCAGAACCTTTATTCAGCCCTCTCAGGAGCAGCGCGAGGACGCGGTGCGCATTAAGCTTAACGTGTTAAAAGAAACGGTAAGCGGCAAGCGTGTGGTGCTGGTGGATGATTCGATCGTGCGCGGTACAACCAGCGCGCGCATTGTGCATCTCATTCGCGAGGCGGGCGCAAGGGAGATTCACATGCGCATCTCCGCGCCGCCCTTTATCAACCCCTGCTACTTTGGCACCGACATCGACAGCAAGGATAACCTGATTGCCTGCAAGATGACCGTGCCCGAGATTGCAACGGAGATTGGCGTAGACTCTTTGGGCTTTATCAGTGTAGATAACGCAAAAAAGATAGCCGAAAGTGCGCGTTGCGGCTTTTGCACCGGCTGCTTTACCGGGGAGTACCCCGTCGAGCCGCCCAAGGACATCCGAAAGGATAAGTTCGAGCTGCGCATCGGCGAAAAGGGCGAGGCATCCGATTAAGGCAATAACAAAGGGCGGCGGTTTGACAGAAATGGCTAAACTGCGGAAAGGCGTGACAATAAATGAAAAGCTACAGCGAAAGCTATAAAGAGGCAGGGGTAGACGTTACCGCGGGCTACCGTGCCGTTGAGCTGATGAAGAATGCGGTGTCCTCCACCTTTACAAAAGGGGTGCTCTCGGGGCTGGGCGGCTTCGGCGGGCTGTTTGAACTAGACCTTACCGGCATACAGAAGCCGGTGCTCGTGTCGGGGACCGACGGGGTGGGAACCAAGCTCAAGCTTGCGTTTTTGCTGGACAAGCACGACACCGTGGGCATAGACTGCGTTGCAATGTGCGTCAACGACATCGTGTGCGCGGGCGCAAAGCCGCTGGTGTTTTTGGATTATATCGCCCTGGGCAAGAATGTACCCGAGCGGGTTGCCACCATCGTTTCGGGCGTTGCCGAAGGCTGCCGTCAGGCGGGCTGTGCCCTTGTGGGCGGCGAAACCGCCGAGATGCCGGGTTTTTACGCCCCCGACGAGTATGACCTTGCGGGGTTCTCGGTAGGCGTTGTGGATAAATCGCGCATACTCGATAACACAAGTGTTCGTGAGGGGGATGTAATCCTCTCCCTTGCGTCGTCGGGTGTGCATTCCAATGGCTTTTCTTTGGTGCGCAAGGTGTTTGACGTGGAGAACAGCGATTTAAACCGCCACTACGCCGAGCTTGGCGCAACGCTGGGCGAAACTCTGCTTACCCCCACCCGCATCTATGTCAAGGCGGTGCTCGCACTGGCTGAGCGGGTGAATATCAAGAGCATTAGCCACATCACAGGCGGCGGCTTTTACGAGAATATCCCCCGCGCATTGCCAGAGGGGCTCAGCGCGCGCATCGACAGGCAGAGCCTAACCGTGCCGCCCATCTTTGAGCTGATTCAAAAGACCGGCGGCATTGACGAGCGCGATATGTTCAACACCTTTAACATGGGCACCGGCATGTGCATCCTAGTTGCCAAGCAGGATGTGGACACGGCGATTACCGTCCTCACAGAAGCAGGCGAAAGACCGACTGTAATCGGCGAGGTCATTTCGGGTGACGAGGGCGTCGTCATTCGGTAAACAAAACGGCGGGGGAATAGACGATGGTACAGATAGCGGTACTGGTGTCGGGCGGCGGCACCAACCTGCAGGCGTTAATCGACCGGCAAGGGGACAACCTTTACGGCAAAATCGCGCTTGTGGTATCCAGCAAGGCGGATGCCTTTGCACTGGAACGCGCAAAGCGGCACGGCATTCCCACAGCGGTGGTGGAGCGCAAGGCGTATTCGTCGCCACAGACGTTTGATGACTCGCTGCTAGCGGTGTTAAAGCGGCACGACATCTCGCTTGTGGTGCTGGCGGGCTTTTTGTGCATCCTTGGTGAGGAGCTGGTAAGCGCCTACCGTGACCGCATTGTCAACGTGCACCCGTCGCTGATTCCATCCTTTTGCGGCGACGGCTTTTACGGTCTGCGGGTTCACAAGGCGGCGCTGGATTACGGCGTAAAGGTAACGGGTGCCACCGTGCATCTCGTAAACGAGATTACCGACGGCGGGCGCATTCTGCTGCAAAAGGCGGTGGAGATTGCAGACGACGACACTCCAGAGACGCTGCAGCGCCGTGTGATGGAGCAGGCGGAGTGGGACATTCTGCCCCGCGGCGTCGCCCTGTTATGCCGTCAGCTTTCGGGGCAAAGCGATAAGGAGTAAACGAAAAAGGGGATACGGCATGATGCAGTCGGGCGAGGTGCTTCGGTTTGCGCAGGCGGCGGATATCAAAACGCTGATAAGGCTGCGCATTGATTTTTTGGATGAGGATTACGGCGGTTTGACACCGCAGCAACAAGAGACAATCGCAGCGCAGCTGGGGGACTATTTTATTCTGCATCTCGGGCGGGACTGCTTTGTTCCGTTGCTGGAGCTTGACGGTCGTGTGGTTTCCACCGCGATGCTTGTGCTGTACGAAAGACCGGCAAACCCGACCTTTCCCACAGGCAAAACCGGCATGCTGTACAGTGTTTACACCCTGCCCGAGTTTCGGCGCAGAGGGTACAGCACCCGTGTGCTGAAATCGCTGATACAAAAGGCAAGGGAGCAGGGCGCTTCTTATATCGACCTTTCCGCCTCAAAGGACGGAAAGCCGCTGTACGAGCTGCTGGGCTTTACCGAGCCGCAGTCCCGCTATACCGAGATGCGGCTAAACCTGTTAGAAGGGAAATGATGACAACGATGCAAGGCATTGATATTGCAAAAGAGCTTAGCACAAACCCGTATCCCGGTAGGGGGATTTTAATCGGCAAGAGCGCGGACGGCAAACACGCCGTAATCGCCTACTTTATTATGGGGCGCAGCGAGAACAGCCGCAACCGCGTATTTATTGAGTGCGACGGCGGTATTCGAACTCAGGCGTTTGACGAGAGCAAGCTGTCAGACCCCTCGCTGATCATCTACGCACCGGTGCGGGTGCTCGGCGACGTCACCATCGTCACCAACGGCGACCAGACCGACACCGTCTATGACTATCTGCTGCGCGGCGCTGGCTTTGAAGATGCCCTGCGCACCCGCACCTTTGAGCCGGACGCGCCGAACTTTACCCCCCGCATCTCGGGGCTTGTTACCCGCGCGGAGGGCGATTTTGCGTACAAGCTGTCTATCCTAAAAAGCGATGAATACAACCCGGCATCCGCCGAGCGGTTTTTCTTTGAGTACCCGCAGCCGGTGGCGGGCGAGGGACGCCTCATTCACACCTACCGCTGCGACGGCGACCCCATCCCGTCCTTTGAGGGCGAACCCAAACGGGTGGCGCTCACAGGCGGTATCGACGAGCTAACCGCACTGCTGTGGGGGAGCCTTGACGAGAACAACAAGGTTTCGCTGTTTGTGCGCACCATCGCGCTCGCTACGGGGGACGTACAGACGCGCATCATCAATAAGAATCAATAATCGAAAGGCGGGATACACCGAATGTCTGCTACCCAGATGGAGCTGAAATACGGCTGCAACCCAAACCAAAAACCCGCGCGCATCTTTATTGACGAACAGACGGCGCTTCCCATCGAGGTGCTGTGCGGAAGACCGGGGTACATCAACCTGCTCGATGCGTTTAACGGCTGGCAGCTTGTTAAAGAGCTCAAGGCGGCGACGGGTCTGCCCGCCGCAACCAGCTTTAAGCACGTCAGTCCCGCGGGTGCCGCGGTGGGCGTACCACTTGACGACCTGCTGCGCAAGGTCTATTTTGTGGACGATACCGAGCTTTCGCCGCTTGCCTGTGCCTATGCCCGCGCAAGAGGTGCCGACCGCATGTCGTCGTTTGGCGATTTTATCGCACTTTCTGACTGCTGCGACGTACCCACCGCCCGCCTGATTGCCAAAGAGGTGTCGGACGGTGTCATCGCGCCCGGGTATGAGCCCGAGGCACTCGAGATATTAAAGGCAAAGCGCAAGGGCAGCTACAACATCGTGCAGATCGACCCCAATTATATCCCCCAGCCCCTTGAGCGCAAACAGGTGTACGGCATTACCTTTGAACAGGGCAGAAACGAGCTTGTAACAGACGATGCTCTGCTGTGCACCATCGTCACCGAGAATAAGACCCTGCCCGACAGCGCAAAACGCGACCTGATCATCGCGCTGATTACCCTGAAGTACACCCAGTCCAACTCGGTGTGCTACGCCTATGACGGGCAGGCCATCGGCATCGGGGCGGGGCAGCAGTCGCGCATCCACTGCACCCGTCTTGCGGGCAGTAAGGCGGATAACTGGTTCTTGCGCCGCCACCCGAAGGTGCTCGGGCTGAGCTTCAAGCAGGGGCTTGGGCGCGCCGACCGCGACAACGCCATCGACGTGTATATCTCCGAGGAGTGCGACGACGTGCTGGCGGAGGGCAGGTGGCAGGGTGTGTTTGCAAAAAGACCCGAGCGGCTTACATTAGACGAAAAGCGGGAGTGGCTTGCTGGCATGACGGGGGTTGCCCTGGGCAGCGACGCATTCTTTCCGTTTGGCGACAACATCGAGCGCGCGCACAAAAGCGGCGTGAGCTACATCGCACAGCCCGGCGGCTCCATCCGCGACGACAACGTCATCGAGGTGTGCAACCGCTACGGCATCGTGATGGCGTTTACGGGTATTCGGCTGTTTCACCATTAACCGCTGTTACGAGGCGCACCGTTTGGGCGCTGTTTTGGAAAGGATTTGACAAAATCTATGAATGTACTCGTGATTGGCGGCGGCGGCAGGGAGCACGCCGTCATCAGCAAGCTACGCGGCAACCCGCGCATCAAGCGCCTGTACTGCACGCCGGGTAACGGCGGCATTGGCGCGAATGCCGAGTGTGTAAACATCAAGGCGACCGACATCGATATGACCGCGGCGTTTGCGCAGCAGCATGAGATCGATTTTGCGGTGGTCACCCCCGACGACCCGCTGGTGCTGGGTATGACCGACGTGCTGGAGGACTTAGGCATCAAATGCTTCGGTCCGTCTAAAAAAGCG
Organism: Bacillota bacterium; assembly: GCA_023413185.1. Lineage (GTDB taxonomy): Bacteria > Bacillota > Clostridia > Oscillospirales > Ruminococcaceae > Acetanaerobacterium. Next base: position 75,226 of record JAEZQD010000098.1, read on the forward strand.
GCGCAGCTTGAGGGCAGCAAGATATTCTCCAAAAATCTGATGGAGAAATACGGCATTCCCACCGCCGCGTACGAGGTGTTTGACCGATCGGAGGACGCCGTAGCCTATGTTCGTGCGCAGAACAGCTTCCCCGTCGTCATCAAGGCGGACGGGCTTGCGCTGGGCAAGGGCGTAATTATCGCCGAGAACCCAGCACAGGCGGAGGAAGCCATCCGCGAGATGATTGACGGCGGGCGGTTTGGGCAGAGCGGCAGCCGTGTGGTGATAGAGGAATTCCTGCATGGTCCCGAGGTCACCGTACTCGCGTTTGCCGACGGCAAAACCATTAAGCCCATGGTCTCGTCCATGGACCACAAGCGGGTATACGACGGCAACGAGGGTCCCAACACGGGCGGTATGGGCACGATAGCCCCAAACCCCCATTATACGCAGGAGATTGAAACGGTGTGCATGGACACCATCTTTTTACCCACCATCCGTGCCATGCAGAGCGAGGGTGCGCCCTTTAAGGGGTGCCTGTACTTCGGGCTTATACTCACACCCAAAGGTCCGCATGTCATCGAGTACAACTGCCGCTTCGGCGACCCAGAGGCACAGGTGGTTTTGCCGCTTTTAAAAACCGACCTGCTTACCGTGTTTGAGGCGGTGGCGGACGAGCGGCTTGACGAGATTGACATCGAGTGGGAGAAGGGCTCGGCGGCGTGCGTTGTGATGGCGTCGGGCGGCTACCCCCATAGCTACGAAACGGGCAAGCAGATTACGGGCATAGAGGATGCCGAGCAGCTGCGCGGCGTAACCGTCTTTCACGCGGGTACCCGCTATGACGACGGGCGTTATTATACCGCGGGCGGGCGTGTTCTGGGCGTTACCGCCAAGGCAAGGAGCCTATCCTCGGCACTGACCAATGCGTATGAGGCGGTAGATTTAATTCATTTTGAGGGTGCGCACCACCGCACCGACATCGGCGGATATTAAAAGGACGGTATAACATCCTGTTACCCCCAAAAGGATAATATGATAATGTGCCATGGATTGCCCTCGCGTTTGGGCGGTATCCATGGCACATTGTTTTTGCTATACAGTTTTAATAGTATCAGGGCACAAGCGTCACTTTCTCAGGGAGAGATATTCCTCCAAGGTAATGGCATACACCGTCGTGATTCCGTTAACTTCGTCGGGCAGTTCTGCTAGTAGCTTCATGTCGTTTTTCTGCGCCACTTTTTGAGAAGCAAGGTTAGTGTATTTCATATAGGAATAAACCTTACTAAGCCCCAGCACATCAAACGCGTAGTTTCTGCATGCTCGCGCCGCTTCGGTGGCATAGCCTTTGCCTGTGTGGACCTTGTTAATATGGTAGCCTATCTCGGGCTCTAAGCTGCCGTTTATGTTCTGCATCGTAATCCCGCAATCGCCGAGAAACAGGTTACCCTCCTTGAGTAGTACCGCCCACAGCCCGAATCCGTAGGTCGCATAGTTCTGGATGTTCCATGCAATCCATCCTTCAGTTTTTTCGCGGGTAAACGGTTGGGGGTAGTGCTGCATCGACACGGGGTCGGAAAGTATCTCGTGTAAGGCATCCGCATCATTCATGGTCAATTGCCGTAAAATAAGTCTCTGGGTTTCAAGCTTCATACAGTTCACCTCGTTATATTGTTGTTGCAGCCGCTCGGCTCGAAGGAGCAGATGATCCGTTCGTTGTCCGTTACGCCATTATGCCACACCTGACGCAAACAAACAAGCTGTTGCGCCCGTTTCCTGTAAAAAAGTTAGCGGCAAGGGGCTGAGTACCATATGGCGTGCGTGCGATTACCCCAAAGGTGTATGACTTAAGCAAAAAATCCCATAATAAGGCGAAAGAGATTAACCGTATTGCGGGGTGTTTATTTGAACGAGTTCACCATGACAAACGCGCAAAAACGTGCGCTGACACTGTTTTGCATAATGATTATCGGCTTTTCTGCGCTGTTTTTGCGTATCTTTTTGGTCTCGACGGGGGACGAGCTGCAGGCGGTGGCAAAAAGCCAAAGCTCGTATACCCTAACCCTTGACCAAAGCCGCGGCATGATATACGACTGCGCGTTTCGACCGCTTGTGGGTAGCACCGATGGCTATGTGCTTTCCGTACTGCCCGGCGATGAGGCGGCAGCGGCGCTTGTAAAGGCTGTACCCTTTGCAGAGCGGGAGAAGGTGCTAAAGCTAGTTGAAAGCGGCAGACCGTTTTTATACCAAACCGATTCCCCCTATATCGACGCGCAGGGCATCACCGTATTTACCGTTAAACAACGGTATGGGATAAAGCAGCTTGCCTGCCATGTCATCGGGCACCTGGACGGCGAAGGGGTGGGGGTGTACGGCATTGAACGGGCATACGACGCGCTGCTTGCGGCAAACAGCGGCAAGCTGACGGTTACCTATGCGGTGGATGCGCTGCGCCGTCCGATTGCAAATAGTTCGCCCGAGATATCGAGAGAAAACTACCACAACCGCGAGGGTGTAGTGCTGACCATCGACGCGCAGATACAGCAGATTGCCGAGGAGGAGGGCGCGCGCCTGATAGAGAAGGGCGCCGTCGTGGTCATGGAGGCGGCGACCGGTAAGCTGCGCGCCGTGGCGTCTTTCCCTGCCTTCGACCCAAGCAACGTTGCGGCAAGCTTAAGCGATCCCAACTCCCCGCTTATCAACCGCTGCTATGCGGCATATAATGTGGGCTCTACCTTTAAGCTGTGCGGGGTCTCCGCCGCGCTGGAAGCGGGTGTGGCCAAAGACTTTACCTATACCTGCACCGGCAGCACCGAGGTAAACGGCATACGGTACTATTGCCACAATCGGGCGGGGCATGGGGAGCTGAATCTCGACCAAGCCATGCAGCACTCCTGCAACCCGTACTTTATTAACCTTGCGCTGGGCACCGGCTACGACAAGCTGTACGAGATGGCGGTGCGGTTCAGCTTTGGCAAGGCAAACAGCTTAACAGAGGTGACACGCACCGCGGCGGGTACACTGCCCACCATGCAAAGCCTGCGCAACAACGCAGTGCTATCCAACTTCTCGTTCGGGCAGGGCGAGCTTACCGCCACCCCCATACAGATAGCGCGTATGATTGCCGTGTTTGCAAACGGGGGAACCCTGGTTACCCCGACGCTTGTGGAGGGGATATCCGACGAAACGGGAACAACGGTTTTAGCCCCCTACGAGCCCGCAGCCTCGTACCGTATGCTGTCGAGCACAAACGCCGACATCGTCAGGCAGCTGATGGTAAACGTTGTGAACACCGGCAGCGGCAAGCAGGCAAAGCCCATAGAGGATGGCGCGGGCGGAAAGACCGGTTCTGCGCAGACGGGCGTATATGATGAAGAGGGCAAAGAGATTGTTCACGCATGGTTTTCGGGCTTTTTCCCCGCCGAGAACCCGAAGTATGTCATCGTTGTGCTCAACGAGGGCATGGACTCGGGCGGCGACTGGTCGGCGCCGGTGTTTCGCGAGATTGCCGACCGCATACACAACCTAGAAAAGCGCAGGGAGCAGCAGTAATAATTCTTTAAAATGGGTGTTGCATTTCACCCGACTGCATGCTATAATCGCAATTGTTCGGTTAAAAGAGCCGGGCGGAGCTACAGGCAAAGAAACACTTGACCAAACTTGCCTCGCGAGAGCGGTGTAAGGGAAAAAGGCCGCGGACAGCTGGTCGAATGCCGGTTGGCAACTTTGTTGCCTTATTGATTGAGCGCTATGCTCTGAATTTTATAAGTCGGGTGACGGAAGCACGGTTCGCGTCACATTTCACTTGTGAGACAATCAATAAGAGTGGTAAAAGTAGAGTAGTTCTTGCTATATAGACTCTGAATGAAGTAAACACATTATGCAATAAATAAGGCGATATCGCTTCGCCCATAAATAAAACATAGTGTAAATCTGCTCAAGTGGAACGGTGACCTGATGTCACTTTATTCTGCTTGAGTTTTTTTGTTTTTATTGACTAATACTAACTTGGAAGAGGGATGATGCATGGTGGAAAGCAAGCTGAAGCTTTATGGTTTTAATAACCTCACGAAGTCCTTAAGCTTTAATATCTATGACGTATGCTACGCAAAGAGCGAGCGGGAACAGCGCGATTACATCGCCTATGTCGACGAGCAGTACAATTCGGAGCGTCTGACAAGTATTTTAAGCCACCTTACCGAGATGATCGGGGCGCAGGTGCTTAACATCTCGCGTCAGGACTACGACCCGCAGGGCGCGAGCGTCACCTTTTTGATTGCCGAGGGCAAAACCGTTTCGCCCCCCGCCAACGATACGGTGGTTGCGCACCTAGATAAAAGCCACGTGACGGTGCACACCTTCCCCGAGTTTCATCCCGACACCTCGATTGCCACCTTTCGCGTGGACATCGACGTCGCCACCTGCGGCGAGATTACCCCGCTTTCTACCCTTGATTACCTGATCGGCAGCTTTGACTCCGACATCATCACAATGGACTACCGCGTGCGCGGCTTTACGCGTGACATGGGCGGAAAAAAGCTGTTTTTGGACCATTACATCTCCTCTATTCAGGACTACATCGACGCAAAAACCCTAGAACGCTACGACGCCATTGACATTAACGTGTATCAGGCAAACCTGTTTCACACCAAGATGCTGATTAAGGACGTGGACCTGAAAAACTACCTGTTTAATACCGATGTGTATGAGCTGCCGCCCAAAACCCGCCTTGCCATAACCAACAGCCTGCGGCAGGAGATGATAGAAATCTACAGCGAAATGAGCATCTATTCCAAGCGATAACCGCGAATCATGCAATACACACGCAAAAGTATACGATTTGTAGAACAATGCGGACTGGCAAAAAGTAACCGCTTGCGCCGCCTTGCGGTGCGTTTTGGGGGGTTTACCCTCCTTGATGATGCGTCCTTCTTTGACGCAAATGGTGTTTTTGTGCGCATTGCGTTTGGCAAAAGAGGATATGCGGCAGAAGATGCGCGAAAAACCGCAAACGGGTTATATTGTTAGCTAAATATACTTTATGTAACACAATTATCGGGAAAATTCGTCCCGTGACAGAATTTGCAAGGAGGGGCAACGCAGTGAAGCAGCTTGACCAGAACAGCGCGCCTATTGCGCAGGCGCTTGCCACCCTGCGCACCAACCGCGTGGTTCCGTTTGATGTTCCCGGGCATAAGCGGGGCAGGGGCAACCGCGAGCTCGCCGACTTCTTAGGCGAGCGGTGCATGTCGGTGGACGTGAACTCGATGAAGCCGCTCGACAACCTGTGCCACCCCGTTTCGGTTATCCGCGAGGCGGAACAGCTTGCCGCCGATGCCTTTGGCGCGGCGCACGCCTTCTTTATGGTGGGGGGTACGACCTCGGCGGTTCAGGCGATGGTGCTAACCGCCTGCGGTGCGGGCGATAAGATTATACTGCCGCGCAACGTGCACCGCAGCGTAATCAACGCGCTGGTGCTGTGCGGCGCAACGCCGGTATACGTCAACCCCCATACCGACGACCGTCTTGGCATTGCGCTTGGCATGTCGGTGGCGGAGGTGCAGGATGCCATTGCCGCAAACCCCGACGCAAAGGCGGTACTGGTGAACAACCCAACCTACTACGGCGTGTGCTCCAACCTGCGCGCCATTACCGAGCTTGCCCATAACAACGGCATGCTGATGCTGTGCGACGAGGCACACGGTACCCACCTGTATTTTGGCGCCGACCTGCCCCTGTCGGGCATGGCGGCGGGCGCGGACTTTGCGTCGGTCAGCATGCACAAGTCGGGCGGCTCGCTTACGCAAAGCTCGCTGCTACTAACGGGCGAAGGGGTAAACCACGACCATGTGCGCCAGATAATTAACCTCACCCAGACTACAAGCGGCTCGTACCTGCTGCTGGCAAGCCTTGATATCTCGCGCAAAAACCTTGCCCTAAACGGGAAAACAATCTTTGCGCAGGTGGCAGAGATGGCCCGGTACGCCCGCGAGGAGATTAACGCAATCGGGGACTACTACGCGTTTTCGCGCGAGCGGGTAAACGGCGACACCGTGTTTGATTTTGACCACACCAAGCTTTCGGTGCACACGCTCGACACCGGGCTTGCGGGTATCGAGGTGTACGACATCCTGCGCGACCAGTACGATATCCAGATTGAGTTCGGTGACCTCGCAAACGTGTTAGCCTACCTTTCGGTGGGCGACCGCCCGCGCGATTTGGAACGGCTGGTGGGTGCGCTGGGCGAGATTCGCAGGCGGTTTAAAAAGAGCCGTATGGGCATGATGACGCAGGAGTACGTCGCGCCTGTTGTAGCCGAAACACCCCAAACCGCATTCTACGCGGGGAAGACGACCATGTCCCTTACGCACAGTGCGGGGCAGATAAGCGGCGAGTTTATCATGAGCTACCCGCCGGGTATTCCGATACTCGCCCCGGGCGAGCGGATAACCGAAGCCGTCATTGCGCACATCCGCTACGCGAAGGAGCGCGGCTGCTTCTTAACCGGCACCGAGGATCTGGACGTAGAGAACATCAACGTACTAAAGGGGAGGGCATAGGCATGGAGCTGTGGTTTACCGAAAAGCACACCCCAAACGTCAAGCTTTCCGTTCGGGCGGATCGCCAGCTTGCGAGCGTGCAGAGCGACTTTCAGCGCATCGACGTATTCGAGTCGCCGGAGTTCGGGCGGTTTTTAACGCTGGACGGGTTTATGATGCTCACCGAAAAGGATGAGTTTATCTACCACGAGATGATTGTGCATGTGCCCATGGCGGTGCACCCAAGCCCCAAAAAGGTATTGCTGATTGGCGCCGGTGATGGTGGTGCCGCGCGGGAGCTGTGCCGTTACGAGAGTGTTGAGCACATAGACCTGGTCGAGATTGACGAGGAGGTCGTGCGCATCTGTAAGCAGCACCTGCCGTTTACGGCGTGCTCGTTTGACGATACGCGCATTCACGTCCATTACGAGGACGGGCTGAAGTTTGTGCGCCGCCACGAGGACGAGTACGACCTGATTATCGTCGATTCCACCGACCCGTTCGGTCCCGGAGAGGGGCTATTTGCCGCCGAGTTCTACGGCAGCTGCTACAAGGCGCTGAAGGGCGACGGCATTATGGTCAACCAGCACGAAAGCCCGTTTTACGACTCGGATGCCTCGGAGGTGCGGCGCGCGCACAAGCGCATCTTCGACGCGTTTCCGCTGTGCAGGGTATACCAAGCGCACATCCCCACCTATCCGTCGGGGCATTGGCTGTTCGGGTTTGCCTCAAAACGCTACCACCCCGTGCGCGACCTGGATGACGCGCGTTGGAACGAGCTGGGGATACAAACCCGCTATTACAACACGAACCTGCACAAGGGGTGCTTTGCCCTGCCAAACTATGTAGAGGAGCTGCTCAAGTATGCGGAAGCTGAATATTGAGACCTTTCTCGGCTGCGACACGCCGTTTGAGGACGCCGATATTGTGCTGTTTGGCGCGCCCTACGACAGCACCACCTCCTACCGCCCCGGCGCGCGCTTCGGCAGCCGCGCCATCCGCTCGGAGTCGTACGGCATCGAGACATACAGCCCTTACCAAGACAAAGACCTTGGGCAGTTTGCGGTGTGCGACATCGGCGACTTGGAGCTGAGCATGGGCGCGCCCGAGCAGATGCTTACCGAGATTGAGGCGTGTACAGGCGAACTGCTTGACAGTGGCAAGCTGCCCGTAATGCTGGGCGGCGAGCACCTTGTCACGCTTGGCGCGGTACGCGCTGCGGCAAAGCGATACCCCGACCTGCACATCCTGCACCTGGACGCTCACGCCGACCTGCGGGAAGACTATCTGGGGCAGCGCTTATCCCACGCCTCGGTGATGCGCCGCGCGTGGGAGCTTGTGGGCGACGGGCGCATCTTTCAGTTTGGCATTCGCTCGGGGGATAAAAGCGAGTTTGATTGGGCACCCGGTCACGTTGCGATGCACCGCTTTGACCTTGACGGCATTACCGAATGCATTGCGTCCCTTGCGGGCAGACCCGTGTACATCACCATCGACCTGGATGTGCTCGACCCGTCCATCTTCCCCGGCACGGGTACGCCCGAGGCGGGTGGCGTGGGATTTTTGCCGCTGTTGCAGGCAATCCTATCAATGGGCGCGCTTACGGCGGTGGGGTGTGACATCAACGAGCTGTGCCCGACCTATGACCAGAGCGGGGTCTCTACCGCGGTGGCATGCAAGCTAGTGCGCGAGCTGCTGCTCTCAATAGCAAAAAAGTGATGGATTGCGGTGTAATGGCATAATGCTTTACACTGCGCAACTGAAATAGCAGACCCGACACGCGGGTACTGTCATGACGAAAGGATAGGGATACGACTATGGGAAAAGCGCTGATTATCGGATGCGGCGGCGTAGCGAGCGTTGCCATACACAAGTGCTGCCAAAACAGCGGGGTGTTTGAGGAGATTTGCATCGCAAGCCGCACAAAAAGCAAATGCGACGCACTCAAGGAGATTCTCGACAAACAGTATGGAACAAGCAAGATAACCACCGCGCAGGTGGATGCGGACGATACCAAGCAGGTGGTCGCGCTCATTGAGCACACGCGCCCCGATGTGGTGCTTAACCTTGCGCTGCCTTATCAGGATCTATCCATTATGGAGGCGTGCCTTGCCACCAAAACACACTATATAGACACCGCAAACTACGAGCCGCCCGAGACCGCGAAGTTTGAATACTCGTGGCAGTGGGCGTACCGTGAGCGCTTTGAACAGGCGGGAATCACCGCGGTGCTGGGCAGCGGGTTTGACCCCGGCGTAACGGGCGTGTTCTCTGCCTATGCGCAGAAGCACCATTTTGACGAGATTCACACCATCGATATCCTGGACGCGAATGCGGGCGACCACGGCTACCCGTTTGCCACCAACTTTAACCCCGAGATCAATATCCGCGAGGTAACCGCCAAGGGCAGCTACTGGGAGAACGGCGCGTGGGTAGAGACCGAGCCGATGGAGATTAAGCGGGTGTACAACTTCCCCGAGATCGGCGAAAAGGATATGTACCTGCTCCACCACGAGGAACTGGAAAGCCTTGCGGAGAACATCAAGGGCATCAAACGCATCCGCTTCTTTATGACGTTTGGGCAGAGCTATCTCACCCATCTCAAATGCCTTGAGAATGTGGGCATGACCTCGATAGAGCCCATTGAGTTTGAGGGTAAGCAGATCATTCCGCTGCAGTTTTTAAAGGCGGTGCTGCCCGACCCCGCGTCCCTGGGACCGCGCACCAAGGGCAAAACCAACATCGGCTGCATCTTCCGCGGCATAAAGGACGGCAAGGAGAAGGACTACTACCTGTACAACGTGTGCGACCATCAGGAGTGCTACCGCGAGGTGGGCTCTCAGGCGATTTCGTACACCACCGGTGTGCCCGCCATGATCGGCGCGATGCTGGTGATGAACGGCACATGGCAAAAACCCGGGGTATACAATGTCGAGGAGTTTGACCCAGACCCGTTTATGGACGCGCTGAACAAGTGGGGGCTGCCGTGGCAGGAGAGCTTTACCCCCGATCTGGTGGATTAGGCAATGGGGGTTTCGTTTGATATTACACAGTTGACCACGCCGTGCTATGTGGTGGACAAAGCGTTGCTGGAGCAGAATCTAACCCGCCTGCGGGGTGTGGCGGACCGAACGGGCTGCCGCATCCTGCTTGCGCAAAAGGCGTTTTCCATGTACTATTTCTACCCGCTCATCGGGCGGTACCTGCATGGTACCACGGCAAGCGGGGTGTTTGAGGCGCGCCTTGGGCGCGAGGAGATGGGCGGCGAGACGCATATTTTTTCGCCCGCATACACCATGCGCGATTTTCTTGAAGCGGCGCAGCTTTGCGAGCATATGGTGTTTAACTCGTTTGGTCAGTGGCAAAGGTTTCGCGAGCACGCACTGCGGCTGAAACAGGAGCGGGGCACGAGCTTTGGTATCCGCATCAACCCCGAATGCTCCACCCAAAACCACGGCATCTACGACCCGTGCGCGACCCATTCGCGCCTTGGCGTAACCCGCGAAAACTTTCGCGAGGAACTGCTGGACGGCATTGACGGGCTGCACTTTCACACCCTGTGCGAGCAGAATGCCGACGCGTTGCAGACCACCCTTGCGGCGGTGGAGCAGCGCTTTGGCGAGTTTTTGGGCAGGATGAAATGGGTAAACTTCGGCGGCGGGCACCACATCACCCGCAAGGACTACGACGTGGAGCTGCTGGAGCGCGAGATTGTTCGTTTTTCGCATAAATACGGTGTGCAGGTGTACCTCGAGCCGGGCGAGGCGGTTGCGCTGAACACGGGGTTTTTGGTCACCGAGGTCATTGACATCCTGCACAACGGCATGGATATCGCCATACTCGATACCTCCGCCGCCTGCCATATGCCCGACGTGCTGGAGATGCCCTATCGCCCCGAGATTGTGGGCGGGGCGTTGCCCGGCGAGAAGCGGCATACCTACCGCCTGGGCGGACCCACCTGCCTTGCGGGGGACGTGATAGGCGACTACTCGTTTGATGCCGCGCTGCGCATCGGCGACCGGCTTATTCTGTGCGATATGGCGCACTACTCGATGGTGAAGAACAACACCTTCAACGGCATGCCGCTGCCCGCTATCTATGCGGCGGAAAACGGCGAAACGGTGCCGGTAAAACGCTTCGGCTACGAGGACTTTAAAGGGCGGCTGTCCTGACCAAAAGCATGCAGGGGGATGTCCCATTCAGATTGACAATTCCCCCCTGCCGCTATATAATGAGTGATAGAATAACGGTATTACGGTTACGATGGGGAAGACCTTCGCCTATAAACGCCGAACAGAGAGCAAAACAGTGTGCCGCGTGCACGCTGCTGAAAGTTTTGCCGGTGGTTTCGCGCGGTCAGCCGCCCCTGAGCCCCGCGGGATGACCGCGGCGCAGCCGCTGCGTTACGGCGGACACGAGTGGCAGGGGGGTTAATCCTCTGCAAGCAGGGTGGTACCACGGAAAGAAAGCTTTCGTCCCGGTTATGGGGTGGAGGCTTTTACTATTTTTATATTTACACAAATTACCAAGTATCGCCGCCCTTTGACAAACAGAAAACTACAAATGTTTTGGAGGAATCACACATCATGCAATGGCAAGGATTAAATCAACTGCGCGAGTCGTTTTTATCTTTTTTTGAGAGCAAGAACCACACCCGTCTACCCAGCGCGTCCCTTGTACCCAGCAACGATAAGAGCCTGCTGCTCATCAACTCCGGCATGGCGCCGCTTAAAAAGTACTTTTTGGGGCAGGAGACACCGCCCAACAAGCGCGTGACCACCTGCCAAAAGTGCATCCGCACCCCCGATATCGAGCGTGTGGGCAAGACGGCGCGCCACGGCACCTATTTTG
>JAEZQD010000106.1 GCA_023413185.1 Bacillota bacterium
CGGTGGGGATCACAACCTCGGTGATGGTCGTCTCCCTTGCAAAAAACAAGGTGGAGGGGATGGCGCTGACAAAAATGTCAGGGCTAATGATAATGGGGCTTCCCGCCGCGGTGTTTGTGCCAGCCCCACTTCAATATCTGGCGGGCGTATTCCCAAGCTTTTGGATGACAAAGATGATTATAACCGCAAACTATCTGTATTTATTGCCCACAGTGCTTGTTACGGCGGTGTGGCTCTTGTTTTTCTGGAAGCGGTTTCACAATAAGGTGCTGAGTTAGGGGTCTTCGGGAATATATTGCAAGTCGCATTCATAACAGGCGGCACAATGCAAATAGTATAAAGGGATGGTTTAAATCAAAACCATCCCTTTAACTGATTGATAGGCGGGCCAGAGTATGCAAAGGCGGATTGATTTTTCCCCCCCGGACATCGGACAATTGGAGATTGACGAGGTCACCGCGGTGCTGCGCTCGGGATGGATTACCACAGGGCAAAAAACACGGCAGTTTGAGCGAGAGCTGGCAGCTTTTTGCGGCACCGAGCGGGTGGTGTGTCTCAACTCCGCAACCGCTGCGCTGGAGCTTACGCTGCGCGTTTTGGGTGTCGGCGAGGGGGATGAGGTAATCACAACCCCCTACACCTATTCTGCTTCTGCGAGCGTCATTCTCCATGTCGGCGCGGTTCCGGTTTTTGTGGATACCGCTCCAAACTCCTTTTTGATTGACTGCAATCGCGTGCAAAAAGCGTTTACCCACAAAACAAAAGCGGTAATCGGCGTGGATGTCGCAGGTATGATGTGCGACTACCGACGCTTAATTCACATTACAAAAGAAAACAGCCCGCATTTTTTCCCAAGCAGCGAGCTGCAAGACGCCATGGGTCGGGCAGCGGTGATTGCCGACGCCGCCCATTCTCTGGGGGCGATGGCGGATGGAGTAACCAGCGGCGCTGCCGCCGACCTATCCGCGTTTTCGTTTCATGCCGTCAAAAACCTGACGACAGCCGAAGGGGGGGCGGTGACGTGGCGCCCGATTGACGGCATGCTTGACGAGACGCTCTATCGGCAGTTTTTCCTGCTTGCCCTGCACGGGCAGAGTAAAGACGCGTTTGCAAAGGCGACACTGGGCGGATGGGAGTACGATATCCTTATCCCCGGTTATAAACACAACATGCCCGACGTGCTCGCCGCCATCGGGGTGGCACAGCTAAGCCGATATCCCGCAATGCTTGTCCGCCGCGCGGAGCTCGTAGCCCGTTACGACAGCCTGCTTAGCAGCAATCGCTTCATCTTGCCCGAGCACAGCGCGGGTTCATCGCAGTCAAGCAGGCACCTGTACCCGGTTCGCATTACGGATTGTGAGCAGCGCAATCGAAACCGCATCATTCAAAGCCTGAGCGAAAAGGGCATCTCCGCCAATGTGCACTACAAGCCGCTGCCGATGCTAACGGCATACAAAAAGCTGGGGTACCAAATAACCGATTACCCAAACGCCTTTGCGCAGTACCAAAATGAGATTACCTTACCGCTTCACACACTGCTAAGCGACGACGATGTATCGTATGTGGCACAGGGTCTCATAGACTCGTGTGACGAGGTGCTGTAAAGATGAAAAACAGCGAGGCATCAGAGCGGTCTGATGTCTCGCTGTACATTTATTGGAATGGGTCAGTTGCAATCTATAAACTCTCGAGCACCGCAAACACTTCGTCGATGTCAGGCAGCTGCGCCATGGGGTAAACCTTAACCCACTTTACAGTTCCGGTTTCGTCGATGATAACGTTTGCCCGTTGTGACATACCGTATTCCTCAATAAAAATGCCGTAATCCTTCGCTACTTTACCATGGGGGTAAAAATCACAAAGCAGGGGCACATTACGAATGCTGAGTACTGCAGCCCACGCCTTTTTTCCGGCGCTTGGGTCAACGCTTAATCCCAGAGGAACGGTGTTAAGAGCGGCAAATTTGTCATAGTGCGTTTCCAATGCGCGCATCTGGTCGGTGCAAACACCGGTCCACGCAATTGGGTGCCAGCTTAGCAAAACCTTTTTGCCACGGTAGTCCGAAAGACGAACCTCCTGCTCCTGGGTATCGAGCAGCATAAAGTCAGGCGCAACGGCTCCAACCTTAATCTCATTCATCATAGTGTAACACCTCTTATTTCTGTTGTTTTTAAGTCTTATATATACTATACCACAGCAGTGTTATTATTACAAGAATAATTATCATTATTTAAACTTAACACAATCAGTTACCGAAGCAAACTGTATTTTCACAAACGCAAGCGCGGTTTGCCTGCATTTTTTAACACTACGCAGGAATTGTTCTATCTTAATAACCGGCATGACAAACAAAGATGGGTGTTACAAAATGACCACACCCATGAAGCATCTATTGAAACACGACAAACCCCGCAAGAGCTTCGAAGCAACCTTTCTACGCCAGTATCGCACTCAGCGGCATTTCATGCAACACCCAGCGACCTGTAATTGGATTTCTTTCTTCCGGGCAATAATCAACCCAGCAAACAGCCTGCGCACCATAAAGCAACGCAATACCGCGGCGCACACCCTTTCGCGGTGTGGTCGCGGGGCTTGCGGCAAGCCGCTTTGTCACCTTCGCCACAAGCGCATCCTGCCGATGCAAGCAAGGCGGTAACCGACCCGTTGAGTTATGGGAAAGTCGATCGCGCACAAGATAATCTCGCAGGGTTTGGTCATCAACAGTATGCAACGAAGCACAATACTCTTGCAAAACCGCTGTGTAATCATCCAGTGATGTGTACGCATGAACGCCTGCGTTGTGTGCCCAAAAACCTAGTGCGGTATAAAAGTCAAACGGTGTTTGACCGCTTACGCGAAGCACATAATCTGCCGTCAAATGAAAACGCCCGCTGTTATACACTCGATTCACTGCATGCTCCGTATGGTGCAACAGCTCGGTATCCTGTTCCGAAAGCCACGGCGTTGCGCGTACTTGATAGGGCGCATTCCGGTCAAAATCACATGGATAGGCTTGCGGATGGCTACGCATTGCACTGCCGTGTAGCAGCTTCAAAAAGCCAAGCTGCAGCATCTGTGCCTTTAATGCATACCCCTTGTTAAACCCTTCGGCAAACACGGTCAAGTCCTCATAAGGCAATCCGGCTATGAGGTCGATGTGGATATGCATATTTCCCATAGCCACAAGGCGCCGGATATTTGCCTGCAGAATAGCTGTATTCGTTTTGCGGTTAACCGCCTCAAGCGTTCTTTCACAAAAGGATTGTATCCCAATCTCGAGCTGTACGGCACCGACTGGCATCTGCCTGAGTAATTCTAGCGTTTCTTCTCGCAAAATATCACCTGCAATTTCAAAATGAAAGCAGGTGCCCGTTGGGATATCGTTGCCGTAATGCGTCAAAATAAACTGTAGAATGTGGTTGGCATGGGCAGCATGGGCGTTAAAGGTTCGATCCACAAATTTAACAGTACGTGTGCCGCTGTTTGCAAGGCGCAATAGGTCCTTTAAAACGGCATCCAGCTCAAAGGTGCGTGGTACGCTACACCTTCCCGACAAGCAGAACGCACAGGAGTAAGGGCAGCCACGGCTTGTTTCAAAATAGGCGATACGCCCCTGTAGTGCTTCGGCATAGCCTGCTGTGAGCGGCGAGGGTACGTGCATATTCAGTGCACACGGTTCGCCTTCATATATCGTGCCGTCCGCACGTCGACCACAAAGACCTGCAATCCTCTGCTGCACCTCTATGGGCAGGTGTTCCGATCTGCTTTGAGCGAGCACAACCCTTAAAAATGCAGGAACGCTCTCCTCTCCTTCGCCAGCCAGAATGTAGTCAACCTGCGTATTACTTTTCAGTACATCCGTTGCGCGGTAGCTTACCTCCGGTCCGCCCAATACAGTAATTAGTTCAGGTAAGGCTTGTTTTAGTGCTGCGCAAAGTGCCAGGGTGGCATCTATGTTCCATATATAGCTTGAAAACCCAACAACTGCCGGCGCAACAGATACAATTTGCTTTATAATGTCGGCAAATGGTTGGTTTACGGTATATTCCAATACACGCACACGGTCATAAAACTCAGGCGCATACGCCTTTATGCCCGCCGCCAGACACCAAGGTGCAGGCGAAGCATGTACATATTTTGCGTTTAACACACTTAGCACCACGGCGCCTTCCACAACATCATCCCCAACTTTACATATATAATAGCGATTTTCAGCACAATCGAGGTGTAGTGCAATCTGCGCTTAATCGGTTTTGATTAGAAATAGAACAATATACACAGGGCAAAACCCAACGCATATCATTATATCATCCTTATTTAATGTGTCAATTTACTTAAAGCGCAAAACCGCAAGACAAGCATCCCGCAGTGCAAGGATATCACCTACCATCCAAGCACACAATAATAACCACAGTCTTTGGCGGTTTCATGACCTCAATTCCAAAATGAATTAAGACGCAAAGTTGTTACCCAATTGTTTGCAGATAAAATTGAATAATGTGCGCACCGGCGCAAATAATACTACTATCATCGAGGGAAAGGAATGTATGACGGTATCTTTGATGATGTAATATCAGATTACATTCCGCTTATTAGAACGGGGAAACGTTTTACTACTATTATAAATATTGATTAGGGAGGAAACACAATCAATGAAAGCGACGGGAATTGTAAGACGCATTGATGATTTGGGGCGCGTCGTGATACCAAAAGAGATCAGACGAACTATGCGCATCAGGGAGGGCGACCCCCTTGAGATATATACAGATAACGACGGTGAGGTTATCTTTAAAAAGTATTCCCCAATCGGGGAGCTTTCAGCTTTTGCGACACAGTATGCCGATGTGCTGTACAAAACAGCGGGCGAGCCGGTCGTAGTATGCGACCGCGACCACGTTATTGCCGTGTCTGGCATTCCGAAAAAGGAACTCATCGAACGACGCGTCTCGCCGCAGCTGGAGGAGTTGATGGAACAGCGCAAGACATATTCCTACTCCGGTAAGGATCAGCGCAAGATGCAGCCGGTCGAAGGCGTTGAACGCTATGCGCTGGTATGTGCGCCGATTATTGCCTCCGGTGATGTGGCGGGTTCGGTGATGTACCTGTGCGGCGATACGCCTAACCCCGTAACAGAGGTGGAGATTAAGCTGGTTCAGGCAGCCGCGTCGTTTTTGGGCAAGCAGATGGAGGAGTAGTCGAATTTTGATTTTTTGCTCACACTCACACAATTTAGTTCATAATAATGTAAGATAGCACTTGCAAAATCAGTGCGATTATGGTATCGTTATAAAGGTAATGAATGTTCGTGTGAAAGAGTGGGAAACCCCACTCTTTCCTGCGTTATACGGTCTAAGGGTTCGGTGTATAGGAAAGCGGTCGCAGTACCGTTCACCCCTTCCCCGATGGAATGGAGGATCTGTTTGGCAAAACAAAAGCGCAAAAGTACGGTCGAGGTTGTGACCGAAATCTGCACACCCATTGCGCAAAAAATGGGACTAAACATATGGGACATCCGATTTGAAAAAGAGGGTGCCTCATGGTTTTTGCGCGTCTTTATCGATAAAGAGGGCGGCGTAACCATAAGCGACTGCGAAGCAATGAGCACCGCCATCGACCCGCTGATCGATCAGGCGGACCCCATTGACCAGAGCTATTACCTGGAGGTTTCGTCTCCCGGTATAGACCGTGCCCTCTGCAGACCATGGCATTTTGAGCAGTATATCGGTAGTGTGGTAGATGTGCGAACCATTCGTCCCGTTAATGGTCTGCGAGATTTTACCGGTGTGTTGGAAGGGTACGAGAACGGCGAGGCACGCATTGCGGTGCAAGGTGGCAGCAAGATGACGTTTAAAAAGGACGAAACTGCCTTTATCCGCCTAAATATTGATGAGTTTGATTTTGGAGGAACTGACAAAGATGAGTAACGAGTTCTTTGACGCGCTTACCCTGCTTGAAAAAGAAAAGGGTATCCCTGCGGATTATTTGATCGAGAAGATTAAAAAC
>JAEZQD010000128.1 GCA_023413185.1 Bacillota bacterium
TGCGCCGAACGGCGCAAGGCTGACCATTGGCGCAACCGTGCCGAACCTTGCGTTGCAGGAAGACCCGCTCGCGCTGGTTGACATGCCGAGGGGGCAAGAGTTTGATATCGTTGTTCAGGAGACTGACCCAAACCAGCTTAAGGCGTTTTCCGCACTCAATCCCAGAACAATTGAAGCGGAGGTTGGCAACGAGCTGACCGTTTCTGTCGCAAACGCGGCGTTTACAGCCGACGCGCAGTGGGTACTTGACTGGGCGGACGGAACCACGAGATATGAAACAGGCGCAAGCTTTACGTTTACCCCTGACCGAACCGGTAAGGCGACCTTGTACGCAAGCTACGGCGGCAAGACGCTCACCGCAAGCGTGATTGTATACGACCCCGGTCTGCCTAAAGCGGCGAAGCTATCGCTAGTTGCTCTCAATTCGCTTGTAGACTATACCCTATATGACCGATACACAGTGACACAGCTACGGGTAATAGCAACCAACGGTACGAGCACAGAGAGTTTGGACACGGGTCTTACAACCTTCACCTCATCCCACCCCGGGTTGGTTGCGGTGGGGAATGACGGCTCGCTTACCATAAACACAGCGGCGGTTGCCCAGACCGTGACCAAGGACACAAAGGTGACCATCACCGCGCAGGTGAAGAATGACCCCTACGCGAGAAAAGCGACCAAGGTGATTACCGTAACCAACAAGATACTGCCCGACAGTGTGGGTGAACTAAATTTCTATAATGAATCGGATAAGAGTGTAAACACTGCCGATGACTTTACAGTGGATTTCAGTACCCTTACAAACAAAAGCTTTGCCACCGCGCTGTCGATTGACCGTCGCTCTCTGGGTGCGGCGTTCTGCCAGAGCAAGGCTGTTGAGGCAGATTATTTGGGCGCCGGAGTAAGCTATCTGCTCGGCAGTAATGAGTACGAGCAGGTGTTTGCCGCATTGACCTTCTCCTCCAGCAACACCAAGGTTGCCACGGTGGATAAGTTTGGCGTGGTGACCATCAAGGGAGCGGGCACAACCGTCATTAAGGCGGAGCAGCTTAAGGGAACCTACAACGCAAAAACACAGTCCCCCGCCATCGCCACACGCACCATCGTGGTAGAAGAGTCCACCACCGCCCTGACGCTGAGCCATTCGGCGTATACCGTGGTGGCAGGCGGCACAAGACCGGTTACCCTTTCGCTCAAGGCGACCACAACCCCCAAAACCGCCGCCGTAATGTGGGAGAGCGACGATGAAGCTGTCGCAACGGTGGATGCAACCGGCAAGGTAACAATAGCCGCAGGGCTTTCGGCTGGGGACAAAGCCAATATCACCGCGCGCTCGGGCGGGCGGGAAGCCGGATGCACCATTAAGGTTACCGCCACGGGAATAACGGTTGCGGGCGCGCAGAAGCTTACAGCAGCTGACAAAAAGCTTACTGTGGGAACAAACAAGCCCTTGTACTTTAAAAGCAATGCTTCCAATATTGCTGACATAGCAATCGGCGTGAGTAACCCCGATGTGTTCAGCATCGGAGATGTGGTACGTGCGCCGGAGTTTGACAGCGGCGTGCAGCTTGGTTATGCGGTGCCGATTGTTCCAAACGGTCCGGGCAGCGGAACCATAACCATTGCAATAAGCGGCAAGACCTACACCGAGACCTTCAGCGTGTATAAGTATGACCTAAGTGGCACCGCGCTGACGCTAACACCCAGCCACGGGCTGCTATTGGACGAGTGGAGCGCACGTCCCGAGAATGAGAACGCGCAAAGACTTGCAGTGATACTGACCGATAAGACAAAGAACACCCTTGCCGAAGTGGATGCGGAGGATATCGTGTTTACCTCCTCGAACCCCGTGCTGCTGCCGGTTAAGCCGGACGGCACCTATCATCTGCGCAACCTGAACACCATCACGAAGCTGACCAGCGTGACGGTGACAGCAACCATGAAGGGGGAGACGGGCGCGCGCTCGGGCAAGATAACCTTTAAGGTGTCGCCCACCACCAGCGCGGTAAGCAACGTAACCATCACCCACCGCTCCGATGCAGATGACTTTATACAGAACATGATACTTGTAGGTGACACCGAGCAGAGCAAGGTAATCTACACCGACGTTGGCGACACGGCAGCGCAGACGGTGTTTAGCCTGGGTGCCAGAATTGACAGAACCAACGACACCAGAGTGATGTTGGCAGAAAGCAAGCAGATTACCTGGAAGTCGTCTGACACCAAGGTGGCGACGGTGGACGCAAACGGCACGGTGACCGCCAAGGCAAAGGGCACCGCGGTAATCACAGCCACGGCAAAGGACGGCTCGGAGCTGAGTGACCGCATCACCCTGCGCGTCAACCACACGGCGGTGGTGACAAACGGTCTGCCAACGACAGACGGCTTTTCGCAGGTGGAGCTGCTGGGCGGCGGTTCGTACACCATCCCCTATAAGCTTGCACCGATAAACGGTGATATCATAATTGCGGGCTACGAGGTAAAATCAGGCGGCGACTACATCACAGTGGACGCAAAGAAGGGTACCGTCAAGGCGGCGAGGGTAACCGCAGAGCAGACCGCCGTGGTAACCGTAAAGCTTGCCAAAAACAAGGTATACGCCCCTGACGTCTCCGGTTACGAGCAGCTGACAGACGGCGACGATGCGACACCCGACCTTGACCTGACGCTGCGCATTCTGCCCGCCGCCACCGTAAAGGCGTTTGCGCTGTACGAGAGCGCCGCATCAACCAAAGCCATTACCAAGCTGGATATCCCGTTGGGAACGCCATATACCCTTACCATGAAGGGCACGGGCACGAACAACGCGGCAATCTCGGATTTTGACAATGCTCTGTGCACGGTGGAGCGCACTACGGCAACCGCCAACATGAATCATGCTCTTAATTTCAGCAGGAATGAGAATGGGTTGACACTTAACCCAATCACACCCGGTACTTATAAGCTGACGGTCTCTTTGGGCGGCAAAACCGCAATCTGCACCGTGAACGTGCTGTATCAATTGCCCGAATCGGGTGGCACGGGTAGGGTATTCACTGCCAAGGATAAGCTGGAGGGCGCGGTGATACTGCGCGCGGACGATGCGCAGCTGCCCATTGCAAAGCTCTGCGCGGGCGATACCGAGTACAGTACAGGAACCTATGTAGGTATCCGCGCGGCGGGCTGGGGCGGCGACTGGATTTATGATGACGGAACAAGCGTCATATACAAGTCCAGCAGCCCGCTGGTTACGGTGGCTGCGAACGGCAAGATTACCGTGGCGCCATACATCCCGAAGGAGACCAAGGTGACCATTACCGCCACACTCAAAAACGATCCCGCAAAGCACACCGTTAGCATCCCGATAACGGTTACCAGCCAAAGCCTTACCCGAGCCATAACACTGTACCGCGGCACAACCCCCATTGCGGCGGAGGAAACGGTAACCCTGCTCGCGGACAAAACAACCCTTCGCCTGTCGGCGGTGTGCAAAACCAATGGCGGCTATATGGCCGACAATACGGCGGTGACGTGGAAGTCCTCGAACACCAAGGCGGCGACGGTGGATAAAAACGGCGTTGTGAAGCTTACGGGCAAGGGTACGACGGTGATTACCGCTGCGGCGGCAGACGGCGGCGGAGCACAAACTGGCTTTACTCTCGTGCTGACATAACCGCATAGCAAGGGCGCGGCTGCCCGCTAAACGGGCATGCCGTGTGCCTTTGGCACACACAAGACCCTTGTAAGCGACCAAAACGACAACGACCTTTTTATTGAGGAGGAGCACGATGGACAGATATAAAAGACTGATTGCCCTAGCCGTAACAATCGTAATGCTCGTTGCGATATTGCCGATGAGCACCTTTGCGGAGGAAATCCCGCAGCAGGACGACCCGCCAGAGACGTTTGTTTCGGAGGATGAGCCTGGCACGGGGGCGGGGTTTGTGGATTTTTCGGAAATGCAGCTATACGCGGGGCTGACTGATCCAACTATAGACAATTCGTTTGGTTGGGGATTAGGTTCTGGCGGAAACGCTACAATGGCGATTGCGGGACTTACCCGTTGGCAAGACCCTGTAAATGAGACGGATAACCCATACCCAACGTCGAGTTTCACGCTAAGTAATATTACCTATAATCAAAATGCACAGGTTCAAAAGCATGTGCAAGAGGTCATCCGCCTGCCCAAAAAGTCTATTGCCACAGACAATGCCTTAATCAAGCAGGCAATAATGGAATATGGAGCTGCATACGCAAGCCTTTGGTGGGACTCGAACTATGGGAATGATTATACAGGTACGTATTACTTTCCACAGGGTGCATCTACCGATGAGTATGCGGGCGGTCATGCAATAACAATCGTTGGTTGGGACGATAATTATTCCGCGTCTAATTTCTCAGTATCCCCTACAAATCAAACTCCAAGTGGAAATGGCGCTTACATTATCAAAAATAGCTGGGGCGAGGGAGCCGGAGACAACGGGTACTACTATGTATCGTACTATGACGCATTCTTAGCAACCAATTATGAGACAGATTACTACAGAAGCGATAATGTGACGCTTTTTGTGGGGGTAGAGAGTGCGAGTAATTATTCGCGTCAATACCTGCACGACCCATACGGCGCAGTTGGATCTATTTGGGTTTCTGACATGGAGGATAGCTCCCTTTTATACTCGACCGTCTTTACTGCGAGAGAAACTGAGGTTGTGTCAGCGGTATCAGTGTACAGCTATGGTTTTAATGATATATTCGAGATTTGGGTTATTCCGCTTGGAGGAACACAAACTACTCCTCCATCGACATCTGTTATTTATTCTCAAACTGCAAATGCAAGCAAAACCATCTATTACCCCGGTTACCATACAATAAAGCTTGATACAGGTGTTTCCGTTACCAAGGGAAGAAAGTTTGCGGTAGTTGCAGCGGTAAAGAATCCCGTTGCGGAAGCCGTAACAATCCCTTTGGAATTTAACAGTGGTACGTTTGTAACTCAAGCAAGCTGCGCACGCGGACAGAGCTTTTTATATAGTGCTGGTTGGAGAGATGGTTATGACTTTTTTACTGATACTTCTGTTGATATCTGCTTAAGAGCGTTTACCTCTCCAATTGGAACGGGAGGGATACCTTCTGGAAGTTCCGACGAACAACAGGATAATCAGGAACAGCTAGACGAGGATGAAATAGAATCCGATGAACAACAGGGGGGTTCTGACAATAACAACTTGTCAGACGAAGACCCCGAAAATCCGTTAGATGCTGATGCGGTTGTGGAAGAAAACCAGACAGAGGGTGAGAATGAATCGGACGGCACCGATGATAGTTTTGGCGTTGTGAGCCTTTCGCCTGAGCTTAGAAAACTGCCGGAGCCATATGTTCCTGTGCCTTTGCCTGAGGATTTCCAAGAGCCCCCAACCGGCAGTGGTACACAGCAAACGGTAGGGGGCGCGGTGCCCGCGCCGTACGACTACTTTAATAATCAAGTAGTAATGCCCTCTGAGCCACCTACCGGCGCGATACCGCCGGCGCGTTACAATCTAGCAGAAATAGGACTTGTCACTTCAGTAAAAGATCAGGGGGGCTATGGTGCCTGCTGGACGTTTGCCACAATGGCTTGCTTAGAAAGCTATTACATAAGGCAACAGGCTGTGGAAGGCTTCTCGCTAACCGTCACCCGCAGCGCACCTTACCTGCGTCAGGGGAGCAGCATGACACTAGAGGTGTCTGCGACCGACGAAAGCTTGGTGGATTTCTACGAGTGGTCGTTTTCGGGCGGCGGGTTTAATATGTTCCAGCAAGGCGAAGGGAACAGAAAATTCTTGTTGACTGCCGGTGTCGGAGCAATGGAAAACATCATAAGAGGCTCCTGCACAGCGACACTTACAACAGGCGGAGAAATAACAAAGGACTTTACCATCGCCCTCACCGATTACGGCGCGACCGCCGACGGCAGTGAAGCAAACCCCTATCAGGTTAACACCCGTAAAAAGCTTGAGCTGCTAAACGGCTTTTTGGGCGAGGACTCCCAAGACCTACACTTTATACAGACCGCCGACATTGAACTTGAAGTAGATTCATGGACACCCATCGGCTACTATCGCTCCGAAACAGACAAGCTCCCTTTTATGGGCAGCTACGACGGCGGCGGGTATGTGATTTCCGGCTTTACCCCGGGCGTGATGGATTCGGAAGTCAGTCTTGCCTACGGTCTGTTCGGTTATATCAATCAGGCAGTGATTGATAACATAACCTTTGATAATTATGGTGACTATACCCTCCTTGACACGAACGATCAACTAAAACTGTACCGTTATGGCAGCATTGCCGGATATGCAGTGGCTTCAACCCTGCAAGACTGTTCGGTGGCGACTAAGATCCAGGTGGACAGCCCCGGATTACAGGTCACGGCGGGCGGGCTTGTCGGCAAAATGACAGGCGGCGAAATAGACCACTGCGCGGCAACCTATGTGGATATTATTCAGCCGTGTACAAACCAGATGCGCAGCGTGATAGTAGGCGGACTGGCAGGAGAAACTCAAGACGTCAAGGTCAGGCAATCCTACTCGGATGTCTACATTGGCTACAGCTCTGTTGATACCATGGTGAAGATAGGCGGTTTAATTGGCAATGTGCTAGGTGGCACCGAGGTAAATGACAGCTTTGTACTTGGCGTGTCGTTTACTCATGCAAAAACGGGCAACACCGCAAAGGTTATTGCGGGCATGGCGCATATTGGCGATTTGTCCACCACTACAGAATTCACAAATTGTTATACGTCATTATCGTATCTACATTCCCCGCCTTATGACAACCCCGAAGATTACTTTCAGCAGCCATGGGGCAAGGATGCGGCAGTTCTGTTTGGCGGTACTCCGTCAAAGATAACAATGTCAAACTGCTATTACAACAGCAGCGCGGACGGCGTAAGCAACGCCATAAAAAACAGCTCAAAAAACGGTATAGGCAAAACAGCAGTGTATATGGGTACCCAAAGCTCCTTTACGGGCTTTGACTTTACAAACAATTGGACGATGATTCAAGGCAATCGGCATAGGTCGGGTATAAACAGCTTCCCCGCGCTGAAAAACCCACTGGGTGCATTGATGGGAGATTACGGTTTATATCCAACGGCAATTTTCAGCGGCGAAACAGTTCAAATAAACGGCACACAGAACCCCTACCACGTATGGCTGCAACAGGTGGGCGCAGAAACTACGCATCCCGAAATCGCACTGGTAAGCAATGGCAGTGGCGTATTAACAGGCGGTAAGTATGGAGTAACATCCGTTATGCTCGTAGCGGGAGGGGCTGGAGGAACACTGTTAAGAACAATCGACAACTTCACCGTCATCACCCGCCCGGGCGACCTGAACTTCACTGGCACTCCCCAATACCCGCAGGCAATCGCCCTGCTGCTTGACCTGTTAACCGGCAAGCTTACGGACGATGCGGACTACTACGTATTAAATGCAAACCGCACGGACGACACGGATTTCAATATCACCCGCGACGACATCTCCCTGGCCGACCTTGTTCGGATGAAGCAGCTTGCGGTAGGCGCGTAATACAAGACGATTTCACGTATTTACTGCACAAAACCCCATATTCTGTGGACAAAATTCACCAATCTATGCTACAATTTAGGCAGAAAATGCGGGCGCGTACCCCTGACATCATAGTAAACGCCCTTGCCGCACAACAGGCAGGGCAAAACAGCACGGTTCCGCCCGCTTCCGCGTACGGAATCGTGCTTTTATTTATGACAATACGTCACACTAAATACGAGGTAATGCAGATGAAGCAAGCAATACGTCTTACCGCCTTGGTGCTCACACTGGCTCTGCTGCTCACACTGTGCCCGTTAACGCTATGGGCGCAGGACTTCCCCACGCGCGAAGGCGCTGCCCGGGGCAGGGATAAAATAAGCGGGGAATACCCCGCCACGGGTGCGGCCATGGTGGATTATGCCGAGCACAACATGCTTGCGGCGACGTATGCTTCGGGCGCGCCCTATGGCTATGTAGGTACAGCGGACACAGGCGGTACGCCCGGCATGGCGGCGGCATATTTTGCGCGATGGGGTGGCGCGGTGGACGAAGCGCGGCACCCGTACCCGTCTTCGGTTGCTGGTGTGAAATATATGGGAGAGCTTTCTCTTTCCGCGCTGATAACCGATATTGTGATGATCCCCCACACGGACGAGGACAATTCGGACGATATTGTAAAGATAAAGCGCGCGGTGTCGCAGTATGGTGCCGCGTATCTTTCCATGCAGTATGTCAGCAGCTTTATGAACAGCGCAACCGCCTCCTACTATATGCCCGAAACCTATACGCTAAACGCTAACTACGGTCACGCGGTTACGGTAGTGGGGTGGGATGACAGTTATTCCAAATCCCGATTTAATTCGGGGACCCAGCCGCAGAACGACGGCGCGTTTATTATCAAGAACAGCTATGGCTCCGGCGGAGCAGGCGGCGGGTACTTTTATCTGTCCTACGAGGATAAATGCCTTGGCAGAAGCTACCTTGTTGGCGGGGACGAGAATCGTCCCACCACGGCGGTATACATAGCGGGCGCATCGTCCGATGAATTTGACTACAACCACCAGCACGACCCATACGGGCACACCGCATCGGTCGGGCTGCCGGCTACAAACCCCGACTACTACTACATGGCAAACGTGTTTACCGCAGCCTCCCCGCAAACAATTACGGCCGCCGCATTTTACGCACTGACCGACAATGTACCGTACGAGGTATATGTGGTTACCGGAACAACGGGCGCGCTTACACTGCCCGCAGTGGCCGCCTTGAGCAACCCGAGCGCGAGCGGCACACAGGGCTTTGCAGGGTACCATACCGTAAGGCTAGACCACGGGGTTGCGGTTAGTGCGGGGCAGAAGTTTGCGGTTGTTGTGAAGATTGCAAATACCACGAGCTACCCCGTTGCACTGGAAGTTAGAGTAAGCAATCATAAGTCCTTTTCGGCTCAGGCGGGTCAGAGCTTCATAAGTTTTGGAGGCACTTGGCAGGATACCGCTGTACGGTACACCGCAAACCTGTGCGTCAAGGGGTTTGGGGTAAGCGGGGTTGCGACAGGAACGGTCGGGCAGGAGCAAGAAGCGGAGTATTCCGCTGACGAGCCGGGCGCATTGGTAATCAGCGACGATGTGGTTATCGGCGAACAGGGGGCAGAGCCGTACGATATTGCACCTTATAATGCCTATGATATCGAGCCCGGTACCGGAAGCAGCGCGCAGACCGAGGACGGCTTTATCCCCGGAGCGCAGCTTGAGCAGTACACCCTGTATTACGAATCGGATGTGGAACCGGACGAACCGCCCACAGGCTCGGGGGAGCTGTCGACGCAGTTTGATCTGCGGGATGCGGGCGTGATTACCCCGGTAAAGAATCAGGGCGCGATCGGCTCGTGCTGGACGTTTGCCGCAACCGCCTCGGCCGAGAGCACATGGCTGTTGAGCAGCGGGCAGTTTACGGCGGAAGTAGAGTTTGGGCAATCCAGCCTGTTTATGCCAGTTGGCGGGTCAATGACGCTTACGGCAACCGCAGTACAACCAGACTTGGTACAAGACGTTGCTTGGCAAATTACCGGTGGTGATACACAGGTCTCAATTTCACCAAACGGCGGTGAATGCATCGTCACCCATTCATCCCAAACCGAGGGGATAACCGAGATTACATGCACCGTCACCTATCAGGACGGGCAGACAGCCCAGGATATGATTACCCTTGTGGCGGCGGGTTATGGGGGCAGTGGCACGCAGGTAAGCCCCTATACCGTAAGTACCCCTAAGCAGCTGGCTCTTCTGCATTACTTTGCAGGCAGTGTGTCTAACGGGGTATACTTTGCACAAACCTGCGACATCGACCTTTCGGGCATCCCAAGCTGGACGCCGATTGGCACCTACTATACAGGCGGCGCGTTTGAGGGGCATTACGACGGCAGAGGCTACGCCGTGCTAAATATGACCATCCGCTCCACCCGGACCATTACCGAGAATACAGGGCTTGGTTTGTTTAACTGCATCGAGTACGGTAGCGTAAAGAACCTTGCCGTTGCAAATGCATCGATAGTCGTCAATGCAAGGCAGGGGTACGACAACTATATCATCGGGCTGCTTGCGGCGCGCGTTGACGGAACATCGGCAAACCGCGCTGAAATACAAAACTGTGTGGCGACGGGCAGTATTTCGGTCACCCTTACCGGCAGCGGGGATACCTATAGTTACGTGGGCGGGCTGTGTGGGGCGATGGTATATACGAATGTCACTTCGTCTTCTTTTACGGGCAGCATCACGCACACAGGAGGCAAATGGAACGAAACTGGCGGGCTGTGCGACCTTTTTGAAAGCGGTGCAATTCAGCGGTGTTTTGCAAACAGCACAATGCGCTCCTCGGGACAAAGCACAACCGGCGGCAATGTGAGTTCAATGGGAGGACTGGTGTATGAGCTGAGCAGTTCCGTTGTGAGTAACTGTTACGCTATAAGCAACATAACCGCAGTCAATCCTCCCAATGAGAGCGAGGGTGCCGGGCTTGTGGTGTTTAGTAAAGAGGGATCTAGCCTTGTGCGCTGTTATACTTCGGCAAAAATATCGGGTATCAAAAAGATTTCAGATGCGTTTGTTGCATATTGCAACGAGGGCACAAACGTACAAGGCTGTTATTACGATAGAACGCTGGCTGCTCAATATGCACTAAGAGCCGAAATGCTGGAAGGCGGCGTGCTCGAGGGTTTGACACAGACCGCCATGAACAACCAGAATAGTTTCAGCGGTTGGGATTTTACGAACACATGGGCGGCAATACCCCTGCAAAACGGAGGGCTTCCCATCCACAAAAATCCGCCCGTTATGGCGGTTGGGATGGATGTAACGGTACCGAATACCGTTTATCTGCCGCAGAGCGTGCCGGTGGCGCTGGCGTTTACGCCCGCCTATGCATCCCCGCAGCAGGTTTGGATGACGATTACAAACAACGGTCATCTTACTCTTTCAAACGGTGTTCTTACCGCGGTAGGTAAGGGGCTTGAGACAATTACGTTAACTCATCCCGCTATCGGAGAAACGGTAAAAACAATCCGGGTTGACCAGCGGCGCGGCGACCTTACGGGCAACGGTGCGGTGGATACCGTGCAGGCGATTACCCTGCTGATAAACCTGTTTACGGGGAAAACCGCAACCTACAGCGATTACTACCTGCTTGATGTCAACCGCTCGGCAGGCGACGCGTTCACCGCTTCAAGGGAGGACATCACCTTAACCGACTTAGTGCAGCTTAAGCAGTTCCAGGGTGGGGCGCGCGAGATTAACCCTTAACAAAAGGCAGCTCTGATACTACGGATAAAAGCTGTGGACACACAGCTTGATTGCTGTAAAATCACACCCCTGTTTGGCATGGCGTTTTGCGCCTATGCGGCACAGTGAGCCGGAAAGGAATGGCTAGACCCATGAGGATAATCAAAACAGTAACACCCGCAAAGCGCCTGATGCGGATGATGGCGACTTTGCTTGCCGCAGCGGCGGTTTGCCTGCTGCTTGCCGACTGCATCTGGGTGTTTGCGGATGGGATAATCCGCAGCCCTGAGCCGTACATACAAAACCGAACTAATTGGTGCTGGGCAACCTGCGCTAAGATGGTGGGGGAGCGATATAACAATCGGTACCGTCGTCTGCAAACCCTGCCACGCGGTGCGGTAAAAGCGGTAAACCCCGCAGGGCTGCGAACGGTTTATGCGGGCATTGATGCGGACGGCGATTATACCGTTGACGCGGGGCAGCAGGGCATTGTCATCTCAGTGCTGGGCAGTGATGTAAACAACGCGGGGTATCGGCAGGATACCTTTGACGCGATGAGCTATGCAACCGCTTCCGATGCGCTGCCTCAGGGGCTGGGCAACTATCTGGACGGCAGTGTGCTGCGCACGGCATGGAACGACGCACAGGCGGTGCTCGACGAGGGGATGTACGTCATAGGCAACGTGTATAGCCCCGGCGCAAGCGTGGGGCACTCGCTTGTGATAACAGGCTACAACTTCCGCAGCGGGCTGTACACGGTGTATGACGTGTGGGACGGCACGACCGTATCGGTCACAAAGCGGCAGCTGTTAACCGACGGGTTTCACTCCAGCTACGGCACCGCGGCGGTTACATGGGTGTACTATTGCATTAACCCTGCCGACCCGCCAACCCTTGCACGGTACAACCAGGGGGACAATGCACCTCCCACTGCGGCGCAGATACGGCAGGACGCGCAGGGCTTAAAGGAGTATATGGCCTTCCCGCCCATTCCGGGCGCATTTGGCGTTTCGGGGAGCGCACCAAACAACTATATCGTCTATACGCAGGTGAACAACGGTGGGTACCATGCCACCCGAGCGGATGAGAACGGACGGTTTCACCAGATGCTGATGAAACGGCTGCGTAAGGGAGATATCGTGACCATGTACTGCGAAAGCCCGCTGGGCGTAACCACCCAGACGGTGACCTATACCGTCCAGTAAAGCGACATATATTCACAAGAATAAATATAAATACTTGAGCAGTGCGATGCACGCTTATAACCACACCAACCCGCATCATGGTGCGAAGGAGGGGACACCGAGTTGAGCAGGAAACGATACAAACGGGCGGCGGCAATGGGTATGTTAGTTATATTCATACTTATAAATGTAGTCTCTATATCCGCTGAGGAAAGGACGGACTGGGGCTTTGCCACACAAAACGAACAGGCGCGCGACGTCCCCCTTTCCGGCCTTTCTGCCGAGGTGCTCACCGCACAGGGGCTGACGGTCAGGCTTTCCACCTTGGCGCCGGTGTTTGCGCTAACAAATACCGCACTTAGCGACCCTGCGCCGCTCAGCGAGTTGCCGCTGCAGGAGCAGCTTTACCACGCCGGCTTGTTTGACGCGCATGGGCAGCCTGCCGGTTATGCCCTGCTGCGCTACAACTACTACTCGCCCGACAGCGAGTACATCGCTCAGCGGGTACAGCTGGATGCAGGGTTTCTTTCGTATTTCGACGAGCAGGTGCGCGACCGCTTTGAGATCGTTGAGATGAAACAGTCCGGGTCAAGCCTGGACCTTTCTGCCCATCATAGCGTGATAGGTGATTGGATTGCGCATAACTCACCTGACGGGCAACGTGTTACGGTTCGCTTGGTAAACCTTGTGGACGGGCTTGGCTATGCGTATCGCGTCGGCGACGGCTGCAGCGTGTCTTATTACCTGATCAGTCAAACCCGAACACGAGAGCAGTATGGGCTGGGTGGTACCGTGTGGGTGGACGCGACCGCCCTGCAGGAGCGGCTAAGTACCCCCATGGAGACAGCACAGGCAGACCAGACCGTAACGGATGAGCCGCCCATTGGCGGAGGCACGTATCCTGCTGTGCAGAAAGGGCAGCACGCCCCCGCAGCACTCCATCCGTGGGTTATCGCTGTGGCGGCAGGGCTGTTGCTTTGTGCCTGCCTGCTGTTGCTGCTCAGCCGTCGCAACGAAAAGGGATAGGCAAGCTGCTATATTGATGCTAATAAATACAAACGGCACCAAACGCATTGTCATGCGCTGTGCCGTTTTTTGGCATACCGCTCGGCTAAAGCCAATACAATCTGCGCTTTGTCGTAAGCAATCAGTCGTAGTGGTATAAAGAAAGAAAAAGTATTTGTAACTTGGTGTGTTTGGGCTTATAATATACAAGGCAGTAAAATATCAGTAGCATCCCAACACGAAAAAGGGTCTTGCTTGTTTATTGATATGAGCAGCGACTTGCATAAGAAGAACCCTTTATTATTAATAGGGTTGTCACTGGCGCAGACCCTTTTCTATGATAAACCATTGTATAGTTTAATAAAAATGAATATAGAAAGGCGCGGAATGTGGCATGACAATATCTCTTGCTGAATTCTTCTCTCAGGTTACTTCCAATCCCGCACTCTTTGTTTTGGTACTGTTAACCACCGGCGTTATATTGGTCAACGGTTGGACCGATGCGCCCAACGCGATTGCCACCTGCATCTCGACGCGATCAATGAAACCCGCTGCTGCTATCTTAATGGCGGCTGTATTCAATTTTTTTGGCGTGCTGGTTATGACGCTTGTTAACAAAACCGTTGCGCAGACTATCTATAATATGGTGGACTTCGGAGGCGACCCCAAAACCTCACTCATCGCGCTGTGCGCGGCGTTGGTTTCCATTGTGATTTGGGCAACCGCCGCATGGTGGTTTGGTATTCCCACCAGCGAAAGCCATGCGCTGATTGCGGGTCTTTCGGGTGCGGCTATCGCCTTGCAGGGCGGTATTGACGGCATCAATGGTGCGGAGTGGATCAAGGTCATCTATGGTCTTGTTCTTTCCACGATTTTGGGCTTTGGTATGGGCTGGTTTACCGTAAAGTTTGTGGAGCTTATCTGCAAGAGAGTGGACAGAAGAAAGACCATTCGTCCCTTTAAAGGCGCGCAGATAGCGAGTGCGGCTGCTATGTCGTTCATGCACGGCGCACAGGACGGGCAGAAGTTTATGGGCGTGTTTTTGCTTGGCATGTTTCTCGCAAACGGACAAGCAGGGGTGACATCCTTCGAAATACCGATCTGGCTCATGGTGTTCTGCTCCGCCGTTATGGGAATCGGCACCTCGATCGGAGGCTACCGCATCATCAAGGCGGTAGGCATGGATATGGTAAAGCTTGAAAAGTATCAGGGCTTCGCAGCAGATACCGCTGCCGCGGGGTGCCTGCTGTTGTCGTCGCTTACCGGTATTCCCGTAAGCACCACCCACACCAAGACCACCGCAATTATGGGTGTTGGCGCGGCAAAAACAATACGCAACGTTAACTGGGGTGTTGTAAAAGATATGGTGCTCACCTGGGTTCTCACCTTTCCCGGTTGCGGGCTGATCGGTTTTTTAATGGTGCACCTGTTTATGTGGATATTCCAATAAAACATTGATAATGGAAGGATGTTTATAATGGCAAACAAGCGCGACTGCGATTACTTTGGAATGTTTGTGGAGATGGTAGAGTACTGCTGTGAGGCATCTCGGTGCCTCCATGAGGTGCTTACCCACTTTGATCTGGATACGGTGTCTGAAAAGGTGAAGGAGATGCATCACATCGAGCACACTGCCGACATTGCAAAGCACGATATGATAAGCAAGCTGATTAAGGAGTTCATCACCCCCATCGAGCGGGAGGACATCATGATGCTTGCGCACCAGATTGATAATGTTACCGATGCCATTGAGGATGTTATGCTGCGCATCTATATGTACAACATTGGCTCGGTGTTACCCGAGGCACTGGAGTTTAGCGAGACGATTATGCAGTGCTGCGAAGAGCTCAAGAAGACGATGCAGGAGTTTTCGAACTTCCGCAGGTCAAAGACGATTCACGAGCATCTGGTTAAGGTCAACTACCTCGAGGAGGTGGGGGATCGCCTGTATACCCAAGCGGTGCGGTCGTTGTACACCACCGAGCATACCGCGAAGGAGCTTGTAGGCTGGACGGAAACCTTTGAGCGAATGGAAAAATGCTGTGACGCTTGCGAGGATGTTGCCGATGTCGTTGAGAGCGTTATTATGAAGAACGCGTAGCCTGTTTGCGGGGTATCCTGCCGTAATACGCAAAAAACAGGCGATTATACCCTTGCGTGCACTTGATAAAACGGATAGAAACCTATACAATAAAAGTAACCGATGATGAACCTGTACACTGTTCTTTGCATTGTACCAATCGTAGCACGCACACCCTTACCCACGGTTAAGGGCTGCAGCAGCAGAATTAGCTTACTTCTAGCTTTTCGATACGGGTTACATTGCACCAAACCGCAGACCGGCGTAAGCCAGCCTGCGGTTTGGTGTATTATCGTGGTCTTTTAGTTGAAACAAGTTGTCGAAAATGGTAAGATAAAGGTAAAACAACTGACAACAATCTGCATCAAAAGGTCGTGCATCGGTGCGTACCGGCAGGCTGCAAAATGAGGAAGTCTCAGGTGCCACGCAGTTTCCAAACGCAGTGAGGCACTACACCGATGCAGCCGTCCATGCATAAGGGCAAGTGAAAAGGTCTGATGAAGGGGAGGGTAGAACGCCTTGATATTCATCGTGTGCTGTGACGAAAATGTCGCCCATTTAAACAACCTCAGGCAAGAGATTGCCATGCTTCAAGTTGATGAACGGGTCAATGCCGTGTTTTTTACTACCCCAAAACAGCTAACCGATTATATGCAGCAAAACGCCCACCTGGTAGACATCCTGCTGTGCGACACCGTCTTAAACAACAAAAGCTCCATATCCATGGTAGAGGCGATACTAAAGATAAGCCCATGTGTGCAGGTTATCTTTATGTCGGTACTCGCCGCATGGTGCGAAAAGACCTATGAGGTGGAGCATGTGTACTTTCTCAAAAAGCCGGTGAGGCAGGCGGCGCTTGCCAACGCGGTTTTACTGGCAGCCCGCAGGGCAAAGCAGCTAAAGGAACGCTACATCAACGTACAGAAAAAAAGCGAGATACAGACCATACCGTTTTCTGAGATTCTTTATATCGAATCGGCTCTGCGCGAGATTCGCATCGTCACACAGCGGCAGAACGTGCAGGCGTATAACCGAATTTCCGATATTGCGCAGCGTCTGGACGGTCGGTTCATGGGATGCCACAAAAGCTATATCGTCAATCTGGAAAAGGTGGAGCGCATCGGCGGCTTGCAGTTCATCCTATCGGATGGTCAGGCGGTGCCCATTGCTCAGGCGCGGTATCGCGAGGCAACGCAGCGGTTTTTGCATTACACCGGTCAGCTGTACAGCTAAGCTGCTTGTGGGGGTTCGGGCTAAGAAGCGCCGCGCGGAATAGTTTAGTTGCAGGGCTTATTTTTTAAACAAAATGTGAATACTGTGGTTATGTAGTTGACTATTAGAGCAAGAGTAGTATAATTCAAAACAGTAAATCGGTTAACTATTAACCGGCTTACTGTTTTTGTTTGACGTTTGAAGGCACAAAGACCTTACGCTGCACCCGCTGCGTTGGGGTAACAGCATGCAGCAGGCTCAAAAAGGAGGAACGGAGATGGAACGTTCTACAACGTCGGTAGGCAAAAAGATGATGCGCATCTCGCTGATGCACCGCATTACGATAGAGAAGGCAACAATAGAAAAAGGGCTGTATTTTGGTCAGTTCCCCGTACTTGACTTTGTGACAAAGAACAACGGCTGCACACAGGCGCAGCTTGCACAGTACATGCAGGTGTCCGCCCCTTCCGTCGCTCGTTCGGTGGCACGAATGGAACGTGCGGGACTCATAGAGCGGGTGGGGGATGAAAACGACCGTCGGTGCAATCAGCTTAGCGTTACCGAAAAGGGCATAAAAACGGCAAACTTCTGCCGCGCACACATCGAGGCATCCAACGGCAAGATGCTCGAGGGGTTTTCTCACCAGGAGATTGATGCGCTGAGTGCGTATCTGGACCGCATCATCGAAAACCTTTCAACCGAAACCCTCACGGACAACAGCATGTTCTCACTGGTGGCGCAGGCAATGGAGCTGCAAAAGTCAAAGGAATCAAAACGCAAACAATCGGATTAAAACCGTTTAGAGTAAAGGAGAAATGCGCATGAAAAAATTAGCAAAGCTGCTTCGCCTGATGAAGCCCTACTGGCTGTTTGCGCTGCTCGGACCAATCGCAATTGTGTTTGAGGTGTTGTTAGAGATACGCATTCCGTTTTTGATGGCGGAGATTATTGACAAGGGTATTCCCGCCAAGGATATGACGCTTGTTCTGCAGACGGGCGGAAAGATGGTGTTAATGGCGCTGTTTTCCTTGGTGTGCGGCGCATCCGCCTCGTACTTTTCTGCCTATGCCGCTATGGGGCTTGGTTCACAGATTAGAAAGACGCAGTTTAACCGCATACAGGGCTTTTCGTTTTCAAATATTGACCGTCTGGGTACGGCGTCGCTGATTACCCGCCTGACCACCGACGTCAACAACATTCAGCACGCGGTAATGATGAGCCTGCGCCTTTTGGTACGCGCGCCGGTTATGATGGTCAGCGCGATTCTTATGGCATACAGCATCAACCAAAGCCTGGTTTCGGTGTTTTTGTTTGCGGTGCCGCTGCTTGCCTTGTGCATCGGCGTTATCATGATGCGGGCGTTTCCGCGCTTTACCATCATGCTCGGCAAGTTCGATAAGCTCAACGCATCGATTCAAGAGAACCTGATAGGCATTCGCGTCGTCAAGGCCTTTGTGCGCGCAAAGCATGAAAAGGAGAAGTTTGGCGGGGCCAACGACGATGTGATGCACGCCCAGCGCAAGGCGGAGTACACTGTAATCTTCGGCATGCCGCTGATGATGTTGACGATCTATTCCTGCATCATCGCAATCCTGTGGTTCGGCGGCAACCTAGTAATCGACGGGCAGATGCTCACCGGTGAGCTGATGAGCTTTATCACCTACGTTACGCAGATCTTGGTCTCGCTGATGATGATCTCGATGGTGTTTATCACACTGGTCATCTCGCGTGCGTCCTTTGGGCGTATTATTGAGGTACTCGACGAGCAAAGCGACATTACCGACCAAGGCTGCGACCCCTCGCTGACCGTGCAAAACGGCGAAATCACCTTTGAGAATGTGTCGTTTAAGTACAGCCAAACCGCCGAGGAGAATACACTCGACAACATCAATTTTACCATCCGGTCGGGCGAAACGGTGGGCATACTGGGCGGTACCGGCTCGGCAAAGACGACGCTGGTACACCTCATCCCCCGCTTATACGACGTAACGGGGGGCAGGGTGCTGGTGTCGGGGCACGATGTCAGAGATTACCCCCTCGACGCGCTGCGTGCCGCCATAGGCATGGTTCTGCAGAAGAATGTGCTGTTCTCGGGTCCCATTATCGAAAACCTCAAGTGGGGCAATCCCCATGCCGCGCAGCAGGATGTTGAGTGGGCGGCGGGTGCGGCACAGGCACACAGCTTTGTTACAAGCTTCTCCGAAGGGTACGACACCGACCTTGGACAGGGCGGCGTAAACGTATCCGGCGGGCAGAAACAGCGCCTATGCATAGCACGGGCATTGCTCAAACGCCCCAAAATCATGATATTAGACGACAGCACCAGTGCCGTGGACACCGCCACCGATGCAAAGATACGTGCGGCGTTTGCAAACGAGCTGCGCGACACCACCAAGATTATTATTGCGCAGCGCGTGGCTTCGGTGCGCGATGCGGATAAGATTATTGTGCTTGACAACGGGCAGATTGCCGACATCGGCAACCACGACGAGCTGTTTGCGCGCAGTGACATCTACAAAGAGGTATTCTTGTCTCAACAGAAAGGGGTGGCGCAGTAATGCCGGGACCCGGACATGGACCACAGATGGCGATGGCTCGCCCTAAAAATATGCGCAAAACCTTTATGCGGCTGCTTGGCTACCTGACGCGATACAAGCTGCGCCTGGCGCTGATTGTACTGTTTGTTATCATCAGCTCGCTTGCGGGCGTTGCGGGCACCTATTTTCTCAAACCGATTATCAACGACGGCATCCTTCCGCTTGTAGGTACTTCACCGTCGTTTGAGGACTACCTGCCGCTAATTAAGCTGATTGTTATCACAGCAAGCATCTTCACCGCGGGTGCTGTCTCCAGCTATATCTATAGCCGCCTGATGATTACACTTTCAACCAAGACGCTCAACAACCTGCGAAAGGAGCTGTTCGAGCGCATGGAGGATCTGCCCATCGGCTACTTTGACACCCATACCCACGGCGAGCTGATGAGCCGTTTCACAAGCGACGTCGATTCGCTACGCGAGGCGCTAAGCAACAGTGCGTCGGGCATAATCAATTCGTTTATTACGGTGGTGGGCACCTTTGTTATGATGCTCATCATCAGTCCGCTTCTGACGCTGCTGATTATCGTGATGCTTGTGGTTATGCTGCTTATCGTAAAAACCATCGGCGGCAAGAGCGCGGCCAACTTTAAGGCGCAGCAAAAGGCCATAGGCGCCGCCAACGGGTACATCGAGGAGATGATTGAAGGGCTCAAAGAGGTGAAGGTGTTCAGCCGCGAGGAGCGCGTAAAGGCCGACTTTGCCGTGCTCAACGAAACGGTGCGCTCGGTTTCCACCCGCGCAAACACCTACGCCAGTATACTCATGCCTATCATGGGCAACCTTTCGTACGTTAACTTTGCGCTAACCGCTTCGGTGGGTGCCGCTATGGTCATCGCAGGGCGGATGGACATCGGCTCAATCGCCTCGTTTTTGCAGTATTCGCGCCAGTTTTCTCAGCCGATTGTACAGCTTTCACAGCAGTTCAACTCCATCCTAATGGCGATTGCGGGTGCGGAACGCATCTTTGAGATCATTGACCAAACACCCGAACCCGACGACGGCTATGTCACGCTTGTCAACTGCTGCGAGGATGAGACAGGCGGGATTACCGAGTGCGAGCAGCGCACCGGATTGTGGGCGTGGAAGCATCCCCACAGCGACGGCAGCATAACCTATGCGCGTCTAAACGGAGATGTGCGGTTTGAGAACGTGACGTTTGGCTATGTGCCCGATAAAACGGTGCTTGGCAACGTAACGTTGTATGCAACCCCCGGGCAGAAGATTGCGCTGGTGGGCTCCACGGGAGCGGGCAAGACCACCATCACAAATCTAATCAACCGCTTTTACGAGCTCACCGACGGCAAGATTCGTTACGACGGTATTAATATCACCAAGATAAAAAAAGACGACCTGCGCAGGTCGCTGGGCATGGTGCTGCAGGATACCCACCTGTTCACCGGCACGGTGCGTGAGAACATCCGCTACGGGCGACTTGACGCCACAGACGACGAGATTGTGGCGGCGGCAAAGGTTGCGAATGCGCATTGGTTTATTAACCACCTGCCTAACGGGTACGACACCATGCTGACGGGTGACGGAACCAACCTCAGTCAGGGGCAGCGCCAGCTTATCGCCATTGCACGCGCCGCGGTTGCCGACCCGCCGGTGCTCATACTCGACGAGGCTACCAGCTCGATAGACACGCGCACCGAGGCGCTGATAGAGAAGGGCATGAACACCCTGATGAAGGGGCGCACCGTATTTGTCATTGCGCACCGCCTATCAACCGTGCGCAACGCCGATTGTATTTTGGTGCTTGAAAACGGCGAGATTATCGAGCGCGGCAACCACGACGAGCTGATAGCGCAAAAGGGCAGGTACTATCAGCTGTATACCGGACAGTTTGAGCTAAGCTAAACAAAAAACGAGCGGACGGCTTTTGCCGTCCGCTCCGCTGCTGTAAGGGGCAGATTACTATAATTCCTCGTTAATCGGAATGCAGATGGTGATGGTAGTGCTGTTCTCTTTTACGTCAAGAGTAACGGATGCTTCATCCTTGTACATCAGGTGAAGGCGGGCGGCAAGGTTTGCAAACCCGGAGCCGGATACAATGCCGCCGGTGGGCGCCTCTATTTTACGCCGCATCTCGTCCAGCTGCAAGTGGGTGGGCGGGCCGGCGTTATCGGTCGCCACAATCACAATCAGTCCGCCCTGAAGCCGCACATGAATGCTGATGAAGGTATCGTCGCGGGCGGTGTTTTGGGTGCGCAGCAGGGCATATTCCGCGAGCGGGTAAAGGCAAAGCTTTGGAATCATCAGCTCAAGGCACCGGTCGTCGGCACTCACACGATAGTCAAACTGTTCAAACGCTTGTGTTTTTATCAGCTGTAGGTAGCCACTCGTAAACAGCACCTCATCCTCCACCCGTTCGTAATCATTCGGGCTTGCGGTGTATTCCATCAGGTTCAGCATGCCGTCGGTCATCTGGGTAAGTCGGTTATGACCCCGACGCGTGGAAAGAGAGGAAAATGCCTTAAGCGTGTATTTGATGATGCCGGGTGTGACGCGAGCCTGTAAAACCGAGAGCTGGGTGCTGTCTCGCTCCACCACGGCCTGGTTATACTGTTCCTTTAGGTCAGTCACCCTTGACGTCAGCTCGTCAAACCGCTCGGACAGCATATGGATTTCGGCGCTGCCACCAAAGCAGCACAGGGGCTCGGGTAGCGGTTTGCCGTTGCCGCTTACCTTTCCGCTTAACGCATACAGCGGCAGGGTAAGGTAACGCGCAGAGAGAAAGATTAAAAGCAGGCAGAGTATGAGCAAGGGGATCGAGATAAGCAGCAGATCCTGGCGCAGGTCGGCAATCTGTTCGTCGATTGTCGACTTGGGAAGTAAGTGTACAAAGCGCCACTCGTACTTTGCAGAGGTATCCGCCACCATATAATACACGCCTTCATTCACCTGTACAACGGGGCTTTCCCCGCGCAGCGCGGCAACCAGATCAGGGCTTAAGCGAACAAGGCTGGGGGCGTTTATCATTTCGGGGTTGCTGGTGTAATAGATGCGATTGCCGCTGTTAAGCAGCAGCACCTCCCCGGTCTCGAACGAACTGTTTCGGGCAAGGGCATTGATGTATGAGTTGTCAACCTCCATCACCACCGCGGCAAGAGGCTTGCCGTCCGCCACGTTGATGATGACGCGGGTTATGGTGTGAAGACCGTCTGTCCCCAGCGGAGCGGAGTGCAGGTAGGGCGCTTCCCGCGAGGCGTCCTCAAACCCGGGTATCAGCGACGGCGTTTGGCTGCCAAACGACCGCACGTTGGGGGAGTCTTTGGATATGGAGAACGCTTTGCCAAGGGGCAGCATATACACCGTGTAGCTGTTGATATCGCTGCGGGAGTAAAATATATTGCGAACCAAGCTTTTAGTATACATCTCTGCTTCATAGTCAAAGGAAGCGGGCGAGGCAAGGCATTGCATAAAGCTCTCGTCGTTGCGGATGGATAGAGAATAGGTGAGCAGCGCGTCGGTGTAAGCGTCAAGGTCGTTAAGCGTCATGCTTAAAACAGCATGGTTTGATTCGGTGAAGGTATTCCTGATTACAACAATAGAACGACCGACCGTAAGGGTTACAATCAGAATAAAAACCATCACCATAGAAAGCCCGAAGATGGCGGTAAGCTTGACCGATAATGCCATAGTTCCAAGCCCTTGTTGTAGTTTGTTAAGCAGGTTCACCCAAAATGCACCTCCGATTGATGACAAAGCCCTGTTGTGTCGGGATAAAGCGCTGTTTTAACATCGATTCAATTGGTGATAGTAATGCTGACGAAACCCACCACTCGGTACTATGCCTTTTATTATATCACAAATTCTGTTTGGAATTAACATAGAACATACAAAATAATCATTTTTCGGCAAAGCAATTTACAAAAAACGCACAAAAAGTTATACTGAAAATAGAATTTCCGTAAAAATATCTCTAGCTAAGGTGAAACGGGGTGGATGAGAATGAGGATGCTAAAGCACCTTAAAACAGCGGCGGTCGCGGTGTGTGCGGCGGGGGCAATCTTAATGCTGTGTATTGGCTGCGAGCTGCCCGAGGCGGGGATGTCGCTTCCCAAGGAGAATGCCGTAAAACCAGAGGCAAAGGTCCTCAACTTTCTGTTTAACAGCCCGGAAATGACCGAGCAGTTTGATGAGATGGTGGCGGTTTACCAACACCTTCGAACCGACGTTCGCATTCAGTTGGAGATTCGCCAAAACGACTATATTCAGGTGCTAAAAACCAAGATTAACGCAGGCGAAGTGCCGGACCTTTTTATCTCCAGCGCATACAATGACAACAAGGTGTATAAAAACTATATCTACGACCTGTCCGCCCAGCCGTTTATCGAACGGATTGAGCCTGCCATGCTTGCGGGCGTTACGGTGGGCGACAGCGTAACAGGCGTGCCGTTACTGGTGCAGTCGCACTCGTTTATCTACAACAAAGCCCTGTTTGAGCAAGCGGGCATACATAGGCTTCCCACAACGCTCGAGGAATACGAGGCGGTGTGTATACAGCTCGGCAATGCGGGAATTACCCCCTTTTCCACCGGCTTTGCGGATTGGTGGGTACTGCCCCAGACCTTTTACCCTTCGGCGAGCGACATAGGCGGCGGGGACTATCAGGGCGTGTTTGACCGTATTCGCACCGGCGAAAAATCGGTGTACGACTTTCCCGAGATTTCGTATGCGCTTGATGTGCTTGACCTTGTGGCGCGTTACGGCGGTGAAAACCCGATGGCGTCGGGGTTTGAGCAGCAGTGCGCCGATTTTGCGGACGGGCAGGTCGCGATGATTCACCAGGGCATCTGGGCGGAGCAAACCATACTCGAACGTGCGCCCGATATCC
>JAEZQD010000143.1 GCA_023413185.1 Bacillota bacterium
CGATAACGCCAATAGCAAGGTTTGCAAAGCCAAGCTCCTGAATAATCAGCATGTTTTCGGTGCCCACATTCAGCAGCCGCTCGGTGTAGGCGGGGTTTAGCATCTGCATAAGACCCGCAGTCGCGCTGCGAATACCGATAGACCAAAACACAAACCACCTGCAAAGCAGGGGGATAAGCTGAGGCTTTGCGGTTTTGCTCTCTTTTGCGTATGCAATAATTACGCAGAGGCTAGGGGCAATGAGCATAACGCTCACGACATAGACTGCGTGTAACACAAACAGTGTCCTCCTAAGATGTCTTTTTTACCCGCAGGCATCTTTTAAAATGTGCGAGACAAGTAAAGTAAGAGCTAAAACCCTTTCACACGCTCAAAGCGCGTCGAGGGTGCTTTGCTGTTAGGGTGGCAAGATATTTTACACTGGTTATGCTAAAATAACGCGTGCCGCGCCGCTGCCCGGGCGTGAAGAAGCACCGAGTCAAACAGCGGTACTGCGGTGTCTGCCTGCGTTATGAGCATGCCAAGCTCGGTGCAGCCAAGGATGATGCCGCCTGCGCCCTCGGCAAAAAGCCGCTCGCACAGCGTTTTCATGCGCCGCTTTGCGTCGTGGGTCGCTACCCCAAGGCACAGCTCGTCAAAGATGGTGGCGTTAAGCCAAATGCGCTCGGCTTCAACCGGTACCGTTACCGCAATGCCGCGCTCTGATAGGCGCGCGGTGTAAAAGTCCTGCTCCATCGTGTAGCGGGTGCCCAGCAGCGCCGCCGACCGAATGCCGTTTGCAAGCAGTGCGTCCGCCACGGCATCCGCGATGTGCAACAGCTCGATGCCTACCGCCTGCCGCACCTGCGGTGCAACCTTGTGCAGGGTGTTGGTGCCAATGAGTAAAAAATCCGCCCCGCCGCGCTCCAGCCGCTTTGCCGCGTCTATGAGTATGCCCGCCGCGCCGTCCCAGTCGCCGGCGGACATGCAGCGTTCCACCTCGTAAAAATCCACGCTGTACAGCAGCACCTTTGCGCTGTGTAAGCCCCCCAGTTGTTGCTTTGCGGCTGTGTTAAGCTGTTCGTAGTAGGTTACGGTGCTCTCCCAGCTCATGCCGCCGATTAGTCCGATTGTCTTCATGGTATCGCCGCTCAGCGTAAGGAATGTCCGAAT
Source organism: Bacillota bacterium (assembly GCA_023413185.1). Lineage (GTDB taxonomy): Bacteria > Bacillota > Clostridia > Oscillospirales > Ruminococcaceae > Acetanaerobacterium. Next base: position 1,153 of record JAEZQD010000143.1, read on the forward strand.
AATATCGAGTAAGGCTTGCGTTTATGACCTGCACGATAATTGATTCGCACACAGCGCAGCCAAGTGGCATTATTCCCCCTGTCATAGTGGTTGTGTGGACATAGTATAGCACCGAAATACAGATTTTTCAAGGCATAGTCAAACAGCGCCCGCCCGTTATGGGCAGACGCTGCGGCAATTCTTCTATTCGAGTCAGCAGGCTTTGTTTTGCCCGTTATTTTGCAGCCGTTCGCTCAGCGGTAGGATTACCCCGCCCGCAAGGTTGCCCGCTGCAACGAGCAGGATATAAAGCAGGGCTTTACCGCTCCACATACCCGCCAGCGAGAAGTAGAACAGGTTTGCGATACTGTGCTCAAATCCGGACAGAATAAACACCATGATGGGAAGCACAAGCACAAGGTACCGCCCAACCCCGTCGTTTAGCTTTGTGTAGCCAAGCACCGCAATGCTCATCAAAAACCCGCACAGCACCGCCATCACTACGGTGCTTAGCACCGTGTCTGAAAGCTTTGCGGTAACCAGCTCTTGCGTATGCGGCACCAGCTTTTGCAGCTTGGTTACCCTTAAAAGAAGCCCCATGCCTACGGTGCCCACGGCGTTGCCCGCAAGTGCGACCAGAACCTCCGGCACAAAACGCCGTCCCTTTGCGGGTATGTAACACACCTTGCCGGTGTACAGGTTCAGCCCGAAGGTGTAGATGGTCAAAAGCCCCAAAGAGAACAAAAAAGCGCCTGCAAGGTGGTTCTCGGTAGAAAGGTACACCGTACCGCCGATACCGACGCACACACCGCCCAGTATTGCCTTGATAAAGCACACGAGCATAACAGTTTTCATCCTTTGCTGCTGCCATAATGTTATAAATAAAGAGGAGAACTTGACAGCGCCAAAGGGTAGTATAGCATACGGGTATTGTTTGCGCAATTGAAAAATACGGCAGAACACACCCGCAACCGCATGCCCGCACCGCGCCTTCGGGCGGGGTTTTGCTTTACAGTCAGTCAATAAATGTGATAGGATAAACAGTGAAAAAAACAGACTTTCAGCGCAAGATAATGGGGGAATACCGATGCAAAACGCAGAGATTCTATCGCACATCGACCACACGCTGCTAAAGCCCGGCTGCACCTGGCAGCAGATTGCTACGCTGTGCGACGAGCATATCACGTATAAAACCGCCACGGTGTGCGTGCCAACGTGCTTTATCGAGCGCATCCGCGCCGCGTATGGGCAGGCGGTACGCATCTGCACAGTCGTTGGCTTTCCGCTTGGGTATATGACTTCGTCTGCCAAGGTATTTGAGGCGGCAGACGCCCTGCGAAACGGCGCGGACGAGGTGGACATGGTCGTTAACCTGTGCGACGTAAAGGACGGCGCGTTTGACCGCGTGACCGCCGAGATTGCGCAGATAAAGCAGGCGGTGGGCGACAGGGTGCTAAAGGTGATTATCGAGACCTGTTACCTGACCGAGGACGAGAAGATTGCCCTGTGCCGCTGCGTAACCGACGCGGGCGCGGATTATATTAAAACCTCCACCGGCTTTGGCACGGCGGGCGCGACCCTTGCGGACGTGGAGCTGTTTCAACGGCATATCGGCGAGAACGTAAAGATCAAGGCGGCGGGCGGCGTAAAGACCCGACAAGACCTCGAGGCGTTTCTTGCGGCGGGCTGTTCCCGCATCGGTACCAGCTCCGCCGTCGCGTTGCTGACGGGAGGAGAGGCGGGCGGATATTAACGGGTTCTCGTGTGTATTATCGAACAAATCGTAGGGAGCGAATAGCAAAGCAAGTTTGTATTTCCAATCGTTCGTTGTAAACTGACATCAACAAGGCAGCGGGACGTCGAGGACGCCGTGCCTACAACTGCCGACAGTTGGTTGGCTGATAAACATAACGGTCACCGTTCCCTGCAACAATCGAAACGATGTGGTTTGCCACAAAACAAAGGAGCGTGAAACATCATGTCAAGCAACACACCCACCCCGCACATCGGCGCAAAGCCGGGCGAGATTGCCAAAACCGTGCTGATGCCGGGCGACCCGCTGCGCGCGCAGGTGGTGGCGGACACCTTTTTGACAAACCCCGTGCGCTACAACAGTGTACGCGGGATGTACGGCTTTACGGGGGAGTACGAGGGCACGCTCGTCTCGGTTCAGGGCAGCGGCATGGGTATGCCGTCCATGGGCATCTATTCGTATGAGCTGTATCACTTCTACGGGGTGGAAAACATCATCCGCATCGGCTCGGCGGGCGCGTTTGACCCCTCCCTTGCACTGGGCGACCTTGTGGTTGCCATGGGTGCATGCACCAACTCAAACTTTGCGCACCAGTACGGTCTGCCCGGTTCGTTTGCCCCTTTGGCAAGCTTCGGGCTGCTGACCAAGGCGGTTGAGTCGGCTCAGGCACTGGGCGTGCCCTATCGGGTGGGCAACATCCTTTCAAGCGACACCTTTTACAGCGACGACACCACCGCGGTGGATCAGTGGGGCAAGATGGGCGTGCTCGCCGTGGAGATGGAGGCGGCGGCACTGTATATGAACGCGGCTCGGGCAGGCAAGAACGCCCTGTGCCTTGCCACGATATCCGACCACGTGCGCACGGGCGAGGCGATGACCGCCGAGCAGCGCCAGAACTCGTTTACCGATATGATGAAGGTCGCCCTTTCACTTGCGAAATAGGCGAGGGATAATGTAAAGGAGCAGTTTACCGCCATGAACAACAAAACAAACCGTGTGTTTTTGATTGTGCTCGACAGCGTAGGCATCGGCGAAGCACCCGACGCGGCGCAGTACGGCGACGCGGGCAGCCATACCTTGCGCGCCTGCTGGCAGACAGGCAAACTGCACCTGCCAAACCTTGCCGCTATGGGGCTGTACAACATCGACGGCATCGGCTGCGGCGTGCCGGTATCCTCCCCAAGCGGTGCGTTTGCGCGCATGCGCGAGGCATCGGCGGGCAAGGACACCACCATCGGTCACTGGGAGATTGCGGGGATTGTATCCCCTACGCCCATGCCGGTGTACCCAAACGGCTTTCCGCCCGAGATTATCACCCAGTTTGAACAACAGACGGGCAGAGGGACGCTGTGCAACAAGCCCTACTCCGGCACCAAGGTGATTCTGGATTACGGCAGGGAGCACCTGCAGACGGGTGCGCTGATTGTATACACCTCGGCGGACAGCGTGTTTCAGATTGCGGCGCACGAGCGTATTGTACCGCCCGACGAGCTATACCGCTACTGCGAAGCGGCGCGGGGCATCTTAACCGGCGCGCACGGGGTGGGTAGGGTGATTGCCCGCCCGTTTGAAGGGGACTACCCCGACTTCCGTCGTACGGCAAACCGCCACGACTTTTCACTTGCCCCGCCGCGGGACACGGTGCTTGATGCCATTGCGCAGGCGGGGCTCGACAGCATTGCGGTGGGCAAGATTACCGACATCTACGCGGGAAGCGGCATTACCGAAACAGTGCGCACCATATCAAACGACGACGGCATGCAAAAAACCATGGAGCTTGCCGAGCGGGGTTTTCACGGGCTGTGCTTTGTAAACCTCGTGGAGTTTGACATGACCTACGGGCACCGCAACGACGTAGCGGGATACACCCAGGCACTCAACCGCGCCGACGAACAGATAGGGCAGCTTGCGCGCCTGCTGGGCGACGACGACGTACTGATGATTACCGCCGACCACGGCTGCGACCCCTCCACCCAAAGCACCGACCATTCGCGGGAGTACACCCCGTGGCTGGTGTACGGCAAGCCGATTCGGGCGGGGGTAAACCTCGGCACGCTGCCCACCTTTGCGGACATTGGCGCCACAGCGGCGGGGCTTTTGGGCGTACCGGCGCAAACCGACGGCTCTAGCCGTGCCGCCGTACTGACACAAGGCTAAAAGGGGGAAACCGCGCATGGACGACAAAGAGCTGATCAAACAGGCGTTTTTGGCGCGTGAGCGCGCCTACGCGCCCTATTCGGGATATCTGGTGGGTGCCGCCCTGCTTGCGGCAGACGGGCGCGTGTATCTCGGC